>NZ_JAHQCS010000171.1 GCF_019042215.1 Evansella tamaricis | reverse complement strand
CGTCGCAATCTTTAAAAAGCATGATAGGAGTGGTATTCTCCTATCATGCGAGCGACGAGCGCAGCCATTGCCATACAAATAAAAGGAACTGAAAAGGTGGTTTTAAACTTTTTCAGTTGCTTCTTAACCGCTACGGGGCACTTCGGAAGTGACAACTGAAGTCAAAGACGGACTTCTAGTTGTCATTCGTCCACTGCCCTACGCTCGTGACCATAGGCGCTTGCGCTTTTCTTATTTAGGACATATCTTTTTTTTTCAATGCATAGACTTGTACAAACAACTGTGTAGAGAGTGGAGGATACATATGCTGAAAAAAATAATGCTTATTTTTTTATCCGCGAGTTTAATTTATATAAGCATTCCTGTCGAGAAGGAAGAAGTAAATGCTGCGACCTATCCAGGGGGTGTATCGGGAAGGGGAGCCATTCTAATGGAGGAAGAAAGTGGTAGAGTTTTGTTTGAAAAGGATGCACACACTCCAATGAGAATTGCCAGTATAACAAAAATTATGACTGCTGTTTTAGCCATCGAATCTGAGCAATTGGATGATTGGGTCACTATTTCAGAAAATGCAGAAGGAACAGAGGGTTCATCAATTTATTTGGTGGCAGGGGAAAAAATAAAACTCCGTGATTTAGTATATGGTTTAATGCTCCGGTCCGGAAATGATGCGGCAGTGGCTATTGCAGAACATGTGGGAGGAAGTCTCGAAGGTTTTGTTATGATGATGAATCAAAAAAGAGAAGAAATAGGAATGCTTAATTCTGCATTTGCTAATCCGCACGGTCTTGATGATCATGAAGAACACTATTCTACTGCCTACGATATGGCATTACTTACAAAATACGCTATGGAAATGGAAGAATATAAGGAGATTACTTCTACAAAGCATTATAGAACAGAGGGAAATGAAGGGGAAAATTATCGGATATTTAATAATAAGAACAGGCTGTTAACTCAGCTATATGAGTATTGTACAGGAGGAAAGACAGGCTATACGAAAAGGGCAAACCGAACGCTAGTAACTACAGCCTCAAAAGATGATGTTAATTTAATTGCTGTAACAATAAATGCTCCGAGTGACTGGAATGATCACATAAGTCTATATGAGTGGGCCTTCAGTAATTTTAAAATATTTACTGTAATTCAAGAGGGCATCGTTAAGAGTGTAGACGATGACTATTACCGGAATAAAGTCATAGCAGAATATACATTTGAGTATCCATTATCAGAAGAAGAAACAGAAAATTTAAATACACGTCTTGTCTTATATAAACCGCCAACAGATGACCGTTGGGAAGAAGATGGTCACCCTTATCCGATTGGCACGCTACAAATAGAATTAAATAACGAAGTGATCGGTGTTGTTCCATTAAAGTATATAGAAGAAAAAGAGGAAAAGGCACCATTTTGGAAACAATGGGTAGACCAATTGTTTATGACTGCAGGAGTGAGGGGACATGGTTAACCTTATTTGGGTTTCCCTCTTTATTATCGGATTAGTTTTTGCAGGTATAAATGGAACAATGGATCAAGTAAATGAAGCAATTTTTAAGGGGGCAAGTGAAGCAGTAACAATCTGTATCGGGTTGATAAGTGTGCTGACTTTTTGGTTAGGACTAATGAGGATTGCAGAGAAGTCAGGGTTACTATTGGGGTTAAGTCGATTATTACAGCCAATTGCAAGGTGGTTATTCCCAGAGGTACCAAAAGATCACCCTGCCCTTGGCTACATTTTATCTAACATGAGTGCAAACATGTTTGGTTTGGGGAATGCTGCTACTCCAATGGGAATTAAGGCTATGGAAGAATTGAAAACATTAAATGGAGGAAGAGACGAAGCCAGTCGTTCCATGATCACCCTTCTAGCCATTAATACTGCGAGTATCACATTAATTCCTACCACTGTTATTGCAATACGTATACAATACGGTTCTGTATCGCCTACTGAGATTGTTGGGACTACTATCCTTGCAACAGCATGTTCTACTGTAGGAGCTGTATTAGTGGACAGGTTTTTCTATTATCGCAGAATGAAAAGAGGGGCGTGACGTCTCATGGCCTGGGTAACAACTATTTCCATATGGATCATTCCTTGCATCATCGCATTTATATTAATCGCTGGTACGTTAAAAAAAGTACCAACCTATGAAACATTTGTGGAAGGTGCGAAAGAAGGCGTTAAGATGTCTTTTTCCATTATTCCTTATTTAGTAGGTATGTTGGTAGCCATTACTGTATTCCGGGAATCAGGGGCTATGGAATTTTTTATTTCCTTAATTAGGCCAGTATTAGAAATGGCAGGAATTCCCCCTGATATTGTCCCCCTCGCACTAATAAGACCACTGTCTGGTACAGGTGCATTAGGAATGACAAGTGATTTAATTGCTACTCATGGGCCGGATTCCTTTATCGGCAGATTAGCCTCGACGATGCAAGGTAGTACAGATACGACGTTTTATGTTCTGACAGTCTATTTCGGTGCAGTTGGAATCCGAAAAATGGGAGATGCTCTCAAAGTAGGGTTAATTGCAGATTTCATTGGAGTGTTTGCATCCATCATCATAGTTTCCTTAGTATTTTTATAATTTTATACCGTATAATAATTATTAAAAAGCTCGTTTTACAAAAAACGAGCTTTTTCATTGTGTGTAGATAAAAAAAAAGATAAAATTAGGGTTTGAAAACGAATGTTGATCAGCAAACTGATCATATAAGGAAAAAACTATCTGAGGTGAACATTTTGGAACGTTTACAGAAGGTTATTGCTCAATCAGGTTTAACATCAAGACGTAAGGCAGAGGAATTAATTATAGACGGGAAAGTTTATGTTAATGGGAAAAAAGTAACCGAATTAGGGACTAAAGTGGATCCTAACCATGATGAAGTTGTGGTTAATGGGGTTCCGTTAGACAAAGAAGAACCAGTATATTTTATGTTATATAAACCAACAGGAGTTATTTCCAGTGTTTCTGATGAACATGGAAGGAAAGTGGTTACTGACTTTCTTCCAACAGAGAACCGTATTTATCCAATAGGTCGATTAGATTTTGATACATCAGGTTTACTTCTTCTTACAAACGATGGAGAATTTGCCAACTTATTGTCCCATCCAAAACATAAAATTTATAAAACTTATATTGCAAAAGTAGAAGGAATGCCTTTGAGAGAATCTCTAAAAAAACTGGAGAAAGGAATTATGCTTGAAGATGGAAAAACGGCTCCAGCAAAAGTGAGATTAAAACGGTCTGATAAACAAAAGGAAACCTCGATTGTTGAAATTGCAATTCATGAAGGGCGTAACAGGCAAGTCCGTCGAATGTTTGAGGCTATAGGACATCCTGTAATCAAATTAAAAAGGGAGGAGTACGGATTTTTACATTTGAAAGGGATGAATGCAGGGGAGTTTCGAGAATTAAAGCCCCATGAGGTGAAAAGACTCAGGGAATTAGCTGTCACATAATGTTCACAAATAAACTGTTAAAAATATATAAACATTACTATGATAGTGTTAACATGAAAATGGATTGATAGGAATGAAAACGGGGGAGAAGGAATGAAACAGAAAAGGCTTGTAATTCGCACCATCATCTTACTCGTCATGTTCATAGCTATTGGCTATACATTTTATAATCATTTTTCTGAAGAGCGTGGACTCGTGGACCAAGGTGACATTGCTCCTAACTTTGCTGTGGAAGATCTTGATGGTAATTATTTAGAACTGGCTGATCTACAGGGAAAAGGAGTATATGTTAACTTTTGGGCTACTTGGTGCTCTTACTGTCGCGATAAAATGGAGTATTTAACGGAATATTATACAGTATATCAAGAAAAAGGTGTTGAGATTGTTTCGGTTAACTTCAATGAAAGGGCCGGGATAGTTGAAAGGCATATGGAGCGATATAATTATAATTTTCCACTCTATTTAGATGAGCAAAGACTAGTTAGTAATGCATACGGCGTTGTAAGCCTACCTACATCTTTTTTAATTGATGAAAATGGAGTTGTCATTGAAAGGGCTGTTGGGGGGAAATCAGAGACACAAGTAGTTGCAGCACTAGAAAAGCTTATTCCAAGTAATTAATGGGGGATTAATATGGAGAAAGTGAAATGTGATTGCGGCCATGTGAATCCATATGGAACGTATTTATGTGAATCATGTGGTAAACCACTGCTGGACGATAATCAGTCGTTAGCAGATATGAGATATGAAGGTGTCGCAAGGCGTTCTCAAACGTATTCAAAATCGGTTGTGGATAAGGTATGGAATTTCTTTTCATCTGTGAAGGTGGGAATATGGATTATTGTCCTTATACTACTCGCATCAATGCTAGGGACAATTTTTCCACAGGAGATGTACATACCTGCCGGGGAAAGAGCAAGCACGTACTACGAACAGGAATATGGTGTCCTCGGGAAACTATACTACCAACTTGGTTTGCATACTATGTATAGTTCATGGTGGTATATGTTACTGATCGCATCCCTTGGGATCTCGTTAGTCATTTGCAGTTTAGACCGTGTTGTCCCACTTCACCGTGCGTTAAAAACACAAAGAGTTACTAGGCATAAAGGTTTTTTGAGTAGACAAAAGCTTTTTAGCAAGACAGAAAAAATGGAAGAACCTGAAAAATCAATTGAGAAAGCAGAAAAGGTATTAAAAGAGAAGCACTATCGAATCTTTAAGGAAGATGGAAATATTCTTGCAGAAAAGGGCAGATTTGCAAGATGGGGTCCTTATGTAAATCATGTTGGTTTAATTATATTTCTAATTGGTGCCATGCTCCGTTTTTTCCCGGAGATGTATATAGACGAACATATTTGGGTGAGAGAAGGGGAGCAAGTTGTTATTAGGGGAACTGATGGAGAGTATTTCTTGAGAAATGATGAATTTATCGTGGAACTATATGATGAGGAAGATGAAAGATTTCGAGAGTCCTTTGAACGTACTGGGGGAAATCCAGTTGTTAAAACGTTTCAGACTTCTGCCACTCTATTAAAACGTATAAATAATGAGGGACCAATAGGATTAGGTACTGAATTTGAGGAAATAATGCAGTATGACATCCGTGTAAACGATCCGTTAACTTTCGATGGATATTCCCTCTATCAAGTGGACTATAAATTAAATGAACTCTCAGAGTTTACTTTTACCCTTCAAAGGAATGAAGATTCATCTGAAGAGGACCTGTCTGATATTCAGTTCACAGTAGATTTATTTAACCCTGAACTAGTGTATGAATTTGAAAACGGATATCGTGTGGAGATATTTCAGTATTTTCCTAATTTTTATATTAATGATCAAAAAGAACCGGATACCCTCAACCGGATACCCGATAACCCAAGAATTATTTTCGAAGTGTTTACTCCTGAAATGAATCCAGATACGGATCGGGGAGAATTGAGTTTGGTAGGTGTACAAGTAAATGAGGCATTAAATGGAGATAACAATTACCGGATCAGAATGATTGATGTGGACATGAATCATGTCACTGCCTTAACGGTCAGAAGAGACCGTACGCTGCCAATTCTGATCGTTGGTGGAGTAATTTTCATGATAGGTTTAGTCCAGGGGTCTTATTGGTATCACCGGCGCATCTGGTTACAGAATCGAGATGGGGAGATTTGGGTTGCAGGTCATACAAATAAGAATTGGCATGGTCTAAAAAAAGATTTTGAAACCATTACAAAAAATACGGCTATTCCAATGCCATTGGATCAAACAGACGATTGGAATTTAATTGAGGAAGTAGAAGGAGTGAAGGGAAAAGATGACAGCAGTACAAGTAAGTAGTAATTTCTTATTGTTAGCGTTTTTCTTGTACTTGGCAGCAACGATCTTTTTTGCAGTATCCATTACGGGAAAAAGATTTAAGAATAAAAAAGGGGAAGAAAAAAATAAATCTGGTTTGTTAGGTTATATATCTGCGATCTTAGCAATCGTTGCTTCGCTGCTTTATTTTATTTTCAGATGGATTGCATCAGGTCATGCCCCGGTTAGTAATATGTTTGAATATACAACATTTTTAGGGATTTGTATGGCAATCGCTTTTGCGATCATTTACCCAATGTATCGCAATAATTTTCTTGGTTTGTTTACGATGCCTATTGTTATGTTAATTATTGCTTATGCATCCATGTTCCCAAGGGACATTCAGCCTTTAATTCCTGCTCTTCAATCTTATTGGTTAAAGATTCATGTTATTACAGTGGCCTTAGGTCAAGGGATTTTAGCTATTGGTTTTGCTGCAGGACTGCTTTATTTAATTCGGGTGATCGACTTTTCAAAAGCTTCCAAAAAAGTAAGGTGGTTAGAATTTATTTTATTTTCAATTTTGAGTACAATTGCCTATATCCTATTAGGTATTGGATTCGGTGCAGCAAACTATGAAGCGGAATTTAATTATATTAATGAAAAAGGTATTGAGGCCCAGATGGTATATACGATGCCACCGCTTATTAGCCCACATGAGGGGGAAAGAATTGGAGAGGGATTTGATCCGTTCTTAGCTACTCCCGCTATTATTAGAAGTAATGATTTAAATACGGTAATTTGGTCGATTTTAGGAGGACTCATATTATATTTTGGTCTTCGCTTATTATTTAGAAAGCCAATTGGTGGAGCAATTCAGCCATTACTAAAAGCAGTGAATCCTCAAACAGTGGATGAATTAAGTTATCGGGCGATAGCAATTGGATTCCCGGTATTCACCCTTGGTGGGCTTATCTTTGCAATGATATGGGCACAGATTGCTTGGACAAGGTTCTGGGGTTGGGATCCAAAAGAAGTTTGGGCACTCATTACATTCCTGTTCTACGCTGCCTATTTACATCTCCGTTTATCGAGGGGATGGCATGGAGAAAAAAGTGCATGGCTTTGTGTAATTGGATTTGCATTAATAATGTTCAACCTAATTTTTGTTAACTTAGTCATTGCCGGATTACATTCATACGCTTAAATTGTCCAGTATAGAGGAAGAGTTAATATAGGAATAAAAAAACACTGGATCAACAAAACCTATTATTTTGATATATAATTACAATAACTCATTTTGACATGATACAATAAATTGTGAATAAAAGAGTCGAAATTGGAAAAGACACTATTATGGAAATGGTTGAGGGGGATTTATCATGGCACAGGAAGCTAAGATCTTAGTTGTTGATGATGAAGAGCGTATTCGCCGTCTTCTCAAAATGTATTTAGAAAGAGAAGACTATGATGTAGACGATGCAGAAAACGGTGAAAAAGCACTTAACATGGCACTTGAAGTGGATTATGATTTAATAGTTCTGGATTTAATGATGCCTGGAATAGATGGATTAGAGGTTTGTGAGGAAATACGTAAACATAAGGCTACCCCGATTATTATGTTAACGGCAAAAGGGGAAGAGGCCAATAGAGTTCAAGGGTTTGAAGCGGGTACTGATGATTATATTGTCAAACCTTTTAGTCCGAGAGAAGTTGTTCTACGAGTAAAAGCATTATTGCGGAGATCTTCTTCCACAAAATTTTTGCAGACGGAAACAACGACAAAAGACGTACTTGTATTTCCACACTTAACAATAGATAATGATGCCCATCGTGTTACTGCTGACGGGAAGCATATTAACTTAACACCGAAAGAATATGAATTGTTGCACTATCTGGCACTATCTCCAGATAAAGTGTTTGCCCGTGAACAACTGTTAAAAGATGTCTGGAATTATGAGTTTTTTGGTGATCTAAGAACGGTAGATACACATATCAAACGACTAAGGGAAAAGTTAAATAAAGTTTCGCCGGAAGCTGCTAATATGATTTCGACTGTCTGGGGAGTCGGTTATAAATTCGAGGCAGTGAAGGGATAATGTTGCTTTGGCGTAGTGTCGTAGGTAAGTTATGGGTCACTATTCTACTTTTAGTTTCTGTTGTTTTAACCATTCTCACCATCATGCTCTTACAATACTTTGAACGATTCCATACGGAACAGGCAGAAAGTCAATTAATGAATAATGCAGGCTTGATTGCTTCCCTTCTGGAAGGGGAAAATACTCAAGAAGCGGCTTTTTCCATGTCAAAAGATATTTCTGAGCAGTTTGCAACCAAAGTAGTTGTAGTTGTAAATGAGGAAGAATACTGGTTTGCAACAGGGGAATTGGAACATGACTTGCCCGTCTCGGTCTTTTTTGAAGACCGAGATCTTTCGCGTGTATTGATTGAAGGGAAAACGGTAGTTACTCAAGGGGATTATACTTTTCCCCTGAATGGACAAGAGGTCTCAGATTCATTTATGGTTCTTGGAATGCCGATAGAGTTATCTCCCAATCAAACAGGCGCTTTATATTTATATCAATCTTTGGAAATTTTAGAAGGCGCATCCAGACAAACTCAACATATTATTTATTTATCTGCTGGAATTGCTATTGTTTTAACAACAATATTCGCATTCTTTTTAACAACGAGAATCACTGCTCCCCTTCGGAAAATGCGGAAAGCCTCCCTTGAGGTAGCCAAAGGTAATTTTGATATGAAAGTTCCCATTTTGACTAATGACGAAATTGGATTACTTGCCATTGCCTTCAATCGAATGGCTAGGGCACTTAATACAAACTTAACTGCACTTAATCAGGAAAAAGAACAACTTTCTCGGATCTTAAGTTCCATGGCAGATGGTGTAATAACGTTAGATCGAGAGGGTTCTGTAATGGTAACGAATCCACCGGCAACAGAATTTATCAGTGCCTGGTTGTATGAGCAAGGCTATGAAGTGGAAGAATCAGGTAGTTTACCGAAGGAACTGGAAGAATTATTTGAGAAAGTAGTAAGAGAAGAAAAGGAACAAATGGGTGAAGTGGATGTACAGGGCCGAAGTTGGGTCATTTTGATGACACCTTTATATGGACAGCATGATGTCCGTGGTGCTGTTGCTGTTCTACGTGATATGACAGAGGAAAGACTCCACGATAAACTCAGGAAAGACTTTATTGCTAATGTTTCCCATGAACTGCGGACACCTATCTCTATGCTTCAAGGATATAGTGAGGCGATCATTGACGGAATTGCTGAAACAGAAGAAGAAAAAGTGGAACTAGTCCAAATTATTTATGACGAGTCCTTGAGAATGGGCAGGTTGGTAAATGAATTTCTAGATTTAGCCCGTATGGAAGCGGGACATATTCAGTTAAATATAGAAGCCATTAATTTTCCCGATTTTTGTCATCGGGTTCTTCGGAAGTTTCAAGGTGTCTCAAAGGAACATGGTATTCAGCTAATCGATGAAATTAATGAACTTGAAGCTGCTGTCTACGCTGATGGGGACCGTATTGAGCAAGTATTGACTAATCTTATAGACAATGCACTTCGTCATACTTCTGAGGACGGTAGTGTTACGCTCCGTGTTGAATCTTACCAGGACGGCGTGAGAATTGATATTCAAGATACAGGATCCGGAATACCAGAAGAGGATCTCCCGTTTGTATTTGAACGGTTTTATAAAGCTGATAAAGCCCGGACAAGGGGGAGATCAGGTACTGGATTGGGCTTGGCGATTGTGAAGAATATTGTCGAAGCACATAATGGCAGAATTTCAGCACACAGCAAAGTAAATGAAGGTACGACATTTTCTGTCTATTTACCTTATGTTTCATCGTAAAATTGTCTCAATTTCAAGAAATATCTTGTTTCACAGGAAACAAAGATTATTATCTAGTTGTCTTGATAAAAAAGAGTCTAATATCGGTAAATATACCGTAATTAGAACTCTTTTTTTAATAGATAGGCGTAATAGTTTTAGCACATTCGGGCATTGTCTAGTTCCATCGCCTACTCACTGCGGGGCACTTCGGAAGCGACAACCGAAGTCAAAGAGCGGACTTCTGTTGTCATTCCTCCACTGCCCTACGCTCGTGATCTTAGGCGAATGCACTTTTCTTATTGTCTAGTTCCATCGCCTACTCGCTGCGGGGCACTTCGGAAGCGACAACCGAAGTCAAAGAGCGGACTTCTAGCTACTTCTTCGAATTCGCTGTCCAACGAGCGTTTACTTCGCGAATATGCATCGAGTTGCCTCAACGGACAGGACGTCCTAATATCGGGCATGCCACAGGACGTGGCGTCCTGCTCGATGGACGGATATTCTTCAGAGCGATACTTGTAGAGGAAGAGGCACTGCCCTACGCTCGTGAGCCTAGGCGCTTGCACTTTTCTTATCAAGGTTGTTCAAAATTCTTATTCTCCCATTCCATTCCAGTGTAAGTCTTTATAAATTTCCCTCATAACATGCGATAATTCAGGTACGATTAACTCCTCCATTGCAAGTTTTACAGCCCCCTGTGAGCCAGGGGTTGAAAAGATGGCTGTTGTACTGCGGACACCTGCAATGGCACGACTCAACATGGCTGCAGGACCAATATCTTTTGTATAACTTAAATACCGGAAAAGTTCCCCAAACCCAGGAAGCTCCTTATCCAACATACTAGAAACAGCTTCATATGTAGTATCGCGAAATGTTATTCCCGTACCTCCGTTAATCAATAATGCTTCAATGGCAGAATTTTGTTCTGCCTCACGTATACAAGCTTGAATTTCTGTGTAGTCATCTTTTACAATTCGGTGTTGAACAACAGAGTGTCCTGCTTTTTTAAGTAGCGTTTTCATCAAAAGTCCGCTCTTGTCATTTTCCATGTTACGAGTATCAGATACTGTTAGCACCATACATGATACAGATGACGGTGCTTCTTGTTTATGTTCGTTTACACTCATCTATTACATCCCCTTTCTATTTACTATTTTACTTTTCCTTATTCCAGGAAACAATGAAGATCGGTCTCATTCCATGTTAAATTGTTTTTGGACGTTTCCGCAGCAGAACAAAAGGGATGTATATATGATACAATATTTAGAACTGACGATGCATCCGCTACTTCCAAAGTGTATTGATACTAGGAAAGGGATAGGAGGAGTTTAATTACATGAAAATCTATACAAAGAAAGGTGACAAAGGGGATACACAATTAGTGGGGAAGAGAGTGAGGAAAACCCACGAGAGAGTAGAGGCGTATGGAACAATTGATGAGTTGAATAGTTTTATTGGAATAGCTTTATCATATTTGACAGAGGAAAAGTTCTCTGATCTGAAAGATGATTTACTTAAGATTCAACATGAGTTATTTGATTTAGGTGGGGATTTAGCGAATGTTACTGGAAACGGTAAGTGGGCTTCTAAAGAAGATTATGTTCCGTATTTGGAAACAAGAATTGATTATCTTTGGGCAGAAGTTCCTCCATTAAAGCAGTTTATTCTCCCTGGTGGAGAAAAGGGTTCCGCCTATCTACATATTTGCAGAACCATTGCCAGAAGGGCTGAGCGAAAGGTAATCGCAATTGATGAAAAGGAGACACTTCCACCAGTAGCAATCCAATACTTAAATAGACTCTCCGATTTTCTTTTTGCTGCAGCAAGAGTCATAAATTATCGATCAGGCCGTGAGGATATCCTTTATGAACGGGGAAAGGATATTCTTGAATAATTAACACTATGTTCTAAAAAAAACAAGCACAAACCAGCGGCTTGTGCTTGTTTCCTTAAATGAAAATCTCTAATTCTGCATTTTCGGTGAGATTTTCTAAGTATCTTTCCCGTAAAAAGCTTTCTTCTAATTCCACTTGAAGTTCTTCGTATTCTCCCACTTCTTCTCCGTATTGTGCAACTATCTCATCATAATAATCTCTAAGTTCGTCATCGGATACTTCTAACTGGGAAGAATCCAAATGCTCTAAAGTAAGAAGTTGTTGTATCTTCAACTGATCTTTGATATCACTTCGAAACATTTCCTGTGTGTAATTTTGCAGGTCGAGTACCTCTTGAAGTTCTTCCTCTGTCATCTGGTATTGTCCCATTACTTGTTCAATGGCAACATCGATTTCTTCTTCTGTCGGTTCGATGTTTTGATTGTTAGCTTCCTGAATCAGAATTTTATCCTGAACCATCTCATCAAGAATTCCTCTTCTTAATTCTTGAAGCATTTCAGCATTTTCCTCTGCTTCAAGATCTAAGCCTTGTTGGGCATAGAGTTCTTTTATCTGATTAAGCTGTTGATCTAGCTCATTTAAATAAATATTCTCTCCATTAACCGTTGCAGCAGTTTCCCCTTCGGATATACCTGCTTGACTATTATCTTCTGAATCTCCTTGCTCGTCTCCACCACAAGCGGCAAGTGCCAGTATTGCTACGATTGATGTCGTAAGCAAAAATCTCCTTATAAAACTCATTACTACTTCCACCTTTCTTCCCGTAAAGGGATATCAACTAGACTAGTTACAACTTTAACATACATAAAGAAAAGAATTCAATTTAATAAATATAAAAAATTATGTGTTGTACACATTAATTGAGAACATATACTGTCACTTTAAAAGTGTTAATGGATAATCTATCATAGATTATGACAGAAAATCTTAGAAAAACAATCCTTACATTGTTTTTCACATTCCCACTATTCCCTGATGCAGAAAATTGAAATGGTATTTTAAACAGTCTAGTCCATATCATTTCGTTGGTTGTTCTTACATAGTATAGAAGAGGGGAAGGTGGGTGTCTATGCGACAATACAAAGTTAAAGAGGAAGATACACTTCATAAAGTAGCTTTTAATCATCATATTTACGTAAAAGATATTTTAGATTATAATCCGAAAATTCAGGGAGAACATGCATATATACAGCCAGGTGATGATTTAATTATACCTACTGGTTTTATGGGGGAAAGGGTAGAACGTCCGGGAGAGTGTGTGAAAGAATTTTCATTAGAAGATGTACAAAAATACATTATTCAATGGGATGGGAACGTACAAGGAGTATCTGTTATTGGTAATTCAGTATTAGGCAAACCAATTTATTTAATAAAAATTGGGGAAGGAAAAAAGGAAGTTTTTTATTCTGGGGGCTGGCATGCAAACGAATGGATGACAAGCAAGTTCCTTTGCGATTGGGTGGATCAATTAGTGGAATCGTCTGTTCATAATACATTATTTTATGGGGAGAATGTGAGAGACCTTCTTCAGGAAGTGACGTTATATATTGTCCCAATGGTTAATCCAGATGGGATTACGTTAGTTCAGCAAGGAAATTATCCAGCTCATCCGTATTATGACTTTATTAATAAAACAAATAAGGACTCACCTTCATTTGATCATTGGTCAGCCAATATCCGTGGAGTGGATTTAAATCATCAGTGGCCAGCTGGTTGGAAAAAGGAAGCAGATGAAAGTCCTCAACAGCCTTGGCCAAGACATTACAGTGGAACGGGCCCTTTAACAGAACCTGAGGCACAGGCAGTTTATACATTAACAATGTCCAGAAAGTTTTCTCATGTTTTAGCTTTTCATTCGCAAGGACAGTTGATTTATTGGGGGTATAGAAACTTAGAACCGGAAAGTAGTAAAGAGATGGTTCATCGACTGTCATATAAAAGTTCATACGTCCCGATCAGGACAGCCGATAGCGATGGAGGGTATAAAGATTGGTTTATTCAAGAGACAGGAAGACCGGGGTTTACTATTGAAGTTGGGGTTGGTACAAATCCATTACCGTTTCGGGCTTATGGAGAAATTTGGTCAAACAATGTCCTATTAGCCTTGGAAGGATTAAAGATATAGGAACCTATAACAGAGCTCCCACTTGTTAAGGAAATCCTCCACTCCTTCGATTGGATTTTGCTTGTCCCATTATATTTTTCACTTAAATGAGTTATGATTATAAAAATGGATCAGATACTGTATTAGTATATGTTTTTGGGGGTGAGGTTTTGAAAAATTGGAAAAAGCACTTGAAGGAAATGTCTTTCTTTGAAGGATTGTCAAATGAAGAGTTGTCACCAATTATTGAAATGAGTACGGTAAAGAAATTAAAAGATAAAGAAGTTTTATTTTGGGAAGGGGACCCAAGAACTTCGATTTATGTTCTTGGAGAAGGCACCATTCTAATAAGTAAACTAACAGAAACTGGGGAAGAAAGTTTAATTAACGTGTTAGGAGAAGGAGAGATATTTCCCCATTCTGGTTTTTTTGACCAATCGCCTTATCCAGGGACCGCAAAAGCAAAAAAAGATGTAGTGTTATTGTCTATTCCAATTGATGCATTTAACCATTTAATAAAAACACATCCAGAGCTTTCTTTTAGAATCATTCAGGTGATGAATAAAAAAATTGTTTTCTTACAAAAAAAATTAAATGAGATTTTATCCTTAAATGTGGAGGCAAGATTAAAAGGTGCCATTGCACATCTTCAGGAAACACAAGGGAATACGATCCGGCTAACACATCAGGAATTAGGTAATATTATTGGATCAACACGGGAAACTGTCAGTAGGCAACTGAAAAAATGGGAAGGGGAACAGTTGGTGGAAGTAAAGAAGGATAGAATTATTATCAAAACAGACTTTATGATATAGAATCTGAATTACAGGGAAAACCACCGAGAATTCTCGGTGGTTTAAATATTTATTCAAACTTTAAGGCATCCCCATCAAACGGTTCATCGGCAATTTTAATGGAGTCTGTAGGACAGCCATCTAATGCATCTTCCATGTCTTCATAAAGCTCTTCTGGAACCGCTTCCGTACCCTGGTTATCATCAAGAATTACCCATGCGATACCGTCATCATCGTAATCATAAATATCCGGTGCTGCAGCACCACAGGCACCACAGGCGATACAAGTGTCTTTGTCTACGATTGTGTACTTTGCCATAACAAAAACCTCCCATTGAATTAAATATAGAATCCCTTTATTAATCTCTTTTTATGTATAAAGGGTTACTTATTGAAGAACGTCTTAATTATTTATGTGAAAGATGTTCTTACATATTTATTGTAAATGCTCTCATTTACTTTTTCAATAGTTAAAATGAATGAGAATGCTTATCAGTAAAGGATTTCTAATAGATTGAATACGTTAAGTGCCTTATAATGGGATAGAAACAATACTTAGATGAATGTAGGGGAAAAGTTATGAATTGTCTTGATTGGATTATTTTAACCGTCATTGAACGATTTAATGGACAAAGGACATCTAGTGGAGTTTATCACTTGATAAAAGGAAAACGATCTGCACAAACACTTCAAGACACTCATTTATTTAATCTTCAGACGATTGTATGCTCTCAAAATGATTTAGAGAAGGAAACTTTCACTAAAATTCTTGATTACTATTTTAAAACGGATATGGTAGAATCAGCTGGTAAAAATATTCGTCTTACGAGAAGTGGTATGGAAGTGTTGAATCAATTAAACAATTGTTATTACATTCCACAAGGTTATAACGGTGCAATGTTCGAATGGACAGACAGGGCCCCTTTGTTTTGGGGGAAATTATCTTTGTCCATTCAATCGATAACCTATTTAATGAGTGGTAACCGAACATTCATACCTGTTTCATATGAAGTGGAAACGCAGCAATGGGTTAAGAATTTTTTGAAATCTGTAAATGTTCCATTAGAAATTTTGTGTGAAAAGTTACATGATGAAATCTATCACTTTCTTCAACAACTTTCCGATTCAGAGGCGGAGCTAATTGTAAATCGATTTACAACTCCGAAGGGTACTGGTAAAACATTTCATCAATTAAAAGATAGATTTAAAAATGATCACGTATACACAAGACTTGTTTTCCAGTCTTTACTTCACCGTTGGCTACAAAATATAGAAGAAACGGCGGAAGAGGATAGTGTAATGAGACACTTTTTGGATAAATCAAGAGGAGTAGATTTAATTACAGGATCTGCACAACATACAAAACTGTTATTAGATGAAGGGTTTTCCATGGAGGAGATCATTACGAAACGGGGGTTGAAACGCAGTACAATTGAAGATCATCTTGTTGAATTAGCGTTGAATGATAAAAATTTTCCTGTTATATCATATTTATCCGAAGAAGAATTAACAAACGTATTATCTATTGCTAATCAGCTGAAAACAAAACGTTTAAGGATAATTAAAGAAGCGCTTGGTTCAGAGATTAGTTATTTTCAAATACGGTTAGCACTTACAAAGTATCAGGAGTTGAATCCCAATGGATAAATTGGAGCGTTTATTGCATGATAAAATTGGGTTTAAAAGCTTTCGAACTGGTCAAAGGGACATTATCCAATCTGTTTTAGAAAGGAAAGACGTGGTTGCGATCATCCCGACAGGGGGAGGGAAAACCTTATGTTATCAGTTTCCATCCAAACTTATTGATGGGATAACAATCATTGTGTCACCGCTTTTGTCCTTAATGGAAGACCAAGTTCATCAACTTAGGGCATATGGTGATAAGTCTGCGGTTCAAATAAATAGTCTTCTGTCTTTCGAAGAAAGAACTCGTGTATTAAAAGAATTGACAAATCAATCGATGCTGTTTATATCTCCGGAAATGTTGGGTAATGAATATATAAAAAAACGTTTAAAGTCCTTACCAGTAGGTTTATTTGTTGTAGATGAAGCCCACTGTATTTCTCAATGGGGTCATGAGTTTCGAACAGATTATCTCAGATTGAAAGAGGTGCGTGCCTTATTAGGGTCACCACCCTGTTTAGCTTTAACGGCAACAGCGACACCTCAAGTGGAAAAAGATATCATAATGGAGCTTGGGATGAAAAACCCAACCATTCATCGATTTTCTGTCAATAGAAAAAATATTCGAATGAATATTAACCAAGCAGAAAATACAAAAGAGAAAGAAGAGAACTTTTTCGAATTTCTTTCAACCGTGGAACATCCTGGAATTATTTATACTGCCACAAGGAATGATGCCTTGCGTTTATCCGAGAAAATGAATGTAATGGGATTCAATGCTGCTTTTTATCATGGTGGTATGACTAAAGAAGATCGTATTTTAGTCCAGTATCAGTTTTTAAACAACGAAATTCCATTTATTTGTGCTACAAATGCCTTTGGTATGGGAGTTAATAAACAGAATATTCGCACAGTAATTCATATGCATCTTCCCTCATCCATTGAACAATATGTTCAAGAGATTGGCAGGGCTGGAAGGGATGGTATGGAAAGTATTGCAACCCTCTTTTTTTCGAAGGAAGATCAGACATTACCACGAAGATTTATTGAAATGGAGTATCCGACGGATAAGGAACTACAACTTTGGTTAATAGATGGACTTTCCTTTTATCGAAAGGAAGACAGCATACAGGCAAATTGGTTAAAGGATTTTTTTCAGATTGATGATGTTCGCTGGCGGATGTTACGTTATTATTTAGAGAAGTCTGGGATAATCCATGCTGATCTTTTATTAATGAATAAAATTAATAGTCAATATGTAAATCGGTTGTCGGCATTCTTTATGAATCGTAAAAATAAAAAAGAATTGTGCTTAGATAGATTTGTTAAACTTGTAAAAGGAAATCAATGTATTCGACAAGGAATTTTATCTTATTTTGGTGAATCCTATACTTTTGAGCAGGAAGCATGTTGTTCTGTTTGTGGGTATCTGGAAGAGAAGTGGGAAAAAAAGAAAAAACCGATACAAAGAATGGAATATATTTCATGGCAGGAACAACTTCAAAAGATGTTGCTACCTCAATGGACGGAGCGATAGAATGCAAAAACAAGGGGAACTCATCAAGCAATTAACGGACAGAGAATTACTTTTGAACTTATATATTACTCAGTTAATTATTCTATTGCTCTCCCTTATGTTAAGCAGGATCTTGTTTGACAGTTGGTTCTATCCCTTTCAACTTATTAAATGGGATAGTAAAGATATTCTTATTGGATTTATAGCCGGGGTATTTGTGGTTATATTGGAAATCATTGCTGCAAGAGTACTACCTAAACACTGGTTTGATGATGGTGGCATTAATGAAAGAGTGTTTGGAAATAGATCGGTTCTTCATATTATCATCCTTTCTACTGTTGTAGCTGTTTCAGAGGAAATATTATTTCGAGGCGTACTACAAACATATTTTGGTTTGATTCCTGCAGCTATTGTTTTTACAGTTATTCATTTTCGTTACTTAAGAAAACCATTTTTACTAATTGTTACCGTTTGCCTGAGCTTTTTTATCGGTTATTTATACTTATATACAGGTAATTTATTGACAGTGATAATGTGCCACCTTATCATAGATATGCTGTTGGGACTTGCAATCCGGTTTAACTTTTTAAATGGTGGAATCAAAGATTAGTACTATTTTGTTCTTTTGTTTTCGTGTAAAATGAACATAAAATTCGTCCGTAACGAGGTGAAGATAATGACATTAAAATCTCCCGATGACTATAAAAAAACGAAAACAAATTTGATGGATTATCCATTTAATAGAATTCAACAAACTCAACAAACTAAACAAGAGGATGAAAGGGAAGGGGATGATCAGATAGATGTGTTAAGCCTTCCCTCAAGAAAGGATGCCCATCACTCATCAAAAGCTACTAGAGCTGAAATACGGCAAAAAAAGAAGAAAAAAATTGAATTTCCACTTGTGAGAATTTTACTGATTCTATTTATTTCCCTTGTTGCTATCGTATTGACGTATCCAATCTGGAACGAAAAAATATTCTAGATGTATAACCTGTCCCCTTTGCATATAATGTATTAGCAATCTACGGAAGGGGGAGGGAGCGATGGGGAGTAATGAGCCGAAATCAGTTAAATCCTATCATGAAGTTGTTATTGAGGCTTTGATCGAAGCAAAAGGAAAAGAAGAAAAGGCTGAAAAGGATGTAGAAAAATGGGGCTATATCTTTCTAGGAATTTTAGTTGCAGGCTTAATATATGTTGCTATTAAATTTCTGACAGGGGGTCAAGTCACATCCTATTTAACCTTCATTATATCTGACGCTTTATTACTGTTGTGGATCGCCATATTAGTTATCAGTTTTCATATATTTAATGTGAAGTCGAAGAATTATGAAAAAAAAGAAAAGGATTATGATGAACTAAAAGAAGATATTATTGATCGTTCATCAGATATTTGGAACTCAAATGAACTGGAAGAATTGAGATTGGAAAAATACCAGGAATTAGCTGAAAAGCACGATATTAATTTATATCACAAGTAGGGAGCACTAGTGTAGTGCTTCCTTTTTCAAATGGTAAGAATTTATAAGTTTTAGCACCTTCGGGCATTGTCTAGCTCCACCGCCTACTCGCAAGGGAACTGAAAAAGTGGTGCTTTTCCACTTTTACAGTCCCTAAGCAATGAGCGTAGCCGTCGCAATCTTTAAAAAGCCTGATAGGAGCGGTTTTATCCTATCAGGCGAGCGACGAGCGCAGCCATTGCCATACAAATAAAAGGAACTGAAAAAGTGGTTTTAAACTTTTTCAGTTGCTTCCTACTCGCTGCGGGGCACTTCGGAAGTGACAACTGAAGTCAAAAAGCGGACTTCTGTTGTCATTCCTCCACTGCCCTACGCTCGTGATCTTAGGCGAATCCGCTTTTCTTAATTTTCAACGGTTTTATGACGATATCCTAGATGGTATTGTAGGTATTTCCATACATAGATTATAATTAAGTTGAGATTGAGGGGGAAAGAAAATGGAAAGAAAGTTAATTATAATTACAGGGCATTTTGGGAGTGGGAAGACGGAACTCTCTCTTTTTTATTCCGAAAAAATGGCAAATGAAACCAAAATGCCAGTTACACTATGTGACTTAGATGTAATAAACCCATATTTCCGATCCAGAGATTATAAAGAACACCTATGTAATAACAACATTCATCTTTTAGCACCACAGGGAGACTTATTACTAGCTGACCTACCAATAGTAACAGGTGAAGTTTCAGCTATGATAGAAAACACCATGGTACATGGAATTATCGATGTTGGTGGAGACAAAGACGGAGCATTAGCACTTGGACAATTTTCGAATATCATCAAAAAAGGAAAATATGAGTTATGGTTTGTGGTCAATGGGAATCGGCCATATGTAAGTACAGTGGAAGGGGTAATTCAAACTGTGGATGAGATTGAGACAGCATCGAGGCTTCAAGTTACTGGGATCATTAACAATACACATTTAGGTGATGATATCTATGGTCCTGAAGAGGTGATTAAAGGGGAGCGGATAGCTGTTGAAGTATCAGAAAAGAAGAATATTCCATATATGTTTTCATTTATAAACAAAAAGGCATGGGACCGGTGGGTTGAAGAAGGAACTTCACCAGAAGCAAAAAACGTAACGTTATTTGAACGAAAACTTTTGGCACCATGGAATTAAACGAAGGGAGAGAGAATGATGAGAATCATCATTAAAGAAGATTACTGTAAAGGATGTAGTTTGTGTATTGCTTTTTGCCCTCAAGAAATTATTCAATTAGCAAATCGTTTAAATCGAAATGGATACCGCCCTGCTGAAGTTCTGGATCAGAACAAATGTACTAGTTGTGCCGCTTGTGCAAGAATGTGTCCTGATTCTGTAATATCTGTTTTTCGACCAGAGAAAAACAAGATAAAAGCATCTTGAAAAGGGGAGAATCCTTATGGGGAAAGTGTTAATGAAAGGGAACGAAGTAATTGGAGAAGCGGCTATACTAGCAGGTTGTCACTATTTTTTCGGATATCCAATTACCCCACAAAGCGAATTGGTAGCGTATATGGCAAAAAGACTGCCTGAGGTTAAAGGGTTATTTTTGCAGGCAGAGAGCGAAGTATCAGCTATAAACATGGTATACGGAGCTTCCTCTGCAGGAGTTCGTGTGATGACATCATCTTCCAGTCCTGGATTCAGTTTAAAACAAGAAGGTATATCGTACCTTGCAGCTGCAAATTTACCTGCTGTAATTGTAAATATCGCAAGGGGTGGTCCTGGCTTAGGAAATATTCAGCCTTCCCAATCAGATTATTTTCAAGTGACAAAAGGGGGAGGACATGGGGATTATTATACACCAGTGCTTGCACCGAGTACCCTTCAGGAAATAGTGGATTTAACTCAAGAGGCGTTCCGTATTGCAGATCAATACCGAACACCAGTTATTTTATTGGGGGACGGCATGCTCGGACAAATGATGGAACCAGTAGAGTTTCTAAAGACAGATAATCAAATTGTGATCGATAAAGAATGGGCAACCACTGGGACTAAAGGGGATGGTTCTCCAAAAACAATCACTTCCCTCGATCTTAATGATGTGAAATTAGAAGAGAGAAATTGCAAATTACAGGAAAAATATAAACTCATAAGAAGGAATGAAATAAAAGTAGACACGTATCTAATGGAAGATGCAGAAATGGCAATTGTAGCTTATGGAACTGTTGCGAGAATTTGTCAAAGTGCCATTGATCGTGTAAGGGATGAAGGAATGAAGATTGGCTTAATACGTCCAATTAGTTTATGGCCTTATCCGACGGATGTCATTGCAAGTTATTGTGAAAGACTTAACAAGATCGTTGTGGTGGAAATGAGTGCTGGTCAAATGGTTGAAGATGTTAGATTATCCGTTGAAGGGAAAGTTCCAATATCCTTTTATGGACGAACCGGGGGAATTATCCCCACTGTGGAAGAATTGGTTGAACAGTTTCAAATGCATGGAAATGGGGTGTTACGATGAAAGTTGTTTTCGAGAGATCAAAGGGCTTGTTGAATACGGAAACTCATTATTGCCCTGGATGCACTCATGGGATCATTCATCGATTAGTTGCAGAGACGCTGGAAGAAATGGATGTACTAGAACAAACAATTGGTGTTGCTTCCGTTGGATGCTCTGTTTTATCCTATCAATATTTTAACTGTGACATGACTCAAGCGGCACACGGAAGAGCCCCAGCAGTTGCAACAGGGATTAAGCGAGTTTTACCTAAAGACCGAATTGTCTTTACATACCAGGGGGATGGAGATTTGGCATCGATCGGTATGGGAGAAATTGTCCATGCAGCGGCACGGGGAGAAAATATTACTGTGATATTTGTGAATAATGCCATATACGGTATGACAGGAGGGCAAATGGCTCCCACTTCTCTATTGGGGCAAAGAACTGCCACTTCTCCTGAGGGACGTCAGCCACAGACACAAGGTCTTCCAATCAGGGTGTCTGAAATGCTTGCTACATTAGATGGGGCATCATATATTGAGAGGGTTTCAACCCACGATGTTGCTCATGTAATGAAGGCAAAGAAAGCTATTCGAAAGGCATTTTTAACCCAGCAGGAAGAAAAGGGCTTTTCCATGGTTGAAGTGTTGTCTACTTGTCCCACAAACTGGGGACTTAATCCGGAGGAATCCTTACAATGGGTGAAACAGGAGATGGTTCCATATTATCCATTGGGAGTTTATAAGGATAGGCAATATAAAGGGGAGGAATCCTGATGAAAGAAGAGATTATCATTGCTGGTTTCGGTGGTCAAGGTGTTATGTCTATGGGCCAGTTACTGGCATTCGCTGGGATGAAACAAGGAAAAGAAGTATCTTGGCTCCCCTCTTATGGACCAGAGCAAAGGGGAGGAACTGCAAATGTTTCTGTTGTCATAAGTGATAGCAAAGTGGGCTCCCCTATAATCGATTCACCAACCACCGTGATTCTTTTAAATAATCCTTCTTTTGAGAAATTCGAAAAAAAAGTTGTTCCTGGGGGAAATATATTGACTAATGGGGATTTGGTAAACCTTCCGTGCAAACGCAATGACATTTCCTTATTTTCTATCCAGGCAACAACAATTGCAGAAAAATTAGGAAATCACCGTGTTGCAGGTATGGTAATTTTAGGTGCTTTTATTGAAAAAACTGGTATACTATCTAAGGAAAGTTTAGTGGAAGCATTACTGCATGTTTTAGGTAAAGAAAAACAGCATCTGATCCCCGTTAATATAGCTGCTTTGGAATCAGGGATGGAAATGGTTCTTTAATGAAAGACGTAGCACTCTACCACTAACATTGCATAAAATTTTCCAACTTTATTGAAGGAGAGTGGTTGTGTGAGTAAAGAAGTAAAATCAGATATTGAAATTGCCCAAATGGCTAATATGATTCCTATTAAAGACATCGTGAAGGAATTAAAGATATCAGAAGAAGAATGGGAGCCTTATGGTCATTATAAAGCAAAACTTTCCTTAACTATTATGGATCGATTGAAAAATGAACCAGACGGAAAGGTTATTTTAGTTACTGCCATAAACCCCACTCCTGCAGGAGAAGGAAAATCAACTGTAACAGTTGGTTTAGGGCAAGCATTAAATAAGATTGGTAAAAAAACGATGATTGCACTTCGTGAACCATCTTTAGGACCTACCATGGGGATTAAAGGGGGAGCTGCAGGTGGAGGATACTCTCAAGTTGTTCCGATGGAAGATATTAATCTTCACTTCACCGGAGATATACATGCTATAACAACGGCACATAATGCTATTGCAGCAATCCTTGACAACCATATACATCGCGGTAATGAACTTAATATTGATGTGCGCCGTATCGTATGGAAGCGTGTATTAGATATGAATGACCGTGCCCTCAGGAATATAATTATCGGATTAGGGGGACCATTGCAAGGAGTTCCAAGGGAAAACGGTTTTGATATAACCGTAGCCTCTGAAATAATGGCCATATTATGTTTGGCAAAAAATTTAAATGATCTTAAAAAAAGGGTCGCTAAAGTTGTGGTGGCATATACACCGGAGGAAAAACCGGTCACTGTCAAGGATTTAAAGGCTGAAGGTGCAGTAACCTTATTATTGAAAGAAGCGCTGAAACCTAATATAGTACAAACGTTAGAAAATACTCCTGCTCTTATCCATGGAGGTCCATTTGCGAATATCGCACACGGATGTAACAGTGTAATTGCAACGAAATTAGCTGCTAAACTAGCTGATTTTGTCGTAACAGAAGCAGGTTTTGGGGCAGATTTAGGAGCAGAAAAATTTCTTAATATTAAAACAAGAGCAGGGGAGATAAACCCAGACCTTGTTGTCATTGTAGCAACGGTCCGAGCATTGAAAATGCATGGTGGCGTTTCGAAGGACCAATTGAAAGAAGAGAATATTCAAGCTTTGAAGGCCGGATTGGCAAATTTAGAGAAACACGTCGAAACAATTAGAGAATTTGGTCTGCCACATGTGGTTGCTATCAATAAATTTGTTCATGACAAAGAGAAAGAAATTGAAACATTAAGGACTTGGTGTGAGGAACAAGGAGTTAATGTTGAATTAGCTGATGTATGGGCTAATGGTGGAGAAGGCGGACGGGATCTTGCTATTCGAGTTACAAAAGAATTATCAAAGGCAAATAACAATTTCAAGCATTTGTATGATGTAACGATGTCCATAAAGGAAAAAATTAAAGCTATTGCCACGAAAGTTTACGGTGCAGAAGAAATTGAACTATCTCCACTAGCAGAAAAGCAAATTGCAATTTTCGAGAAAAATGGTTGGAGTGATTTGCCTATCTGTATGGCAAAATCACAATACTCTTTATCGGATGATCCCACTAAATTAGGACGTCCCACCGGTTTTATTCTTCACGTCAGGGAATTGAAACCTTCCATTGGTGCAGGATTTATCGTTGCCTTAACCGGTAATGTAATGACGATGCCAGGATTACCAAAAGAACCAGCAGCCATGAAAATGGACGTTGACGAAGATGGTAAGGCAGTCGGTTTGTTTTAAAGGATAGAGGCAGTCTATAAGGTCGCTAAATGCAACCTTTAAAAGACTGCCTCTTTTATGTTAGCATTTCTGTTCAAAAGACATTTATTGTTTTAAATTAGTAATGAAACTTCTTTGTGTAGAATCATATACTCCTATATAACTGGGAATAGAAAGGTGGTTCTATGGAAAAATGAAGAGAAAAATCCTTACAGTACTAATGAGTTTTTTTGGACTTCATCTATTTTCAAACCAGTTCTCTGAAGTTATTTCTTATTCAATAGACGAATGGAAGGAATCTCTTGTATTTGAACCCTTTTCCTATTTTATTGCTATTATCAGCTTTATTGTCAGTTTTCTCGCCTTTTCAAAAATCATATTTGTACTTTTAAAGCCAATTATTAATAGAGAAACGAAACACGAAAAAATTTTTTATGCTATTTTTATCACACTTACAATACTTGTATACCGCTTTTCAGCAGTACTAGTTCTAATTTTTGCCATTGGATATGCTATAATGGAGAGCATTGAATATTCCAAAAGAGTACAAAGGTACTCAAGGAGAGAAAAAAATTGATTCAATATGTTGTAATCATTTTAACGGCAGCCCTATTAATGATATATTACATGTATCAAAAGGCACATAAAAATACATATACGGAAGAAGTTCTTTTTTTTCCAATTGAAATGACGGAGAGAAAAATATTATTTATTACTGATATTCACAGGAGGTTATTGGATAAAGATTGGTTATACTCTTTTACTAATGTTGATTTTGTCATTATTGGAGGAGATCTAACGGAAAAAGGGGTACGGGCGGAAATAATAGAAAAAAACGTATCTTACCTTTCTAGCCTTGGTGAAGTTTTTTTTGTTTGGGGTAATAATGATTATGAATTTGGGGAACAGAGACTTGAGGATATTCTTAATCGTTTTAATGTAAAAACTCTTAGAAATGAAGTCCATGTCATAAATGACACGGAACAATGGAGTATTGTGGGGATTGACGATACAGAATATGGAAGGGTAGAACGTACAATCGTACGAAGATCTATCGGCTATTCCCTCATAATAAGTCACGATCCAGATGCTATATATGAACTTGAATTGGAAGAACCGTCCAAAGTCATCGCTCTCCTATGCGGACATACTCATGGAGGTCAAATAAGACTTGGACCTCTTGGAATAGCGGAAAAAGGGGGATGGAAACGGAAAAAGAATGTACCGGTTTTTATAAGTAGCGGATTCGGAACAAGAAAATTACCGCTTCGATTAGGTACAGAATCTCAAGTCCATGTTTTCACATTAAAAGGAAAGCGTACGGCAGATAATTAGAGACAAAAAGTTACAAAATTTTACATCCCCTAAACTTTTCGACTATACTAGTACTGTATTATATTGAAGTGGGTGAGAAGATGGATGGTAAATATAACATAAAGGCAGTTTCCAAGTTACTTGGTATTCAGGCGGGGACATTGAGAGCTTGGGAAAGGCGTTATAAAATAATAGAACCAGTAAGAAACCAGGCTGGTCATCGTCTTTATACGGAAGAGCAAGTGGCGATATTAAAATGGTTAATTAGGAAAATAAATAGTGGATTTACTATTGGACAAGCTGTAGATATTCTAGAAAAAGAAGAAATGGTTTCTGTTTTTTCAGATGATACTTATGATAGCGATCAATTAAATAAACTTAAGCGGGAGATTTTACTTTCTCTTCTTAACTTTGAGGAGGGAAGATGCAATCAACTGTTAGATCAGGCCTTTGCTATATACTCTATGGAGAAAGTCGTTATCCATATTCTCGGACCTATTATGATTGAAGTAGGTGATAAGTGGGAAAAAGGGGAAATAACCATTGCAAACGAACATTTTGCAACTTCTTATGTAAGAACAAGAATAGGAATGGTGTTTCAACATCTTCCTGTTGATGGATTATTACCAAAAGTACTTTGTGTCTGCACACCTAAAGAATTACACGAAATTGGATTGCTTATTTTTACTTTTTATTTAAAAAGAAGGGGATTTGATACAATTTACTTAGGTAGTGGTATTCCGGAAGTGGACATTATTCAAGTGGCCTACAAAATAAAGCCAAAAATGATTTTTTTGTCGTGCACAATGGAAGAAAATATTATAGGGACACTGGAAATAGCAACGACTATAACCAATGAGTTTAATAATGAAATTAAAGTAGGTATTGGTGGTAGTGGTACGGAACATCTTCTTAATAAAAATGAAGACGACTACGAACAATTTCTCGTCGGGAAGACAGAGGAAGAATGGGAGACATGGTTAAAGGATGCATTAACTTAATCTTTCTGGGTATTCGGTTGAACCAAAAACATGCTCTAAACATAGTTTAAAAGTAAAGAGTATTGTTGTAATATGGACCATTGAGGAGGACCAACCATGCGCCTGGAGCGGTTAGCATCTGATAAAATAAAAATATTCTTAACCTTCGATGACCTTCAAGAGAGGGGAATAACGAAAGAGGAAATATGGATGGATATTCCTAAAGTCCACGATTTATTTCGGGAGATGATATCAGAAGCAAGCGATGAACTTGGCTTTGATGCGGAAGGTCCTGTTATAGTGGAAGTATTTGCGTTACCTTCTCAAGGAATGGTAGTCATCGTTACAATTACAGAAGATGAAGAGGAATCTTTTGATGATTCCTTTATTGAATTACAAATTACATTGGATGTAAATGAACATCTGATTTTTAAATTTGAATCCATTGAACATGTCATACAATTAGCAAAAGAGTGTGAAAGATTGGGAATCGAAAACGGTGTTTTATACTCCTTTCAAGATAAATATTTTCTTTTATTTTATGAGACAGATGCTGCCCCATTTTCAATGGATAACTTTATCCCACTTGTCGTGGAGTTCGGGGAAAGTTCCACAATCACTTCACACAGATTAGCAGAATATGGAAATGTCATTATTCATGAGAAAGCGATGAAGCAATTAAATAGTTATTTTTCATAAAAACTCCTAATCTCTAGAAGGAGTTTTTTTATTGAATGTCATTTCGTTACTAAAAAAGAAAAGGTTAGCCTTATCCATAAGGCTATTGGAAAAGAATAGTGGAAATATATAGTTATATTATTTATAGTAGAAGTATAGTAACGTGTCATGAACTTTTAATAATGCTTATTGACGCAGAGGTGAAAGTAATGAAAGGGAATGAAAAAATGGAAAATGAAAGAGAAGAAAAGACACTAGGGACTGATAAGTTGCAAAAACAAGATGTGTTAATTGCAACAAGAACAGTTATAAAAAAAGCTTTGGATCGTTTAGGGTATCCAACTGAAGTGTATGAACTTATGAAGGAACCTCTTCGTATGATGACCGTGCGAATTCCAGTCCGAATGGATGATGGATCCATTCAGATTTTTACAGGTTATAGGGCGCAGCACAATGACGCTGTTGGACCAACAAAGGGTGGTGTAAGATTTCATCCTGATGTGACAGAAACAGAAGTGAAAGCGCTATCAATATGGATGAGTTTGAAGGCAGGGATTGTAGACTTACCTTATGGCGGAGGGAAAGGGGGAATCGTTTGTGATCCTAGGGAGATGTCATTTCCTGAATTAGAACGGTTAAGCCGTGGTTATGTTAGGGCTATAAGTCAAATTGTTGGCCCAACGAAAGACATTCCTGCTCCCGATGTGTTTACCAATTCTCAAATTATGGCTTGGATGATGGATGAATATAGTAGAATGAAAGAATTTGATTCTCCAGGTTTCATTACTGGTAAACCGATTGTGTTAGGAGGTTCCCATGGAAGGGAATCAGCAACCGCTAAAGGGGTAACCATCTGTATAAGAGAAGCTGCAAAAAAGAAAGGGATAAATATGGAAGGGGCAAGAATTGTCATCCAGGGTTTTGGAAATGCAGGAAGTTTTCTTGCGAAGTTCATGCATGATGCTGGAGCGAAGGTAGTGGGCATCTCAGATGTTTATGGGGGATTACATGATCCTGATGGTTTGGATATTGACTATTTACTAGATAGAAGGGATAGTTTTGGCACTGTTACGAAACTATTTAAGAATACAATCTCAAATAATGAATTATTAGAATTAGATTGTGATATTTTAGTTCCCGCCGCAATTGAAAATCAGATAACGGAACAAAATGCTCATAAAATAAAGGCAGAGATCATTGTAGAAGCTGCAAATGGCCCAACGACAATTGAGGCAACGGAAATTTTAAATGAACGAGGTGTGCTTCTAGTTCCAGATGTCTTAGCATCAGCAGGTGGTGTTACTGTCAGTTACTTTGAGTGGGTCCAAAATAATCAAGGCTTTTATTGGACAGAAGAGGAAGTGGAAGAACGTTTAGAAAAAGTAATGGTAACTTCTTTTGATAATGTCTATCGTGTTTCATCTTCTAGAGGAGTTGATATGCGTCTTGCTGCCTACATGGTAGGTGTTCGTAAAATGGCGGAGGCCAGCAGATTTAGGGGATGGATATAAATTTCTAAAAAAACCTTTCCGTGGTTGGGAGGTTTTTTTTGAATTTCTTTATTTACTGTATCATAATACATAATGAATGCATTTTTATGTTGAGACTAGAGGTGTAAACAATGAAACAAGAGAAAGTGATTATTATTGGTGGTGGCCCGTGTGGATTAGCAGCAGCAATAGCAATTCAACGCATTGGTATGGATCCCCTTGTGATTGAAAAAGGTAATATTGTGAATGCATTATATAATTATCCTACACATCAACAATTTTTTAGTACGAGTGAAAAACTTTCCATCGGAGATGTTCCTTTTTATAGTACAGAGAGAAAACCTAAACGAAATGAGGCCCTTGTATACTATCGTCAAGTTGTAAAGGAAAAGAACATAAGAATAAATGCTTTTGAGAAGGTTATTGAAGTGACTAAAGAAGATAGTGGCCAATTTTCTGTCGTTGCCATAACCTTATCCGGCAAGAAAAACCACTATAAAGCAAGTTATATCATCATGGCAACCGGTTATTATGATTCTCCAAACATGATGGGTATCAAAGGGGAGGAACTTCCCCATGTCTATCACTACTTTAAAGAAGCGCATCCTTTTTTTGATCAACATGTTGCGGTCATCGGCGGGAAAAACTCTGCTGTCGATGCTGCTTTAGAATTAGAAAAAGCCGGGGCTAAGGTTACTGTGTTTTATAGGGGAGAGACATATTCCCCAAGTATTAAGCCTTGGATTTTGCCAGAATTTGAATCCTTAGTTAAACATGGAAAAATCGAGATGCACTTTGGAACGAATATACTTGAAATTAAAGAGAACACGCTCATATACGAGAAGAATGGGGATAGGAATGAGAAAAAAGCTGACTTCGTTTTTGCGATGACAGGATATCATCCGGATCACTCTTTCATTCAAAGCATGGGAGTGACAATTGATTCACGATCAGGGAGACCAACCTATGATGTATCAATGGAGACGAATGTGACGAACATTTTTATTGCTGGGGTCATTGCTGCCGGAAATAATGCAAATGAAATTTTTATTGAAAATGGTCGATATCATGGGGACAAAATAGCAAATATAATCAAAGAGCGAGGATAAAGAAAAATCTCATTTACTTTATCCTACTGGAGGAATTCCTATGAAAAGAGTAGCAGTTATCACAACAGGAGGAACCATTGCTAGTAAGCATAATAAAGAAGGGAGATTAAACTCTGGCGCAATGACTGGAGAAGAATTAAGTGAGATATTAGATCTCCCTCAAGATATTGATATTCAAATTTATTCTTTATTGCAAAAACCAAGTATGCATCTCACCTTTGAGGATCTGGATGATGTGCGGCAGAAAATTAATTCAATTTTTCAAGACAAGGATATATCTGGTATTGTCGTTACCCAAGGCACTGACTCCCTGGAAGAAACGGCTTACTTTCTAGATTTAACCGTATCGGATGCTAGGCCAATAGTTGTGACTGGTTCTCAGCGATCACCGGAACAATTAGGGAGTGATGCTTTTATTAACCTTCGACATGCTATTTATTCAACCTGTGATAATCAACTGAGGAATATGGGAACAGTAGTAGTGTTCAACGAAAGGGTTTTTGCTGCTAAATATGTTAAAAAAGAACATGCTTCAAATATTCAAGGATTCAATTCTTTCGGTTTTGGCTATTTAGGAATTATTGATAATGATAAACTCCATCTATATCAAAAGCCGATTGACAATGAAAAATACCCACCGAAACAAAAGGAGATTCCATCAGTTGAAATTATAAAATGTTATTTAGGTTCAGATGATAAATTTATAAAAGCTTGTATAACATCTAACGTCGATGGAATTATTATTGAGGGAGTTGGCAGAGGACAAGTGTCCCCACTCATGATGGAGGCAATTGCAGAAGCAGTGGAGAGAGGGATTCATATAGTCATTACTACAGCAGCAGAAGAAGGGGAAGTTTATACAACATATGATTATAAAGGGAGTGCCTTTGATCTAAGTGAATCTGGTGTTATTTTAGGAAAAGATTACGATAGTAAAAAAGCAAGAATTAAATTAATTGCTTTGTTAAGAGCAGAAGAAGATATAAGGAAAGGCTTTCTCCTTTAATTAGCTAGGGAAAATAACTGTTGCTTATACTCGCTATTTCTCATACCATTAAATAAATGAACTAATTATGAAAGGCGATGAGTCCATGCTTTCATTAATAACAGCGGGACTTGCTCCAGCAATAGCGTTACTATTTTTCTTTTATTTTAAGGACGAATACGAACAAGAACCCCTTTCCTCAGTCATCCGTTGCTTTTTATTTGGAGCACTACTGGTTTTTCCAATTATGTTTATCCAATATGCCCTAATGGAAGAGGGAATTATTAAAAGTACTTTTATGGAGGCATTTATTCAAACAGCACTCATCGAGGAATTTCTAAAATGGTTTATTGTTATGATCGCTGTTTTTCATCACGTTCATTTTAATCAACGCTATGATGGTATTGTATACGCCACTGCAGTAGCCTTAGGATTTGCATCTGCAGAAAATATGTTGTATTTAATTTCTAATGGATTAGAAACAGCATTTTTAAGGGCATTATTTCCTGTTAGTAGCCATGCTTTATTCGGAGTGGTTATGGGCTATTATCTCGGGTGCGCGAAATTTAATAAGAAAAAAAAGGTTAGGTTTTTATTCTACTCTTTCTTTTTTCCATATTTATTACACAGTTCATATAATCTGATTTTCCTTACTCAAAACAGATGGATGTATTTTTCCATCCCTTTTATGATTTTCTTATGGATACTTGGGATAAGAAAAGTGAAAAAAGCCAACCAAAGTCAACGAACATTTATTCAAAAAAATATGGCATCATAGATAAACAGAAAGGACTTTCTTAGATAAAGGAGTGGATTCACTTGTCAGATGCAAAGCCCCGATTTAAAGTAACGATTCGCTGTAATCAATGTGGTGAAAAATATATTCTTCGTGGGCGTTTGAATCATGAAGGAGGTTTTGACACCGGTTTTAAACGGTGTATCTGTGGTAATGAAAAGAAACTTGAAGTGGATGTGTCGCCTGAATAATAATTGTCAACCATTTATATTACTTTAGAGGTTGTTCTTTAAGAATGCTTTATTCTTATAGGACAGCTTTTTTGTTGTTTAAATGACATTGCTACAATTTATTTACTTTCTTGACTTCGGGCATGCCACAGGACGTGGCGCTTTGCCCGATGGACGGATATTCTTCAGAGCGATACTTGTAGAGGAAGAGGCACTGCCCTACACTCGTAATCTTAGGCGCTTGCGCTTTTCTTTGTCTAGCTCCAGCGCCTACTCGCTGCGGGGCACTTCGGAAGTGACAACTGAAGTCAAAGAGCGGACTTCTGTTGTCATTCCTCCACTGCCCTACGCTCGTGACCAAGGCGCTTGCGCTTTTCTTTGTCTAGCTCCAGCTCCTACTCGCTACGGGGCACTTCGGAAGTGACACCTGAAGTCAAAGAGCGGACTTCTGTTGTCATTCCTCCACTGCCCTACGCTCGTGACCATAGGCGCTTGCGCTTTTCTTATAAACAAAAGAAAATAAGTGGTTTGTTTGTATAAAATGGGCTTGTCAGCTAAAACTATCCATATTGAATAAATGAGGAGGATGTGTCACATGAGAGACAGCATGAATAGGACAAAGAAACGATTGTGCATCATCATCTCGATGTTTATTTATGTATCACTATTATTAACCCCTCAACCAGCAGATGCATTTTCAGAGCAAGTCATTCAGAAAGGTGCAACTGGGGATGACGTAGTAGAGTTACAGGCGAGGCTCCAATACATCGGGTTTTATGATGGAAACATTGATGGTGTTTTCGGATGGGGCACATATTGGGCAGTCCGAAACTTTCAATCTGAGTTTGGAATGGATGTGGATGGTTTAGTTGGAGATCAAATGAAAAATATGTTAGAAAGAGCTACTGATTATGATAAAGAATGGGTTCATCGAATGATTAGAGAAGGGCGAAAATTCACTTACTACGGTGGAACTCCTAAAGAGATTCAAAAGGGGCCGAAAGGGAGTAAAGATTCAAAAGGGACTCAGAAAAAACCAAAAGGCGGCCAAGAAGGTCAAAGAGGACAAAAGGGAACTCCTAGTCCTGAACAAGAAGCCCCAGGGCAAGGACAAGAAGCACCAGAAACAGGTCAAGGTGGTGCGTCAGAACAACCCCAACAACAACCCGATCAGGCTCAACAAACTCCTGGGCAGGGTGAAGAGACACCACCTGGTGAGACTCCTCCAGAAACAGGTCAGCAGCAAGGAGAACAGCCTGGGGAAGGAGCTCCACCAGAAGAAACCACACCTGAAACTCCAGCACCAGAAGAAGAAGCGGTAGAACCGCAAGATGATGATATTGGTGTGGAAAGCGCTATTAATGTACCGGAAGGATTTACTGATAATGATATTCAAATTATGGCTCAAGCTGTATATGGTGAAGCGCGTGGAGAACCGTATGTAGGGCAGGTGGCAGTGGCAGCGGTAATATTAAATCGCCTCCGAAGTCCCACTTTCCCTAATACTGTATCTGGGGTCATCTTTGAACCACGGGCATTTACTGCTGTCGCGGATGGACAGATATATCTAGAGCCTAATGAAACGGCAAGGAAAGCAGTTCTTGACGCAATTAATGGTCAAGATCCGTCTGGAAATGCCATGTATTATTTCAATCCTGATACGGCAACTTCTGGTTGGATTTGGTCTAGACCTCAAATAAAACGTATCGGAAAACATATCTTTTGTAAATAATGAACGGAGGTGTTTAATTTGATACGATCTGTCATCATTGGATTATTAGCAGTTGTCCTTGTTGGTACTGGTTTTTGGGGGTATAAAGAGCATCAGGAAAAAAATGCGATCCTTATTAAAGCAGAAAATAATTACCAACGGGCATTTCACGAATTAACATATCAAGTGGATTTGTTGCATGATGAGATAGGTTCCACCTTAGCAATGAATTCAAGGGAAAGGTTATCTCCATCTTTAGCTGAAGTCTGGAGAGTTACATCTCAGGCTCAAAATGATTTAGGTCAATTACCTTTAGCGTTGATGCCATTTAGTAAAACAGAAGAATATTTATATAAAATAGGTGAATTCTCTTATAAAAATGCGATTCGAGATTTAGAACAGGATCCATTAACAGAAGAGGAATATAAAACATTAGAAACACTTTATGAACAATCAGGTGAAATTCAGGATGAACTGCGTAAAGTGCAATCTATGGTACTAAGGGATAACTTAAGGTGGATGGATGTGGAAATGGCACTTGCTTCGGAAGACGAGCCATTAAATAATTCGATTATAAACGGATTCCATATTATTAATGAAAAAGTGGAAGGGTTTTCGGAAGTAGATTTTGGAGCAGGTTTATCAGAATTAACAACAACTGATGAAGATATTGCAGAAGTAATAGCTAATCAAGAAGAAATTAGTGAAGAGGAAGCTTTAAATAAGGCTATGGAGTTTCTTGACCATAACCATAACCAATTAAACAATGCAGAGGTCACCATGACAGGAGAAGGTTTAGCCTATGAGGCATATAGTCTAACTATACCGGATGAAAATCACGGAACAAATATAGTAATGGACATTACAAAAAAGGGCGGACATCCTGTATGGATGTTAAATGAAAGGGATATTGACAGCCAAAATATTAGTTTGAATGAGGCGTCAGAAAATGCAAAGGAATTTCTTCAGAAGAATAATTTTGACAATATGCAGTTAGTCGATAGTAAACAATATGACAATATTGGAGTTTTTAATTTCGCAGGTTTGAAAGATAACATTCGTGTTTACTCCGATTCCGTTGTTCTCGAAGTTGCATTAGACGAAGGGGATGTTATCGGTTATGAGGGATTTGCTTTTATAGAAAACCATAATGACCGTGACGAATTTGAGGAAAAAGTCAGTAGGGAAGAAGCGGAAGAACAATTAAATCCTAATCTAGAAGTAATGGAACATCATTTGGCGATTATCAAGAATCAATTAGAAGAAGAAGTTTTATGTCATGAATTTTACGGTGTAATTAATCAAGACACCTACCGCATCTTTATAAATGCGGAAAATGGCCGGGAGGAACAAGTAGAAAAGCTTGCGAATGCAGAGCCAATTTACCGTGATAATTAAGAATATTACCCTTGATACTAAGTATCAGGGGTATTTTTCTCATACAAAAGAAGGATTTCATTCTTTTTTCTCGAAATATATTTTAAATATGAAGATATTTGGGAGAGGAAGGTTCATTTGATTAAAGTAAGTACAAATTTATTTTTAGAATTGAATGATCCGGATCATGAACGAAAAAAGTATCGCAGCAAGTTACTTGATTACCAAGATAATCAGCTTTTTATTGATTATCCTGTTGACGAGGAGACTAAAAAGCCGCACTTTTTATTTCCGGGGACGGAGCTTAAAGTATGGTTCATAGGAAAAGACGAAGCCATTTACCTTTTCCATACCGAAGTATTAGGAAAATTAGAAAAAAAAATTCCAATGTTAATCATTCATGATCCAGGCCAACAAAATTATATACGGATTCAACGAAGACAGTATGTGCGAATTGATACGGCAATAGATGTTGCAATCCATTCCATCGATCAGAGCTTCCCACCTTTTACAACCATAACATTAGATATTAGTGGTGGTGGAATAGCCACATTAATACCGAAGAATAATAAATTGCCGGATAACACAGTAGTATCTTTGTACTTCCCGCTCCATTTCCAAACGGGAGATATTTATTTTATTAAGACAAAGGGAAAATTAATACGAATTATTGAGAAACAAGGACAAAGAAAAGGTTCCTTTCAGTTTATAGATCTTACGGAAGGGGATCGTCAAAAAATAGTCCGCTATTGTTATGAAAAACAGTTAAACTTAAGAAAAAAAGTAAAACAATAGTCTCTCATTATTGATCTGAAAGAATAGACCATTATCGTCTAAATATGATAAGATATACGAAGATAACTGACAAAAAGTTTAAATTAGGAAGGGCTTTTTCAACATGAAGAACATGAACATTGCAATTGATGGACCTGCAGGAGCTGGAAAAAGTACCGTTGCTAAAATGGTCGCCGATCAACTGTCCTACGTATACATTGATACTGGAGCCATGTATCGAGCGGTCACATATGAGGCATTAAAACAGAATGTGGATGTTAATGATGGACTTAACTTAATCCACTTACTTCACCAATTGAAGATTGATCTAATGAATCAAGAAGGAAAACAGATTATTCAAGTAAATGGTGTTAATATAACAGAAGAGATACGTTCAAAGGCAGTAACCAACCAAGTCTCTTATGTTGCAAAACACCTTGAAATAAGGGAAGAAATGGTGAAAAGACAACAAGAGTTAGCTGAAGGTGGTGGAACTGTCATGGATGGACGAGACATTGGTACAGCTGTCTTGCCTTTTGCAGAATTAAAGATATTTTTAACTGCCTCTGTAGATGAGCGTGCTAAACGACGGCATGAAGAACTTTTGTCAAAGGGACATCCATCTGATCTAAATATATTAAAGAATGAGATTCGTAAAAGAGACCAGATAGACTCGGAGCGAGAAGTGGCACCGTTAAAAAAAGCAACAGATGCAATTGAAATAGACTCAACAAAAATGACGATCCCGGAAGTAGTAGAAATAATATTATCGTTGGCCAGAGAGCGAAAGGACATGATGAAGTGAGTCGTTTATATCGTGTAGGGAAATTTTTATGTCGATCTTATTTACGGTTATTTTACCGTGTTGAAATAATAGGAAAAGAAAATATACCGAATGATGGAGGGGTTTTATTATGTAGTAACCACATCCATCTGATGGATCCACCTTTAGTCGGATCGTTTATTAAGCGCCAAGTTTGTTTTATGGCAAAAGCTGAACTATTCGAAGTACCAATCTTAAAAATAATTATTCCTAAGTTAGGTGCATTTCCAATTCGGAGGGGAATGAGCGACAGACAGGCATTAAGAACAGGATTAAACCTTTTAAAAGAAGGGAAAATGATAGGTATTTTTCCCGAAGGTACAAGGAGTAAGACGAAAGAATTGGGAGAAGGACTGGCTGGAGTTGGTTTTTTTGCCCTTCGATCGGATGCTAATGTAGTACCTTGTGGAATTATTGGTACATATCGTATTTTTTCAAAACTGACTATAGTTTACGGGGAACCAATTGATATGGTCTCCTTAAGGCAGGAACGTGCCTCTGCTGAAATGGCAACAAAAAAAATAATGGAAGGGATTCAAAAAATCCTAACCGAAAATCAAAAAGTATAGCTAGAGCAACTTCTCCCCTTCACCAAGGGAGATCACATAAATATTTATATTTAAGCTAAGTGCCCGGTTGTTCGGGATTAGGGAGGGTTTTGTCAATGGAAGAGGAAATGAATAAAGAGATGACTGATTTCACAGATATTTCAGTCGGTGATATTGTAACGGGAACCATTACTAAAGTAGAAGAAAAACAAGCGTTTGTAAACGTGGGGTATAAAATGGATGGATTGATTCCAATCAGTGAATTGTCCAGTTTGCATGTGGAAACTGTAAGCGATGTACTCCAAGAAGGTGACAAAGTAGAGCTGAAAGTAATTAAATTAACTGAGGAAGAATTAGTTTTATCTAAAAAAGCTGTTGCTGCTGAAAAAGCATGGATTGAAATGGAAGAGAAAAAAGAATCTGGAGTTGCTTTTGATGCTGAAGTAGCCGAAGTAGTAAAAGGTGGTCTTGTCGTAGATGTGGGTGTTCGTGGATTCATTCCTGCCTCGTTAGTAGAACGGCATTTTGTAGAAGATTTTTCAGACTATAAAGGGAAGAAACTCCGTTTAAAAGTGGTGGAGATGGATAAAGAGAAAAATAAGCTAATTCTCTCTCAACGTGCTGTACTGGATGAAGAGGCGACAGAGAAAAAACGCAGTACATTATTCTCTATTAACCAAGGAGACGTTTTAGATGGCACGGTTCAACGTTTAACGGACTTTGGTGCATTTGTAGACATTGGTGGAGTAGATGGACTTGTTCATATTTCTCAAATGGCACATCATCATGTGGATAACCCGTCAGAGGTTGTCAGTGAAGGCCAAGTTATAAAAGTAAAAGTTCTGTCTGTAGACCCTGATAACGAAAGGATTTCATTATCCATTAAGGAAACGCTACCTGGACCTTGGCAAGCATTAGAAGGGAAAGTTAACCAAGGTGATATTGTAGAGGGTATTGTAAAACGTTTAGTTTCTTTTGGTGCGTTTATCGAAATTGCTCCAGGGGTAGAGGGACTAGTTCATATATCGCAAATTGCAAATCGCCATATTGGTACGCCTGGTGAAGTGTTAAAAGAAGGGGAAAGCGTCAGTGTGAAAGTATTAGATGTAAATCTCTCGGAAAAACGCATCTCCTTAAGTATCCGGGCAATAGAAGAAGAAGAGCAACAAAAGTATGAAAACGAAGTGAAGAAAGAATATCAGAAAGAAGAAGATCACGGAGGATTTTCCCTAGGTGATGTCATTGGAGATCAATTGAAAAAATATAAAAATTAGTTTGTAGGTGAAAAGAGGATGAGTCGATCAAAGCGGAAATTAGAGCACATTGAGCACGCTTTAAATACAGGACAATCTCGAGAAACGGGTTTTGATGACATTCGCTTTATTCACCATAGTCTACCAGATGTAAATGTAAATGATATTTCATTAACAAGTTTTATTGGCGAACTGGAAATCGGTTCGCCAATTTTTATCAATGCAATGACTGGTGGCGGTGGTAAAGGGACAGAAGGAATAAACCGGCAATTAGCAGAAGTAGCCAGGGAATTAAATATTCCAGTTGCTGTTGGGTCACAAATGGCAGCCATAAAAAATGCAAGTGAAATTTCTACTTATCAAATCATTCGGAAAACGAATCCGTCGGGAATTGTATTTGCGAATGTTGGAAGTGAAGCAACGGTGGAACAAGGCAAGGCATGTGTAGACATGTTGGAAGCAAATGCCCTGCAAATACATTTAAACGTGATACAGGAGCTAGTCATGCCAGAGGGTGATCGTCATTTTAAAGGTGCATTAGAACGTATTGGTGACATTTGTTCTTCCCTCTCTGTTCCGGTAATTGTAAAGGAAGTAGGATTTGGGATGAGTAGAGAGACGGTGAAAAAGTTAAAGTCCGTAGGTGTTTCCATCGTAGATGTTGGTGGTTACGGTGGAACAAACTTCTCCAAAATAGAAAATGCCCGACGAGACCAGAGGCTTCCTTTTTTTAATGATTGGGGGATACCGACAGTTGTGTCTATTGCTGAGGCTTCCCAAGGGGAAAACGACTGTACTGTCTTGGCCAGCGGTGGCATACAGACCGCTTCTGATATAGCAAAGTCGATTTCATTAGGAGCAAATGCTGCTGGAATGGCAGGAATTGTTTTAAAAAAAGTACAAGAACATGGTGTCGGTGGTGCCATTGATTATTTAACTTCGATTCTTTACGAAATAAAACTAATCATGACGGCATTAGGAGTAACGGATATTAACATGCTACAAAGGGCTCCCCTTGTTATTACTGGTCATACAAAAGAATGGTTAGAAGAGAGAAATATTTCAACAAAATACTTTGCAAACCGAAATTAGAACTATGTAGAGGCTGGGACACAACTATAGTTTTTACTGAGATAAAACTAAACAAAACCATAGCGAAGTAAATTTCTGGAGTGAAACAAATAATAAATATCATTGAAAACACTTTTTCTCCCAGCCTCTAGCACTTTTTTAAAAGAAAGTATAAGTTTTTGCACCTTCGGGCAATGTCTAGCTCCATCGCCAACTCGCATGGGAACTGAAAAAGTGGTGCTTTTCCACTTTTACAGTCCCTAAGCAATGAGCGTAGCCGTCGCAATCTTTAAAAAGCTTGATAGGAG
>NZ_JAHQCS010000170.1 GCF_019042215.1 Evansella tamaricis | reverse complement strand
TCACTTCGGAAGTGACAACTGAAGTCAAAGAACGGACTTCTAGTTGTCATTCCTCCACTGCCCTGCGCTCGTGACCATAGGCGCTTGTGCTTTTCTAATCAATTACTCATTTCTATGGATACGGCATGAGCAATACAAGGTATAGTTTCTTTTTGCTGAAACGACAGGGGAGAAAGAAGGGCACCAGTTGCAACCATTAATATTCGTCTAAAATCCCCAGCTTTCATCCGATTTAGTAAGTGACCATAGGTAACGGCAGCGGAACATCCAGATCCACTTGCGCCGGCTAAAACTGGTTGATCTTCCCGATATAAAATTAAGCCGCAATCTTTAAACTGATCCTTTGTTAGACTAAGTCCATGTTCTATCAGTAAATCAAAAGCAATGGTTTGGCCAATTTTACCCAAATCTCCTGTAACGATAAGATCATAATAGGAAGGATCAATCGCCAGGTCTCGAAAATGCGCTTCAATTGTATCGACTGCAGCTGGTGCCATTGCACCACCCATATTATATGGATCACTAAGCCCCATATCGATAACACGCCCAAGAGTGGCGGAAGTAACTCGTGGGCCATTTCCTTGATTTGTTACAATTGCAGTTCCTGCAGCAGTTGCAGTCCATTGTGCCGTTGGGGGCTTTTGAGCCCCGTATTCCGTTGGATAGCGAAATTGTTTTTCGATGGATGAGTTATGGCTGGATGAACCGGTTAATATGTACTTAAATCCACCTGAATTAACGATATAGGAACCAATTGCCAATCCCTCCATTGAAGTGGAGCAAGCACCAAATAATCCAAAATAGGGAACTGGAAATGACCGAGCGGCGAAACTGGTAGGAGTGATTTGATTCACGAGATTTCCTGCTAAAATTAATTGAATATCTTCTTTCGTCAGGCCTGCTTTTTCAATTGCTTTTATACATGCTTCTTCAAACATAACTTTTTCAGCTTTTTCATAGGAGTCTTGGCCGACCCATAGGTCTTCATGTAATGTATCAAAATCATTAGGTATGCTCCCTTTCGCTTCAAAGGGTCCTCCTACAGTTCCGGTTGATAGAATAACGGGTCTATTCTCAAATCTCCAAGTACGATGACCCACTAACATTTATAAACCTCCCCACTGCGTCAGTATTGTTTTTATAAGTGCAATAATAAATGCAGCTACTGTTCCAAATACAATAACCGATCCTGCAAGTTTAAACATGTTCCCACCAACGCCTAATACATATCCTTCTGTCCGGTGCTCTATGGCAGCAGATGCCACCGAATTAGCAAAACCTGTCACTGGAACTGCTGTACCAGCTCCGGAAAACTGAGCAAAACGGTCATAGACACCAAGACCGGTTAATAAAACCGAAAGAAAAATCATTGTGGCAACTGCAGGGTCACCGGCACTTTTTTCAGTAAAGTTAAAAAAGGTATAGTAAAAGGTTTGGATTGCTTGTCCAATAGTGCAAATGAAACCGCCGACCAAAAAAGCCACAATACAGTTTCTTACGACTGGCCGTTTAACTTCGCGATCACTGGCGAACTTTTTATATTTTTGTTGTACAGGTGTTAAGTTTTTCTTTTTTTGATCGGACATCAGAACCCCTCTTTCCACACGGACATACTTCTTTACTATATTCTCCAATTTTTTTATTCCTACTATAAAAAACGATTTTGGACAATGAAGGTTGATGATCTCCACCAACCTCCACTGAATTACATATTTTTATATTGTGGTTCCTCTTCCTCGATTTGTTGTAAACGGGGAGTTAGTGTATCCACAATGGTCTGTGTCTGCTGTGCCATGTTTTGAAACATCTGTTTTGCCTGTTGATTTTCCGTTTGTAGTGCAAATGTTTCTAGACTTGCTTGAGCACTTTTTAGTCCAGCAAGAGTTTGTTTTACTTGGCTAGCTACAGTCATGCTTGGTCCTCCTTCAAAAATGGTGGTCTTACACTTATAATATTGAATGGATGCAATGGAAATATACTGGGAATTGATAGGCGGAATTTAAAGCAACTCGAAGATAAGCTATAATTAACGTATAACAAAGGAATGGTATAGGAGGAAAACAATGAGCCATTTTTTTTATCAGGACAAACCAATAGAAACCCCAGCGCTTATCTTAAATGAACAAAAAATGAAACAAAATTTAAAAAGAGTGATGGGGGTACAGGAAAAGAACAATGTGAAGGTCCGTCCCCACTTTAAAACGCATAAATCTATCTCCATAGCTAAATTACAATTAACAATGGGTGCATGCGGTATTACAGTAGCAACAGTTACAGAAGGGGAACTGCTTCTTGAAAATGGAATAGATGATATTCTTGTGGCATTTCCTTTAACGGATTCCAACAAAATAAAGCGACTTTTCAAGTGGACGAAAATCGCCAGAGTAATTTTTACAGTTGACAGTATGGAACAATCGGAGCTCATGATGAATGAGGCAAAAAAATGGGGACTTAATCCTGAAGTTTGGATAAAAGTGAATTCAGGACTAAATAGATGCGGTGTAGAACCTAACAATGAAGTATTGGAACTAGCGAAATTTATCAAAAAGGAGAATGTTTTAAATCTTACTGGTATTTATACCCATGCAGGGCATTCTTATGCAGCTAAAACAAAAGAGGAGATTCGCCAAATAGCAAAAGAAGAAGCATTATCTGTTCTAAACAGTGTTGATTTATGTGAAAAAGAAGGAATCTCCCTTCCAAACCGTAGTGTTGGTTCTACTCCTACTTTTGAGGCGGCAGCCACTTATAGTGGAATAACAGAAGTTCGTCCAGGAAATGCTGTGTTTTTTGACGCTATTCAAGTGGGGCTTGGTGTGGCAAAGGCGGATGAAGTAGCATTAACCGTACTTTCAACAGTTGTTTCACGTAAATCAAATCGTCTCATCATCGATGCAGGGAGCAAAGCATTAACAACAGAAAAAGGTGCACATGGGAATGAAGTAGTTAAAGGATATGGCCGTAGCCTAGTTGACGGAGAATTTTTTATTACGAGAGTTTCGGAAGAACATGGCATTATTGATTCCACGGAGATAAACAATATACAGTTAAACGAAAAACTCCAGATTATTCCAAATCATGCTTGTCCTGTTGTAAATTTATATGATTTCTATTATGTTCAACGGGAAAATGGCCAAATAGAAAGATGGTTAGTAGATGGCAGAGGGAAATCTCAGTAAACATAATTTGATTTATCCAAGAATGGATGTTAACCAATCAATGCCGTAGTAGGCACTAATTGTAATAACAATTGTCCAAACGAGTAAACTTAACCCCATCCAAAATGTTGTTAGCTTTTTGGAAGCTTTAAGGGAAAGGGCAATGATGGCAGCGAGATGTATTCCTGTAATAATAGGACCTAAAAATGCTAATCCAGGAAGGCCGTATGCTTGAAAAATAGCTGCAGCCTTTTCTTTTTTGGTTCGTTTCTGTGATGAGTAACTTTCTTCCTGACTGTTTTGCTTTTGTGCATTTTTTATTTGTCTAGTCTGGTACCACTTTGTTCTCCGGAACCAAGAAAAAGAGTAAATAATGACAAAAATGGGAAGGAAGTTACCCAAAAACGAAACTAGCCCAACCATTGCGGGATGTAGACCAAAAGCTATTCCTATTGGAATGACTAGGAGTATTTCGATCCAAGGTGTAGCGGCCATTACAAAGATAAGGAAATACTGCCATAGTGTTTCAAACATACGTTGTTCCATCTCCTTTCTAATCTTGTATTTTCTAATGGAAACTGAGATTATGCCTTCTATCATCGGAAAAGTTGACAACAACTCTAAAGAGGACTATTGTTTTTCTGGAAAGATAAGAATTCATACGTTTTATGAAGCTTTGGGCATATTGTCTAGTTCCAGCGCTTTTTCTTATATTATTTAAACTGAAATAATAGTCGGACGGTGAAATAATGCAACAGACACATTCAACGATTGATAAAATAAAAGTACTTCTATTTGTAATGGGACCAATTCTTGTTACTCAGCTTGGATTGTATGCTATGAATTTCATTGATACGACCATGTCAGGCAGGGCTGGAGCGTATGACTTAGCTGGGGTAGCTATTGGCTCCAGTTTATGGGTTCCTATTTTAACAGGAATCAATGGGATTCTGTTAGCCTTAACTCCCATATTAGCTCATAAAATTGGTGCTGAGAAACGGGGCGATGTATCCTATTATGTCATCCAAGGGCTGTATCTTGCTATAGTTATATCATGTCTGATAGTTATTATTGGATTCTTTGCCCTTGAACCAATACTGGACTTTATGTCATTGGAAGTAGAGGTTGGACATATTGCAAAGCATTATTTAATTGGCTTGGCGTTAGGAATTGTCCCGTTGTTTATGTATAATGTGTTACGCTGTTTTATGGATTCATTAGGCCAAACGAGAGCAACTATGATTATTACTTTGATGGCATTACCAATTAACTTTCTTTTTAATTATCTTTTAATATTTGGGAAATTTGGATTCCCACAATTAGGCGGAATTGGAGCGGGATATGCCTCTGCAATAACGTATTGGTTTATTTTCTTCTTTACCATGTATTTTACAGTGAAAGTGAGACCATTTAATGGTTTTCAGGTCTTTCAGAAATTCCATCAAGTTTCTATAGGAGCATGGAAAGAGATCCTTCTTCTTGGATTACCGATAGGTCTAACAATATTCTTTGAAACAAGTATATTTTCTGCAGTTACCTTATTAATGAGCCAATTTACAACAGAAATAATAGCGGCTCACCAGGCAGCGTTAAATTTTGCAAGCATATTTTATATGGTGCCACTAAGTTTTGCCATGGCTTTAACCATAACTGTCGGATTTGAAATTGGAGCAAGAAGACAAGGGGATGCACAACTCTACAGTAAAATTGGAATAATCATTTCTTTAGTTTTAGGTTTTATTTCTTGTATAATCATTTATTATACGAGGGAACCAATCACTGCACTCTATACGACAAATCAAGAGGTTGCCGTACTCATACAGCATTTTCTTATCTATGCCATCTTCTTTCAGTTTTCGGATGCCATTAATACCCCAATCCAAGGAATACTAAGGGGGTATAAAGATGTAAATATTCCATTTATCATGGCGCTTATCTCATTTTGGGTTTTAGGGCTGCCTATTGGATTTATTACAGCAAATTATACCTCGTTGGGTCCGTTTGGATATTGGCTCGGATTAATTTTCGGTTTAGCTTTTTGTGCGATTTGCCTTGCTGTTCGACTCGTTCTTGTACAACGAAGGTACCGTCTAAAAATACTATAGTAGATAAAATACTTTTTAAAGGGGGAGGAGTGTATATGGATCAGGCGATTCACGACCTAATTCAAAAGCAAAGAACTTACTTTTACACAGGAGAAACAAAGGATGTTTCTTTCAGGCAAAGACAACTGCATAAATTAAAAAAATGTATAGAAAAAAATGAAGGGAAAATTACCGATGCTCTAAAACGGGACTTAAACAAATCTCTTCATGAGTCTTTTACTACTGAAATTGGTTTTTTATACAATGAATTAAAGGACATTCAAAAAAACATAGATTTGTGGGCAGCTCCTAAAAAGGAAAGGACACCCATTACTCATACAGGATCTAAAAGTTATATTTATAAAGTTCCTTATGGGGTAACGTTGATCATAGCCCCTTGGAATTATCCATTCCAATTAGCAATTGCTCCTTTGATAGGTGCAATTGCAGGGGGGAACACAGCTATTGTAAAGCCTTCAGAGATGACACCAAATACAAGTTCAGTGATTCGCGAGATACTTGCAGAGACGTTCGATGAGAAATATATAGCGGTTGTGGAAGGAAATGCAGAAACCGCTAAAGACCTTTTAGAAGAAAAGCTAGATTACATTTTTTTCACTGGAAGTGTACAAGTGGGTAAAAAAGTAATGGAAGCGGCGTCGAAGCACTTAACTCCCGTTACTTTAGAACTTGGTGGAAAAAGTCCTGCAATAATTATGAAAGATGCAAACGTTAAACTAGCTGCAAAAAGAATTGTATGGGGAAAATTTATAAATGCAGGACAAACCTGTATCGCCCCAGACTATATTCTTGTTCATGAAAAAAATAGAAGGAAACTACTAAAGTATTTAGTTTATTATATAAAAAAGTTTTATGGAAATGATGTCCGGTTCAATGATGATTATCCAAAATTAGTCCATGAAAAACATGTGGACCGCCTAGTTTTCATGCTGGAGGAATCAAAAATCTATCATGGCGGGGAATATGATAGAATCGCTAGATTTATGGAACCAACTGTGATGGTAGAAGTGGAGGAAAACGATCCTGTGATGAAGGAAGAGATCTTCGGTCCGATCCTACCTGTGTTATCCTTTTCCACTGACTATGAAGTGGTGGAGCGTGTCAGAAAAAGACCAAGTCCTCTTGCTTTATATTTGTTTACTCAAAGCCGTGAATCTGAGGAATTTATCTTAGATAATCTTTCCTTTGGAGGCGCGTGTGTGAATGATACGCTAATGCATTTTGTAACTCCCTATTTACCATTTGGAGGGGTTGGGGAAAGTGGAATGGGAGCCTATCATGGTAAATATAGTTTTGATACATTTACTTATGAACGGAGTGTATTAAGACAATCCACATCATTTGACATTCCAATCCGGTACAGTAAGTCCAATGCATCATTAAAAGCATTGCGGAAAATGTGGGAATAGAAGTTTGAAAGAAGTTTGAAAGAAGTTTGAAACTCCCACGACTTAAGTCGCAAGCCCAAGACTTAACGGTTTACTGGTGGGATTCTTGAATGACTAAACGTTCGCAGTCCAGTTCTGTTTTGAACAGCTTTCAAGTTGAGGGTATCCCATTACCCTCCTTTTTTTAGAACATTAGGGTATATTTGACTGGTGTGTATGGGTGGATTCACATATTCCACTTTGATTCCTTATACATTCGCATTGTATTGGAATGAATTGAGATAGGCGATAGAATGGAATGACCAACTGTGGTGCAAATTCTTTTCGTTTTTACGGCTTGTTTTTGCTGTCTGACTGTCTGTCGGATATTCGCAAGTTGTTCTAAATCAATGACAGAAATCAAATTATCTTTTGCTAAATTGACTTTTGCACGACTTACCCTCTAGGATGCGACAAAAGACGAGGGCAGTGCTTCTTTTTTGTCTCTTCCTCGTCAAGGAAGCGACAAAAGATAAGAGAAGAGCAGCAGTTGTGTCGCATCCTCGTCAAGGAAGCGACAAAAGATAAGGGAAGAGCAGCAGTTGTGTCGCATCCTCGTCAAGGAAGCGACAAAAGACAAGGGAAGAGGAGCAGTTGTGTCGCATCCTCGTCAAGGAAGCGACAAAAGATAAGAGAAGAGCAGCAGTTGTGTCGCATCCTCGTCAAGGAAGCGACAAAAGATAAGGGAAGAGGAGCAGTTGTGTCGCATCCTCGTCCAGGATGAGACAAAAGCCGAGGGAAGAGGAGCAGTTGTGTCGCATCCTCGTCAAGGAAGCGACAAAAGATGAGGGAAGAGGAGCAGTTGTGTCGCATCCTCGTCAAGGAAGCGACAAAAGACAAGGGAAGAGGAGCAGTTGTGTCGCATCCTCGTCAAGGAAGCGACAAAAGATAA
>NZ_JAHQCS010000169.1 GCF_019042215.1 Evansella tamaricis | reverse complement strand
AGCTCCTCTTTTGTCACTTCCTCCTTGAAGGATGCGACATTAGGGCGGGGATCGGCTTCTCTTTTGTCGCTTCCTCCTCAAGGATGCGACATTAGATTCGGGATCGGCTTCTCTTTTGTCGCTTCCTCCTCAAGGATGCGACATTAGATCGCGCCTCGGCTTCTCTTTTGTCGCTTCCTCCTAGAGGATGCGACATTAGATCGCGCCTCAGCTTCTCTTTTGTCGCTTCCTCCTAGAGGATGCGACATTAGATCGCGCCTCAGCTTCTCTTTTGTCGCTTCCTCCTCAAGGATGCGACATTAGACGAGGGCTACGCCCTGCATGGGCTTTCTTTTCACATAAATCGGTAAGCATGAAATATCACCATTTACCTATAACAGATCCTTTATTATTAAAATAGTTTGATCTTATCTTGGATCTTACTTAGGCGATTAATTCCTTAAAATAATATAGATAAAATATAGAATATACGCCGTTGCCAATGACAGCCCTTCGTATTTTCCCACCGTAAGCTGTGTTTTCGAGAAGATCAATAGGGCAATCGTTAAAATAATCATGAAGATAATATCAATGAAGATGATGTTATTCACAGGCAACGGGGTAATTAACGAGGATATCCCAAGAACAAACAGAATGTTGAATATATTACTCCCAACAATATTACCGAGGGCAATCTCACTCTGTTTTTTCAATGCTGCAGTTACAGAAGTGATCAATTCTGGTAACGAAGACCCGATAGCAACGATTGTAAGGCCAACTAATGTTTCACTCATCCCAAACCGGACGGCGATTGTCGTACTGCTTTCCACAACAAAATATCCCCCTAGTATAATCGCCCCTAACCCTAGTATCGTAATGAATATGTTTTTTCCCCATTCCTTCGTGGATGTCTTCACTTCCACTTCTAAAGACTTATCCAGATTTCTGCTATTTCTCGCTACTTCAAAAATGTAATACATAAAGATTGAGAAAAACATAAGTAGAATAATCCCGTCACTGCGCGTAATAATGTTCTCTGCTACGCCTTGAAACATGATGTCATTGATCATAACTAATAATACAAAACTTGCCAGTAATGTGAATGGGAGTTCTTTTCGAAGAGTTTGGCTTTCCACTTTTAATGGGAAAATAAATGCAGTAACACCTATAATTAATGCTGTATTAATAATGTTACTTCCCACAATATTCCCAATTGTGACTTCCGAGTTTCCTTCAAGTGCAGCGATGATACTCACCGTTGCCTCAGGGGACCCTGTCCCAAACGCAACGATCGTTAGCCCTACAATCAGGGGAGGAACCCTTAGTAAACTTGCTATTTTCGAAGAACCTTGGACAAAGTAATCGGCTCCTTTGATGAGTAACGCAAATCCCACAAGTAATAATACATACGTCATTTCTGTCACCAACCTATTGAATCAGTGTTTATAGACTTTACTGGAAGGACGAAAAATATGAATGACTTCTCTAGGTAAGAAAACCTATACTTATCTTTTAAAAGCAGATGTTATGTGGAACTGGGGATGACTTTCTTTACAACTTGCTCTAAAGTGAATTCTTGCATAGATTCCAGTTTCAAATCATAGTTTGTAAATTTGAGATGAGAAGTGGCCTCGTTCGGTACGACTACACAATAAATTTCAGCAGCCTTTGCTGCCTTCAGCCCATTAAGTGAATCTTCAAATGCCACTGCTTCATGAGGTTTCACCTCCAAATTTTTCAAAGCGGATAGATACAAATCTGGATAAGGCTTTACTTTCTCCACTGTATCGCCCGTATGAATCGAATCGAAGTAGTGGAGAATATTAAATTTTGTTAATTGTTCATCAATCCAGGTCCGGTCAGAACTTGAGGCTAAGCCAATCTTATAGCCCCTCTTTTTTGCAGATTCAAGGTATTCCCTTACCCCAGGCCTTAAATCTTGGTTCTTCATGATTCTTTTATGTATTAGTCGCGCCTTTGCCTTCATTTCATCAATTTCCATGGAACCATTTAGCTGATTCTTTAAGTTAACGTATGGATCAAAGTCTTCAAAGGTGGGGTTGCCAATACACTGCGCATAAAGTTCTAGTGGTAAATCAACTCCATGTTCCTGATACAGCTCTCTATTCGCTAAAAACCATGGTGTTTCCGTATCAATAAGTAATCCATCACAATCGAAAATCACTGCTTTTATCATATGGTTTTTCTCCTTTTTTCTATGTACTTTACTCCACCCAATTCTACGATATTTGTGGATCACTAACAATTATGAACCACAAATTTCACGTTCGACAAAAACTGACAAGTGCCTGTCACCTGGCATGCAAAAAATTAACGGAATCTGGCATTTATCCTTTGAAAATCTACCCGATTTCATGTATACATACAATAGTGGTCTAGAAATATTTACTGCTGCGGTGAATATGATTCGAAAAACTCACACTTTACTTTGGGCAATTATTCATTTTAACATTTATTTTCTATGTGAATTATCAAAGGAGGCTTTAACTAGATAATGACACCAAACATCATTGGACTCGCTTTTATTGTTTTGGGAGTTTTTATTGTATTAGGGAAGTGGGTTAGAGTTTTTACCCCATTATTACAGCGGCTCTATTTACCTTCTTCCATCATTGCAGGACTTCTCGCTTTATTAGTTGGACCTGAGGTTCTCGGACGAATCGTAAGTTTATTTAGCTCAGACGATTTCTTTTTAACACAAGGGCTAATTAGTGAAAACATATTAGCCGTATGGAGCACGTTGCCTGGACTTTTTATTAATATTGTATTTGCATCACTTTTTTTAGGAAAAACATTACCAAGCTTAAAGAATGTTTGGATTATTGGGGGACCTCAAGTAGCTATGGGACAAATGGTCTCATGGGGACAATATGTCGTTGGTCTCTTACTCGTTATCTTCATCCTAACCCCGTTTTTCGGAGTCAATCCCTTAGCTGGTGCATTGATTGAAATCAGCTTCGTTGGTGGCCACGGAACGGCAGCCGGACTATCAGGTACTTTTGAGGAACTAGGTTTTTCAGAAGGGGTTGACCTTGCCATTGGTCTTGCAACAATTGGGATATTAACAGGGGTAATTGTCGGGATTATTTTAATTAACTGGGGTGCAAGAAAGGGACATGCTAAACAAATAGGAGCAAAATCGGGAATTTCAACGGAAGAAAACAATGGAATCATCGAGTTTGAAAATCGTGAGTCTGCCGGTCGTATCACCACTCGCCCAGAATCCATCGAAACTTTCTCATTACACCTCGCTTACGTTGGGATAGCTATCGGAATTGGTGCGATTTTATTAGAGGGACTTATTTTATTAGAGGCATGGACATGGGGACCGTTAACAGATACGTACTTAATGATCTACCTCCCTCTTTTTCCATTGGCGATGGTCGGTGGGATTATCGTTCAGGCAATTTCCGATCGGTTCGATAAATTTAAAGTAATCGACCGGAGTATGATAGACCGTATCGGTGGGTTTTCACTAGACTTCTTAATTGTCAGTGCCCTTGGAACAGTTTCGTTAGCGGTAATTGGGGACAATCTTGTACCATTCCTCTTATTAGCCGTCACTGGGGTGATTTGGAACGTGTTTGCTTTCCTCTTCCTGGCCCCAAAGATGATACCTTCCTACTGGTTTGAACGGGGTATTGGTGACTTCGGACAAGCGACAGGTATCACCGCTACTGGTTTATTACTAATACGTATAGCGGATCCGGACAGTAAAACACCTGCATTACAAGGTTTTGGATATAAACAAATCTTATTTGAACCGTTAGTTGGTGGTGGGCTATTTACTGCTGCTTCCTTACCACTTATTTTCCAGTTTGGCCCAGTTGCTATTTTAATCCTGGCCATAGTGGTAACGATCTTTTGGTTAATTTTCGGATTACTTTATTTTGGACGGAAATAATATGTACTAACATATTGAGCTCCAGGATATTTCCTGGAGCCTTTTTCTAAATAGAATGTAAAGTTACCTTGACGTAAAGTTCGCTTTACATTACACTGTAGCTTAAAGAGGTGGACATTTTGAAAAACATTTTAGCTGAATTAAGAAAAAAGCATGGTTTTTCACAAGACCGTCTTGCTCTGGAACTTGGAGTTTCCAGACAAACGATAATCTCCATTGAAAAAGGCAAATATAACCCTTCCTTGCCGTTGGCTATGCAAATGGCAAAGAAATTTAACACCACCGTGGAAGAGATCTTTATTTTAGAAGAAGATTAAAGGGGGAAAATTCGTGGAACGGGTAATGTATTATATTTTTGGTATCTGCTTTCTTATTATCGGCGCTTTTTTTCAATTTGTTGCTTTTATGGCCGAGGCAAGACCAGTGCCGGAGTCATATATCATCTTTGCTCTGGCAGTAGTTTGTTTAAGCACAGGTTACCTTCAACCACAATTCAGTCAAAAGGACGAGCGGAGCAAAATGATTCGCCAAAAAGGAACGTTTTATTCTTACTTTATTTTCGTCATTTATTATTTTTTATTCTCCTACCTTCTGAGTAGGGGGATCGTTGACTTGTCTGCTAGGGAAGTATTGAATATGTATGTCACCTTAATGGTTTGTACTGTATTTTCATCTTTTGTCATAGTCAGTAAAGTTCATTAATAAAACGAGAGGAGAAAAATATGGAAAGGAAAATATATTATTTCATCGGGGGATTCTTTTTCCTTTTTGGGGGATTTTACGCTGTAGTTGGCTTGATGGTAAACAGTAATCCCACTATCCTGGTTTTACCTATCCTAAGCATGGGGGTAATGGGGATATCTCTGGGTTACTTATCTCCCCAATTTCGCCAGAATGATGAGCGGAGTAGATACATCCGGCAAAAAGGGATGGTTTTTTCCATTGGTGCCATCTTCATTTATCAGGCAATATTTATTCTTCTGCTTAATTTTAACTTCATTACTATTTCTGCAATACAATTAATCAGCATTTTATGGACATTAACCACATGTACTGTTTTTCTATCGATGGTCATCGTTTCAAAATACACGTAGAATCACGTTACGTTTTTGGTAACGACTGTTGCCTTATTTTTGTCGCATTCACTGGGTTTTCATTCAATATTTATTAGTAGTACGGTACGTGAAATACCTCAAAGAGGTGCTTTAAGCTACATTCTCGAACCCTTCATGCAATATATATATTGCATTTTGTACAATATATATTACAATATGGATAAGGAGCTTTTATACCTTTTGGAGGAAGGACTGATGTCTTCTGAAAAATTCAGTCAAAATCGCTAGAGTTCAGGCCAATCTAACCCAGCATCAACTTGCTGATAAGATTGGAGTAACCCGCCAAACCATCAGTTTAATCGAAAAGGGAAAATATAATCCCACCTTAAAACTCTGTTTGGATATTTGTTATGCCGTTAACAGAACACTGAATGATTTGTTTTGGGTGGAAAAGGAGGATGACTAATTGTTTAAAAAAATTGAAGATGAGAGACTAAAACTGGAAAACTTAAAAAATACCCGTATCATATTTATCTTTCAAACTATATTACTTTTTGGGTTGTGGATTTATGATGCAGGCATTCAAGGAAAAGGAGTATCAGGTACTCCAATAACCATCATCCTTCTATTAACTTCCGTTTTTTCCCTTTTGCTTAATATGAGGGTTTCTGTGGAAAATGAAAACAAACCAAAGAATGAAAACTCCTTTCTGCATTCATACCCTAAAATCGTTGCCATGTGCGTAGTGATTAGTCTAGTAATAGCCTCCTTCATTTTGCTGATAACTCCCGACTATCCTTTGCGGGATTCCATGATAATAGGAGCTGTCGTTTTCATCTGTTTTCTATCCGTATTTTCTTTTACTTATTTTGTGAAGAAAAAACAACATCAAGAAGAAGATATGGAATAAACTCTTCAAATAGGTTATTCGACAAAAACCGGGAGGTGCCTGTCACCTCCCGATTACACTAGAATGTTGGTAAGTTGTCTAGGTTATTTTCTTTGATGCCATCGGCGTCACTTCTTAAGTGTTCTTCTCCATCTCTCCCCGTGAAGACATTTACATGCTCAATGTCCCCGGTTTTAGCCATTTGCTGTGCTTGCTTGTAGTCTACCACTTCTCCTGACGATAATTGTAACTCCACGATGTCACCTTCATTATTTTTTCTTACAGCTGTAATCGTTTTTGCCATTGTTTATCGCCTCCTTGAGATTATTTTGCTCGTATATTCACAAAAATATGTAACCGAATCATGTTTACTAGTCCAATGAGCGCTTTACATAGAGGAACGAAAAGGAAGGTTTCTCTAAAAATAGTATGGTGGCATTCAACATTTGCCTAAATACATTGCAGAAAGAATAATTTATTTTGAAACAAACGGACTCCCTTTTTCCCAAAAGCGCCAAGGGTAATCCCTTGCTTCCCCACTGTTCTCAATTCCGATTCGTGGGCCAGAGACAAGTTCATCGCAGACTCTTCCCTCTGCAATATATAATGGTGGTTCCATGAAAGTCCTGCCATAGTCCCCTTTGACGATTCCTAAAGCCTTCGTCAGTTTCCCGGGACCACTTGTTAACTCCGTTATCCGTTTTCCCTTCCCTCGTCGCTCATACATGAGGTCGACCCCTTCAAAAGGTTCAACGGCACGGATCAAGACAGCTTCAGGATGACCCACTTCTCCACTTACTACATTAACGAGACAATGGGTGTGCATAACATATGTATAAACATACCCTGGGGGTCCAAACATTACTTCCGTTCGTTTTGTACGGCGATTCCCATAACTATGTGCTGCCCGATCTCCCGGACCAATATAGGCTTCTGTTTCCACAATCCAACCAGATGAAACTCCCTGTTCCGTTTCTTTAACGAGCAGTTTCCCAATGAGAGCTTGCGCAAGATCTAAAGTCGATTGCTGAAAAAATGATAATGAAACTGGTTTACCAATCATAATCATTAAATCTCCTTTAATTAATTTATAATTTAAACGTTCTTAATGAATTATTCCCCCGGCTAAATAGGCCATTCCAATAAGCTTTTAAACATATAACCCATCGTCACTTTCACTGTGAGGTTGTATAAAGTTACACTACGTATTGTTTTATATTATAATAATGACATCTTTATAGAGGGGATGAACAGGATGGAAAAACGAAAGCTTGTTATAACTCATAACTTAAGTGATCAGTTAACTGAAAAAATTAAAAATGTCATTCCCGATTGGGAAATTGTTGTTGGAAAGGATCGAACCATCTGGGAAGAACATTCATCGGATGCAGAAATCATTGCTGGCTGGAAAGACGGGATCGACCGTTTCTGCTTAAAGGATGAAACGAAACTTCAATGGATCCAGGCATGGAGTGCCGGGGTGAACAGTCTGCCCCTTGAACAACTTGCTTTGAAGAACATCTACACAACGAGTGCGAATGGCGTTCATTCTTTCCCGATTTCAGAGACCATCTTCGCGTTAATGCTCGGTTTAACGAGAAAAATACATACTTATGTCCAAAATCAACAAAACAAAAAATGGCATCATGCGAACATGAAATTAGAGATACATGAAAAAACAATTGGTATTCTTGGTGTGGGAGCGATTGGAAAAGAAACGGCAAAAATAGCCAAAGCATTCGGAATGCATGTCATTGGAGTTCGCCATTCTCCTAAGGAAATGGAATATGTGGATGAAATGTATACAACCGCTCAGTTAAGTGAAATCCTGCCACGTTGTGATTATGTCGTTATCACCTTACCACTAACAAAAGAAACCTACCAACTATTTGGAGCAGAACAACTTCTGCAAATGAAGAAGACAGCTTTTTTAATAAACATTGGCAGGGGTGATATTATCGTGGAGGATGAATTAATTTACGCACTGGAACAAGGACAACTTGCAGGAGCTGGACTGGATGTATTTGAGACCGAACCCTTATCAGAAGAAAGTCCCCTCTGGGAAATGGATAATGTCATTATTACTCCACACACCGCCGGGTCTACCGAACACTATGACAAACGGGTTATAGAAGATATTTTTATCCCAAATTTAAAGGCGTATGTTAAAGGAGAGACACCTTCAGTGAATCTAGTGGATTATAATAAAGGGTACTAGATGCTTCAAAGGATAGGTATTTGCTTGCTCTATTTGGTAATTAAGTAAAGTACCGTCCAAAAATATAATCAAGAACAAGGACGATCGCTTACATGCATGAACCTATAGTTGTATTTATATCCTAGAATTTATAAAAATACCTCTGACGATTTTTAACTAACGAGTTCATTTCAAAGCCGCAAACAAACTATCCACAAGCAAAAACACATGAGATTTCTGCTGAAATCTCATGTGACTGTTGCAGGAAAGTTGAATCGTGCATTTATTCCACGGGAGGATGTGGCAAAAGTTATCTACAGGGCACAGGATGAAAAAAACAAATTCAGACATTCCTTCGACCTAGTAACTGGAGAAACACCCATTGCCACTGCATTAAAGCAACTATAATATATACGTTTGGATATTCTGAACCGGTATATTTCAGAGGAAAAGACAAACGAAACAGCTGAATCGCAATCGATTCAGCTGCCTTCCTCGTCAAACATTAGTTATCTACGCAAGAATTGTTTCGATTCGGGATAACGTATCTTCCGAAAGGGTAACGTCGATCGCCTTCACATTTTGTTCCACTTGTTCCGGCTTACTTGCACCAATTAACGCACTGGCAACATTCGGCTGTCTTAAAATCCACGCCAAAGCAAGTTCAGGAAGAGTTACATCAATACCCTTTGCCACTTCTTCCAATTCTCCCACTTTCTTAAAAACATCTTCATTCAGCATCCCCGTAATAAACTGATTGATGGATTCATTTGCTGCACGGCTGTTAGAAGGAACTTGTCCCCCTTTATACTTTCCGGTCAATACCCCTTGTGCCAATGGGGAAAATACCACTTGACCGATTCCATATTTTTCACTCACAGGAATAATTTCAGGTTCAATATACCGGTTGAACATATTATATATTGGCTGATTCACCACAATCCGATCCAGTAAATATTTATCAGCAATACCGACAGCCTCTTCTATTTGTGCTGCACTCCATTCACTAACACCGGCATACAAAATTTTTCCCTGACTGACTAAATCATCTATCGCACGTAACGTTTCCTCCACAGGAGTTTCCGGATCATATCGATGGCAATAGAAAATATCCACATAATCTAAGTTCATCCGTTTTAAACTGTTGTTCACTTGCTCCATCACATGCTTTCTGGAAAGTCCCCGGTCATTGGGTCCATCTCCCATGGGCCAAAATGCTTTTGTTGTAATCACATAAGATTCACGGGGATACTCCTTTAATGTTTGCCCCATGACACGCTCCCCTTCTCCCCGTTCGTAAACATTTGCAGAGTCGAAGAAATTAATACCAAGTTCATACGCTTTATGTATGGTCTTCGCAGCAAGGTTATCTTCCACAGATTTTCCGTAGGTTAACCAACTACCTAAACTAATTTCACTTACTTTTAATCCAGTATTGCCTAATCGTCTATACTTCATTAAAACTCCTCCAATGTAATGTAAGTGATGTGTGTAATGATTAACACACTATAATTGTACTCAAAAGGAGCTGATAATAAAAGCAGGAACACCATCTTTCGAATACTTCATGTTATGTTCCCTCTCTTATTGATCTGGATACATTTCTTGTAAAAAGCTTATGGACTGGCTTATCAAATTCTTTAAAACATCCACATCAATATCCGCCAATTTATTAATGTACACACAAGCTTTTCCAGAGGTATGTTTCCCGAAGTTCTTTAATAATTCTTCCCTTTTTGTATCTCCGGTGGCAAAATATAGACTGATTTTTGCTTTCCTTGGGGAGAACCCTACGAGTGGAGCATTCCCTTCATGACCAGAGGCGTATTTATAGTGATAGGACCCAAAGCCTATGATACTTGGTCCCCACATTTTAGCCTCATACCCCGAGGTCTCTGTGAAAATGTCCAAAAGTCTGTAGGCATCTTCTCGTTTTTTAGGACTATCTACCGATTCAATAAATTCAATAACACTGTTGTCAGTTTCTTTCGTCTTTAATTCATACACAGATATCAGCTCCTCGATATAGTATTTTTTACAATCCCAGATTAAGCTCACACGTATTGAAAAAGTCATAAGGTATCTCTATTATACTTTCTATTTTACCATTCACACGAAGGAAACTAGCTCATATAACATGTTTTATCACATTTTCTCGTGTTTTGAACCATTTTAAGAAAGAAAGTGGACGGGCCGGCGAGTGAGCGGAGAATTGCATATTTCCAGGGTATTTCAATAATCTTTTTTCAGTATGTTAAAATACGACTATGAAAACACATTAAATCGCTTGTCATGACTGTTAAACCAAAGGAGATACAAATGGGATATGTAGAAGATTTGAGAGAACTAGTTGGTCAGCGTCCGTTATTATTTGTTGGAGCTGTAACAATTCTTGTTGATGAATTCGGAAGACTATTAATACAGGAACGGAACTATCCTAAGGGCAAATGGGGTTTGCCTGGGGGATTAATGGAACTGGGAGAGACAACGGAAGAAGCTGCCAGAAGAGAATTATTTGAGGAGACCGGACTAACGGTGAATGAATTAAGCTTAATCAACGTTTATTCCGGCGAGGAAAACTTTGTCGTTGCTGAAAATGGGGATGAATTCTATGTCGTTGTTATTGCCTATTTTGCAGACAGTTTCAGTGGAGAAATGGTCGTTGACTTGTCTGAGTCCGTAAGATGTGAATTTCTTTATCCTGATGAATTACCGGAAAATCTCGTAAAAAGCCATCGAAAAGCAATTGATGATTTTCTTGCTAACCATTATCAATATGACAAATATTCGAGATAAAATGTATTATTGAAAAAGATGGAGGATTGGTCAAATTGAAGAACACTTTTGTCCAATCCTCTTTTTCAAACTATGCATCATTTAGAAGCAAAGCAATTGTCTTATCTTCCAAACTGTACTCGATGCAGATTTGCAAAAATGCCATTTTGGTTTAATAATTCATCATGACTGCCTTCTTCAGCAATACCATCCTCAGTTACTACAACCACCCGGTCCGCATTTCTTATAGTAGCTAATCGGTGCGCAATGACAAGTGTTGTTCTGTCCTTCGAAAGCTCTGTCAATGCCTCATGGATGATCATTTCCGTTTCCGTATCGAGGGCTGAAGTGGCTTCGTCCAAAATAAGAATTGGAGGATTTTTAAGGAACATTCTTGCTATCGCAATTCGTTGTTTTTGACCTCCAGAGAGCTTTAATCCCCGCTCCCCAATTTGCGTTTCATATCCATCTGGAAGGGAATGAATAAAGGATTCTAAATGAGCACGACGTGCCGCGTCCGCAATTTCTTCATCGGATGCATCCAGCATTCCGTAGGCAATGTTTTCCTTGAGAGTTCCAGTGAAAAGGAAGACATCTTGCTGAACGATTCCAATCTGAGAACGGAGCGACTCCTTCGTCATCTCTCGGATATCCATTCCATCAATGGAGATCGCCCCTTTATTAACATCATAAAACCTTGGAATTAAAGAACAGATCGTCGTTTTTCCTGCACCGGAAGGTCCAACGAAAGCTACTGTTTCTCCGGCATACAGATTAAGGTCGATTCCGTCTAATACAGGTTTATTGTTCTCATATTGAAAGCTTACATTTCGAAACTGGATATCCCCACGGAGAGTCTTTACTGCAACGGCATCCTCCGAATTTTTTACCTCAGGTTCTGTATCAAGCATTTCCGTTAACCGTTTAAATCCTGCCATCCCCTTCGGATAAAGTTCCATGAGCGCACTGATTTTATCAATTGGCTTAAATAACACATTCACGTAGAGGATAAATGCAACCAGTTCCCCATAAGATAGTTGGCCAGTAAAGCTTAACCACGCTCCAAAAACAAGTACAATTAAGATAATAAACCTTGTCATCATATAAATGCCGGAGAGGCTAAAGGCCATGACTTTATAGGAAAGGATTTTGGCTTTTCGGAACTTTTTATTTTCCTTATTGAATCTAGAAATTTCAAATCTCTCATTAGTAAACGACTGGACGACCCGTACCCCAGAGACACTGTCTTCCACTCTTGCGTTCACATCGGCAATATCGCGGAACATCTGCTTCCATGCTTTGTTCATCTGGAGATTACAGAAAATGATAAGCCCGATGAGGAGTGGTACAATACAGAGAATAACAAGGGCTAGTTTTACATTAATTGTGAACATAATCCAAAACGCACCAATAAAGGTCATGACGGCAATGAACATATCTTCTGGCCCATGATGTGCCAGCTCTCCAATATCAAACAAATCATTTGTAAACCGGCTCATAATATGACCTGTTTTTGTATTATCAAAATAGCGAAATGATTGCTTTTGTACATGTTCGAAAAGTTGTTCCCGCATATCTGTCTCGATATTGATTCCTAGTTTATGTCCCCAATAATGAACAACATATTGAAGAAACGTGCTTAACCCATAAATCAGAAAAAGGGCTACCCCAACCCAGGCAATAGTAGACCAATTTCCCGTTGGAAGGAGGGAGTCCACAAACCACTGTACTGCAAGTGGGAATGCCAACTCTAAGATGGCCACAACCACTGCACTGCTGAAGTCAGCAGCAAACAGTTTCTTGTGAGGGATATAATAAGATAAAAAACGACGTATCAACCTACTTCACCTTCTTCAAAAATATTATAATACTAGAATTATAGATGGGTTCTCCCTGATAGGCAAACCTTTTATTTCGAGTATAGAAATAAACATAGGCTCCAGACCAGGACAGACGTGTCTAAATTAAGCTCCAATCGTGAGCCCGATTCCTGAAATGGAAAGGGGAATGTCGTAATAACCACATTCCCCAGTAGTATTAAAACTCTATAGCGTTCATTTCATAAGTATAGCCTATGCCATCTTCCACCACCACTTTTAGTTCCACATTACGAAACTGCTCTTCTTCTCTTCCTTCTACTCTGTATGTTTCGCTGTAAAAAATTGTTTCTTCATAATACTCATTACGAAAATGGGGATTTTCACTAAGAATATCTATTTCTTCTGTTAAAACCCCATCGATATACAAGTAAGCCATCGCTTTTTTTATCTTGAAGTCTTCCCGATTTTTGGAGATGGTAAATTCATGATCTAAGTAGTTATAAATATCAATTGTGAAATCCAAATGGCCGGAATTCAATTGATAGACTTCTGCATGAATATTCATTCTCGATTCAAGCTGATCCCCATAATTAAGGGCAAGAAACTCCTCACTCCGTTTACCAGTATCTGAGGATGCGATGATTTGTGTTTCATAATTTCCGTTTACTAGAAAGGAGTGTTCCACGGAAAAGTTTAGTCCATTTCTTTGTACTACATTTAATTCCTTCCAATTACTGTCCCCTTCTTCTCTGTATAAAAAAGAGACCTCTTCGTTTTCCTGAAGGTCCCTAAGGCGCCATTCTAGAATAACGTCAATTAATTTTTCATCAATATTCACTTCTTTAATCTCATACCCTTTGGATTGGACCCATATTTGATCCTGTACCATTTCGTTTACTTGTTCGTAAACTTGAGAGGAAATGGAAGACATAGAATGATTAATATCTTGGACATTATGACGGATATTATCTAATTCATAAAGTCTTTGTTCCACCGCACTGATTTTGGAATACGACATACTTGCTATAAGAAGAACAACGACAACGAGACTGTATAAAACCACATCTTTCTTTGACAACGGAACCCTTCCCTTCCACTGCTAACAATTATTTGATTACATAAGAGAAATATAAACTATAAATCTCATATGTGCCATCACATTTTTAACCAACTATAAGAAAAGCGCAAGCGCCTATGAACACGAGCGTAGGGCAGTGGAGGAATGACAACTAGAAGTTCGCTCTTTGACTTCGGTTGTCACTTCCGAAGTGGCTTAGGGACTGTAAAAGTGGAAAAGCACCACTTTTTCAGTTCCCATGCGAGTAGGCGCTGGAGCTGGACAACTTGCCCGAAGGTGCAAAAACTTATACTTTCTTACCTTTTAAAAAAATCCCCTAATCGTTTGAAGGGGATTCACAATATATTTCTATAGGAAGACATTAAAATTCCAACGATCTTAAATCATCAGGATCAATTTTTTTCAACACCTGCAGCTGTTTTTCAGTTGGTGGAAGAGTGTATTTCACTTCGTCATAAAGTAGTTCGAAAGCCGTATTTTCCTTTACTTCTTCTAAGGAAGAGGTTGGATGGATGCTATCTAAATGCAGTTTCCCATAACGATATTCAAAGATACAAAGGGGTGTCACAATTTTCCAGAGGTTCCCCCTAGTCGTAATGAAGTCCACTTTCTCCACAAACGTCCGCCTGTCATGCTTCGTTCTCCATATAATTGCTTTTTTAGCCGTTGGGATAAGCACTGCACTCCCTGCCCCACCTGGCAAACGGACTTTCGGTTTATGATAATCACCAATGACCGAGGCGTTGATATTTCCATTGATATCAAACTGAATTCCCCCTAAGAAGGCCACGTCTAATTTACCACGCATGGATAAATCAAATACTTCTTCCAAGGGATAATAGGCTTCTGACGAGTCCACTAGATCAGCACCTGCAGACGAATAGGATGCACTCATGACGGAAGAGGGATTAACCCCCCCTGGGATATTTAAATGAACTAAGTTTGGAGCATGGAGCTGTTTTGCCAAATGCATCGCTACCATCGGGAGATGAGAGGACACACCGTGAAATACGGTTTCCCCGTCATAAAGGAGGTTCGCGATGGCACAGGTCATTAAATCACTTGTACGGTAACTCTTATTCATCAAACCATCCTCCCTCCGTAATCCTTTTTCTCATAACTTTGGATATACTCTTCCACTTCCCGTTTTGTTTTCTTCGTCAAAAAGGAAGTGAGTGATTTCTCATCGATATCATAGTACTTATTTACAGAAGTGGGGGAGGCCCCTTTTGGTGAATGGACAATGGCGTGGACGAGGAATCCCGGAATATCAATTCTCTCATTATTGCGTTTCATAATCGCATCCGGTACTATTTTTTCCGTCGTCAAAATGACTTTTGTTGCTGCACGGGACATTAGTACATCCTCGAACTTTGGTCCGTGAATAATAGCATTTCCGTTCTGATCGCATTCCTGTACATGAATGACAGCAATATCCGGGACAATCGCCTTGACTAATGTGATAGGTTCTCCTCCAAATGGATCCTCCACGACTTTAAAGTAATCATTCTTTAAAAGGAGATCCCCTACATTTAATCCTTTAATGGGCATAAAAGGGACATTCATCTTGGCGGCTCTCAATGCCCCGATGACAGTATAGCAGGCATGTTCATTTGTTTTTATATGTCCCTTCTGAACGGCATTTCGATAGTGAGAAGCCAAGCCGAATTTTGTTTCATAGCTGACAAAGCCTGCATCAACGGTGGAAACAGAATCCATTGCACAAAGGAGATCGATATCATGGGCACCTGCTGTTTTTACTAGCTTTAAGTTGTTCTTGTTTTGCCTCGTAAGTTCCCTCACAAATGCCATTGGCGTCCTATGTAAGACATTCCCTCCAATTGCCAGAATGTCTCCGTTTTCCACTAATGAGGCGGCCTCTTTTAAATTTAATGTTTTCTTCATTTCCATCACCAACTACCTCTGTTTTGGTTGACTAGACTATTCCATCGCTCTGAAAAAAATAGATTCTCGTACCTCAATCGTTTTTTACACGCAGTCGATTCAAGTGGGAACTGAACTTATTTGACAGCATTTGAGGCAATATGAATCGCATCCCAAACCCCTGCAAATGGAGGGGCGTAACAAAGATCCGTCATTCCCAATTCATCAGCAGTCATCCCATTATGAATCGCAACTGCAAACACATCAATTCGGAGTACGGCTCCTTTTCTTCCAATAGCTTGGGCACCTAAAATCCTCCGCGAACGTTTTTCACAAATAAGCTTAATCCAAAGGGGAGTTTGGTTTGGATAATAACCAGGGTGATCAGCGCTTTTGACAAAAACGGTTGTATAATCAATGGCCATTTTTTTCGCATCACTCTCCGACAACCCAGTTCTTCCCAATTCCAAATCAAACACTTTTATGGCGGCGCTACCAAGCGTACCAACATATTTCTGTCTTTCTCCCGCAATATTTGCCCCTGCAAGGCGACCACATTTATTCGCATTTGTCCCTAATGGAATATAAGCATTTTCTTCCATCACTTTATGATATACTAAGGCACAATCTCCCGCAGCGTAAATATTTTCCACATTGGTTCTCATTTCCCGGTCAATCTCAATGGCACCATTATCTGATAGTCGAATATCTGTTCCTTCAAGGAATTTCGTTGCCGGTTTAACTCCGATCGCTAAGAGAACGAGATCTGCTTCGTATGTTCCTTTATCTGTCTTAACTGACTGGACTTTACTATTCCCATCAAAACCTACAACTTTTTCTCCCAGATGGAGCTGAACTCCTTGTTTATTTAATTCTTGCTCCACCATTTCAGTGATTTCCTTATCAAAGGTTGTTAAAATTCGTTCCGCTAATTCCACTACACGGACATTCTTTCCTAATGTCCCCATAGCTTCCGCCACTTCAATCCCAATATAACCGCCGCCTACGATCACAACGTTCTGTATTTCTGGGCGATTTACTAGTTCCTTTAACTTAATCCCATCTTCCATCGTCTTCAGAACATGGACATTCTCCAAGTCCACTCCTGGGAAGGGAGGAATGACCGGAACTGTCCCTGTGGAAATCATTAGTTTGTCATAACTGTCTAGAAAAATATCATTCGTCTCTAAATTCTTCACCATGATCTGTTTTTTTGCAGGAACGACTTTCAAGACCTCATGCTTTAGAAGAATGTCAATACCCATACTGTCAAAATGATCTTTTGTTCTGGCAATCATTTTTGTATAATCATCATTCTCACCAGATACGTAATATGGGAGCCCACAAGCTCCATAGGAAAGAAACCCTCCTTTTTCATAGACTGTCACTTGGGCGTCCTTGTCCATTCGTTTCAGCTTCGAGGCTGCCGACATTCCTGCTGCAATTCCTCCGATTACTAAAAGCTTCATCCTTTATCACCTACTTATTTTGACGTATAAGATTGTCTCCATCTTCTAAAGCATCCCCAATTACATTTTATCCAAAAACGTAAATCCAGTTACTTCTCCATTGTAGGTGCTTGATCCACAATTCCAACTACGATTGCGTCAATTGGGGCGTTCTTAGATAATGCATGCTGAACGGCGCTTCCCTTTGAAACGAGGACTAATTCCCCTTCCCCTGCTCCAATGTCATCTGCTGCTACAATGTAATCCCCTTCACCATAGCAAGGTTTAATAACAAGAAATTTATATCCCTGGAGTTCCTGATATTTTCTCGTGGAAATAACTCTACTAACCACCTTGCCTATTATCATTTTCATTGACCTCCATCATTCTATAAGTAATTTTAGCTGTTGATTTTCCCTAATCCCAAATGCGTTGGCATCATCGGTGTCGATGTGCATATCAAGGGCATAGTTTTCCTTGACACGTATCGTCACTTGACCCATCACACCACCTTTTTCCCCATCCACAAGGACCGAAACCTTCTGTTTATCCATAACACCAAAATCAAGTGCATCCTGTGGTGTCATATGGATATGACGATCGGCTATGATACATCCTTCTTGTAATCTAATGGTCCCTTTTGGACCAATGATCGTGACAGGTGATGATCCAAGGATGTTTCCTGAATTTCGGACTGGGGGAGAAATACCAATTCTTCTCCCATCACTCCTTGATATCTCCACTTGCGTACGTGTCCGCTCCGGCCCGAGAACACGGACATTTTCAATCGTCCCCTCCGGTCCTTGGATCGTGACTTTTTCATTACAGGCAAACTGTCCCGGCTGTGATATTTCTTTCAATTTAGTCAGCTTATATCCATATCCAAAAAGGGCTTGAACGTGCTCTTTTTGAAGGTGGATGTGCCTGCCAGATACACTTACTGGGACGTCTCTTTTGAGTGGGCTGTCTTGAATTAGGAGATGTTGTTTCTGCAACTCCTCCACCACGGATCTCGTGATTTCCTCCAGCAATTCATTCCTATTATCCACGTTACCTCACCGCTTTTACTTTAGATTAGGTAATAGTTTTGTTACGTCTCCATGTGGTCTTGGAATAACATGTACGGCTACTAATTCCCCGATACGTTGTGCCGCTTCAGCTCCCACCTCTGTGGCAGCCTTTACTGCTCCCACTTCCCCTTGTACAATAACAGATACGAGACCTGAACCGATCTTTTCACTGCCTACGATTTCCACATTCGCTGCTTTTAACATGGCATCAGCTGCCTCAATGGCTGCTGTTAACCCTCTTGTTTCAATAACTCCTAATGAACTGGACATTGTATTTCCCCCTATAAAAATAAATTATTATTGGCTCTTTCCGCATAGATAGTTATTTTTAAGCTAAATTTTTGCTTGGATACACTACAGGCAGACGCTTTCACACAAGGTACAAGTGCGACATCTGCTCATTCATCGCAGTGTCTTCTTTGCCGCCGGGCACGGATGAGGCTGGGACAAAAATGTTTTAATCATTGCAAAATCGGAACGAAATGATAGTTGAATATACTGCTATGGTTGTGTATTGTTCAGATTTTCAATTGAACACTTTAGTTATGTCCCAGTCTCACACCAATCTAGCTTACTTCAAACTTGGTAATAGTTTTTCCACATCTCCGTGTGGTCTTGGAATTACGTGAACTGCCACTAATTCACCGACACGTTGTGCAGCCTCTGCTCCAACTTCCGTTGCTGCTTTCACAGCACCAACATCACCTTTTACAATGACAGAAACAAGTCCAGATCCGATTTTTTCGCTCCCAACTATTTCCACGTTCGCTGCCTTTAACATAGCGTCTGCCGCCTCAATTGCTGCTGTAAGTCCTTTTGTTTCAATAATTCCTAATGATTCACTCATGATTATTCCTCCTCAGATTTTGGTTTTCTTTTTCTTGTGCGTTTTGGTTCCACTTTTTGGGACACTTCCACTTTCCATTCCTTCTTTATCCCCGTTTCCTCCAGGGCACTATCAGTACCACCAGAAGAAGGAGAAGAAGAAGGCAATATAAACTTTAGTATTTCCTCATGTGGGTTCGTGATTGTCAGTGCTTTTTTCAAAGGGGTTGATTCTTTCTTTTCACAAATTTGTCTGGCCGTTTCCACAGCCTCATTAACATCAGATATACTTCCCCCCACAATGATCGTTACAAGTCTTCCTCCAAGGTAGTTTTCACTAGTTAAAAAATCCACATTCGAGGCTTTACATACTTTATCTACTAACTCTAGTGCAAACGTAAAATACTGTGTTTCCAATACCCCTATCGCCTCGTAGCGTTTCATGTGTCACCACCTTTGTTCTCGCGGGGAATGAGTTTCTCCAGCCCATCGTATGGCCTTGCTATAGCACGGACTGCAACTAACTCACCTTTACTTTGCGCCACATCGGCACCAACTTCCAGTGCCGCCTGAACGGAGGCCAAATCCCCTTCAATCATAATAGTGATCATACCAGACCCTGTACGTTCAATATTGTATACATCCACAAACGCTGTTTTTACCATGGCATCTACACATGCAATGGCAGACACCATTCCAATCACTTCTATTATTCCTAATGGACGTTCCATCTCCACTCCCCCCTCCCTTATGACCCTAGTAAACTACTAACGAATCTTTACTTTTCCTAGTGGAAGTAGTTTTTCTAAACCCTTTAACGCGGAAGGAATAAGGTGAGTTAAAATGTCCTCTTCGGGAATATGCTTTTTTGCTTCCCCTTTTGCCACTTCAAGTGCCACTTTCACATCGGAAACAGATCCAGTGAATTTGACCTGCACAACGACCGGTATCGGAGCATGGTCCCCTTGTGCTGGGTTATTACAATCCATTCCTTCGATTGTAATATCAGCTGCTTTACATGCTTGATCCATGGCTGCCAAGGCAACACTGTAGCCTTGCACTTCTAAAAAACCGATTGCTTTGGTCATGTCATTCACCTATCCTATGATTCGAAATCCGCCGTCTGCAAGGACACAGCGCCGTTGTCTCGTGAACGTTTTGGCCGATGTAATACCTTCACCTGTTGGACCGGCAATCGTCATCGTAGTGTGACCTTCTCCACCGAAACCAACGCCGGCTAACGAAGAAGCATTTTTCACGAAAATCGTCGTCTCTATCGCCCTGGCAAACTTCGTTAAATGATCTATATTTTTGGAGTGCATCATCGCCGTATGCTTATTCCCATGCTCCGCACGAACTGCTTGTTGAATCGCTTCATCTAAATCCCTTACTCTAACGATGGGCAGGATTGGCATCATTTGCTCCAGTTGAACGAAAGGATGATCTGCATCCACTTCACAGATTAAGAGTTTCACATTCCCTTTCGGCTTTGCCTTTAGTTCTGTCAAAAATTGAGTGGCGTCTTTACCAATCCATTTTTTTGAAATATGATATTTCCGCTTCGGATCATCGGAACATCCAGCCGCTACTTGTTCCTTATTTTCCACGAGTGCGAAATTCATTACTTCGTTTAACTGATGGCGGTCCAACATGTAAGCTCCATTGTTTAACAAGTGAAAAATCAAGTCATCTGCTGCGGAATCAAGGACAAATACTTCCTTCTCTGCAATACATAGGAGGTTGTTATCGAATGACGCCCCTTCTATAATCGACTTTGCTGCATGCTCTATGTCTGCCGTATCATCTACGATGACAGGGGGGTTACCTGCTCCGGCACCGATTGCCTTTTTCCCTGATTTTAACAATGTTTTTACAAGTCCAGGCCCTCCAGTTCCCACAAGGAGCTTCACCATAGAACTGTCAATCAATTTCTGCATCGTTTCAAGGGTTGGGTTCTTCACCATCGTTACTAGATTAGCAGGACCACCTGCACCTTGAATCGCTTTGTTGATGATGGTAATAACCCTGGCGCATGATTGCTTAGAAGATGGATGGACATTAAACACCACTGAGTTACCGGCAGCAAGCATAGAGATGACGTTATTTACAATCGTTTCCGTAGGATTCGTAACTGGTGTGACGGCACCAATTAAACCAAATGGAGCCTGTTCCACAATCGTTAATCCGTTATCTCCAGAAAAAGCTGCAGTACTCAAATCTTCTGTTCCTGGAGTTTTTAAGGCTGCCAATTCGTGTTTAGCTATCTTATCTTGATAACTTCCGATCCCCGTTTCTTCATAAACCAATCTGGCCAGTTCCTTTGCTTCTGTCATAACCCCTTCACGGATCGCTTGGATAATCCGTTCCCGATCCTTTAGTTCAAATCGTTTAACATAATCCAGTTGTGCCATATAGCCTGCTTCAATTGCCAATTCGATTTTTTCAAAAACACCAAACGTTTCCATCCCAGTGTTAAATACCGGATTAGAATTGGTAGAAGCATTTACTTTCGGTGAAGGCGTCCTGTTCTGCTGCTTGCTTGTGGAGCATGCTGTACTAACGGAATCCTTTTCGGTTATTTCCTTTAGCTTTATGGGAATGACTGAATTCGTGTTTCCTTCTGAATGGCCAGGAGGAGCAGGTCCAATAGCGGATTCCACATTTTTCATAACCGATTCAATAATCGTCTGTATATCTTTTTCTGTGAGGTTAATACTCAAAGGTTCTCCCCCTTTCAAGCGTTATATTTCCTTAAGACACTATCCGTTACTGTTTGAACAATCGATGCGATCACTTCGTCTTTCCTTGTATCTCTTATGGAAGAATCTCCTGCCTTCACACTAGTTTCCATCCCCTTTGATGGAAGGTTACAGGGAGGAACACCACCTGATGTAATACCAAGTTTGCCACGAATATCAATTAAATCTTTAACCTGGGAACAATCTAGTTCATTTGCCTTGTTCATAATATTGGTCGTATACATCAGCATGAGAGCGTAGTGTTCGAGAGATTCCATCCGGTAATATGCTTCAATTAAGTCTCTGCCCCACGTTAACGCCCCATGATTGGCAAGTAAAACGGCATTATGGTCTTTACAATAAGGCGCAATAGATTCAGGAACCTCTTCCGTACCTGGTGTTGCATACGGCGCCACTGGGACTGTCCCTAACAGAACAACTGCTTCCGGAGAAACTGGTTTATCTAAACTAATTCCTGCAATCGCAAAGGATGTGGCCACAGGAGGATGGGCATGAACAACAGCATTCACTTCCTGATTTTCATGATAAACTCGCAGATGCATTTTTACTTCCGATGATGGTTTCCTATTTCCGCTTAGTATTTTTCCGGACAGGTCCATTTTCACCATCATATCTGGTGTCATAAATCCTTTGCTTACACCAGTGGGCGTCGTCCAGATCGTATTAGGTCCCACTTTCACGGAAATATTTCCGTCGTTTGCTGCAACAAAATTTTTATTATAAACTCGTTTCCCTATTTCACATATAAGCTTTTTCGCTTCAAAATCGGAGTAATATTTCTTCTTATCAAGCACAGGTGCACCTCCTTCAAATACATTCCTACAATTGAATCTCTTGTTATTATTTTCTTCCTATTATAACTGTTTGTCAATCAAAAATTTGGTTTTTTGCCTTTATTTTGTGGGTTTTAACTAGTGAATTCAACACAAAACACTAATAAAACAATACCAAACTACAAATAATCGTTTGTTTTTTTCTTTTTATTTGGGTTTATCATTAAATTTTCTTCTTTATTACCCTATCCCATCCAAAAGAATATGGTATAATGTTATAAACTACCAATTTAGTTAAGGAGCAAAAGTGATGCTGCCAATTGCCAGAAAAAACAAGATCAAAGAACTAATTGTTGAAAAAAAGAGTGTCACCGTTTCCGAAATGACCAAACTATTTCAAGTAACAGAGGAAACGATACGCCGGGATTTAAAGCAATTAGAAGATGAAGGGTTTCTTCACCGCACCTATGGTGGTGCTTATATTTCCGAAGGAGTCCAAAACGATGTGGACGTAAACCTCCGCGAATACATACATGTGGAAGGAAAAAACAAAATAGCTTCCAAATGTCTTGCTTTTATCAAAAATGGCGACTCCATTTTCTTGGACGCTTCCACCACATCCCTCGTCATTGCCAGTATGCTTAAGGAACGAAAACTGACCGTTGTGACCAATTCCATTAAAGTAGTTAATACATTAACAGATTACCCAGACATTAATCTAGTTGTCATTGGTGGAACTCTCTCTAAATCATCCCTCTCGAACTTAGGAAGAAATGCAGAGTACAATATGACAAACTACTTTTTTGACACTGCCTTTATCTCTTGCCGTTCCATCAGTATGCAACATGGAATAACGGATTCTAATGAGCAGCAGGCAGGGATCCGGAAGTTAGCAGCAGAACATGCCAATCATGTTTATTTAGTTGCCGATTATACGAAGTTTGATAAAACATCCTTTGCCAGTATTTGCGGCTTTGATGCCATTGACCATGTGATCGTAGACAAAGAACTGTCTCAAGAATGGCATGAATTCCTCGATTCACAAGAAGTTGCCTTGATTGAATGTGAATAATCGGAAAACCTCCAAGTGCTTTGCTCACAGCGAAGAACTGGAGGTTTGTTAATTTAAGAGAACCTTTTCTTTTGAAACATCTCCGGAAGGCTTTCTGTAAAAGGAGCGTAGGCAATACCACTCTCTGTAATAATTCCTGTTATTAAATCATGATCTGTTACATCGAAGGCGGGATTATATGTTCCAACCCCAACTGGTGCCATCGGTTCACTGTACCACTTTGTGGTAATCTCCTCATCCGGGCGAAGTTCAATATGAATATCGTCACCTGTTTGACACTCTAAATCCACTGTAGACAGCGGAGCACATACATAGAATGGGACTTTATAATGCTTTGCCAGAATGGCGACACCAGATGTACCGATTTTATTTGCCGTATCCCCATTTGCCGCCACACGGTCACACCCCACAAGGACAGCCTGTACCTTCCCTTCCTTCATCACAATGGAAGCCATGTTATCACAGATTAACGTGACATCAATTCCCGCCTCCTTCAGTTCCCAGGCGGTCAATCTCGCCCCTTGGAGCAGTGGTCTCGTTTCATCTGCAAACACTTTAAAATCATAACCACGTGCCTGCCCTAAATATAACGGTGCTAACGCGGTTCCATATTTTGCCGTTGCAATTGTCCCAGCGTTACAGTGGGTTAAAATACCCCAACCTGGTTCCAACAAAGCTAAGGCATATTCCCCGATTGCTTCACACACCCACTCATCTTCGGTTCGAATTAGTTCAGACTCATTCTTAAGTGCTAGCTTCACTTCCTGCACTGATTTCCCCTGTTCCTTTTGAAAGCGGCTGTCCATACGGTCTAACGCCCAGAATAAATTCACTGCCGTCGGCCGGGAAGAAGCTAAATATTCTTTTACTTTCAGGAAGTCGTGATACAGTTCATCATAGGAGTCTGCAGATGATTGCTTCGTCCCGAGATAAACCCCGTATGCAGCTGCAATCCCGATGGCAGGGGCTCCACGAACTTTCAGCTGATAGATGGCATCCCAAATATCCTTCATTTCTATTAACTTTAGAAAGACTTTCTTATTCGGAAGGAGCGTCTGATCCAATAAAATAAGTGCACTATTTTCATCATCAAGCTTTACCGATTGTATTACCTCAACAGGGGTATCCATCGATTTATGCCTCCTTTAGCACTTTAGATGCATAATTTAAAACCACTTTCACGAAATCATCTCCGGTTCGAATCGTGTCACGTTCAAGGATAAAGGTTTTCCCGGCAGATAAAACGATTTTTTCCGCCGCAACCCGGTCCTTCTCATTTTTAATAACTTGAATATCCTTCACTCCGGCAATTCCAATGGTTCTGCGGCAGAGTTCCAGGCCGGTAACTGCCACAGTGTCCCGCAGTAAACCATCTAAATAATATTCTTTAAAACCAGGGTAAGTGGCGACACGCTCCGTTGCATGCTCATCCCATCCATAGAGGAATTTTTCTGTAAATAAATCAATGACTTCACGGATCGTCTTTTCCATGTACTGTAAAAATTTGTCCCGTTCCCCGTCATCCTCGATGGTGAACTTCCCATTCACATAAGCAAAAATAAGATTTGCCACAACATTTCCCACATCATAACCAGCAGGCCCATAAAAAGCGAATTCCGGATCAATTACTTTCGTGGAATCTTCTTTAATAAAAATTGACCCCGTATGCAAATCTCCATGCAGCAAAGATTGGGAATGTGTCATGAACTCAAACTTCAGCTTGGCCGTTTCTAAAGCAAGCTTCTCATCATTCCAAATATGCTCTTTAATAAATTCCCGTGAGCCTTCAAAGATATCATTTCGCTCACAATCAAAAAACGGCTCGGTATACACAAGGTCTTCGGTGATTTCACAAAGTTCCGGGTTTGTAAATGATTTAACCAGTTCTTTCTTTTCTTTATGTTCTGTAACCACATCGGATGTGTGAAGCAGAGTATTTACCATAAAAGTCGTTATGTGATCTGCAAATAAAGGAAATGTTTTATGTTTAATAAGAGCCGTTCTCATGATCTCATGATCAGAAAGATCTTCCATAGCACAACAGTTCATGATCGGATCATAATGATACATCTTTGGAACAAACCCTGGGGCAAGCTTATGTTGCAGGCTCAGTATTTCACTTTCGATTCGGTTCCGATCGGGGGATACCTTAAATTCATCAGATATTCTTGCAACAGGGCCCGCTTGCTTCACGATTAATGACTTCCCACTCTTGGAATCTACTAAACGAAAGACATAGTTCAAATTCCCATCGCCTATTTCCTCGCAGGAAAGCTCCACATCTTCATCAAAAAAATCCAACCTCGTTTTCGCATAAACAATCACATCTTTTTCCACCATCTTGAAATATTCCTTTGTGAAATCTAGCATTTGTAACCCTCCCATTATTTCAATTTATAATAAGTCAGTGCTAATGCCAGTGCTAACACCGTCCCTTTTACAATATCCATGGCATAGTAAGGAACAGACATCATCACAAGACCGTTTGCGAGAATCCCAATAAGAACTGCCCCAACAAAAGTTCCAAAGGCATTTGGCTTCCCTGCACCAAGTACGGAAAAACCGATAAAAGCCGCTGCAACAGAATCCATGAGATAGCCACCACCAGCGTTTATCTCCGCTGTCATCACCCGAGAGGCGAGGACAATCCCACCGATAGCTGCGAAAGTGGCAGACAACAAGTACGCTAAGATTTTATATCGATTGACGGGAATGCCTGATAATCTGGCCGCCTCTGCATTTCCCCCTATGACATACATGTACCTTCCATGCTTCGTATACGTGAGAAAAATATGGACGGAGAATACAACAAAAAGCATGATAATAATGATCCATGGAACTCGGCCGATCTGAGAAAAGAATGGACTGATTAAACCAGTGGCAAAGCTCCCATCGGGCATCACCATGTTTTGTGAAATCGTTGCTCCCCTTGTATATGTCAGGGCAACCCCTTGAATAATAAACATCATCGCCAAGGTAATCAGCATGTCCGGAATCCTGATTTTAACAATTAGAAACGAATTCAATGCACCCACAAGAAGGGCCGCAAATAATGCCACACCAATTGCAAGAACGGTCGGTTGGGAATACCAAACAAACATGGATATAACAACGGCATTTGCCAGGGACGCGGTTGATCCAACGGACAAATCAAACCCATTTACGGAGAGGGAAATCGTTATCCCAATGGCAATGATGGTCACAATGGATATGGACCTCAAAATATTAATGATGTTATTTGACTGCAAAAAAGCCGGGTTAGCCGATGCGAAGATGATAATTAGTACAAGGATCGTGAGAATCGTTCCGTATTTATAGAGAAAATCAAATAAATCAAATTGACGTTTGGAATGTTTTGCAGATGTGTTTTTTTCGACTTTTGATACACTCATTCTACTTGCCCCCCGTGGAATAAAATAAAAGTTCTTCTTCTGTCGTGTCTTTCGTTTCCACTTCCTTAGCCACTTCCCCGTCATAGACAACATAAATTCGGTCTGTAATTCCTATAATCTCGGCTAATTCACAAGAGGCATAAATGACGGCTTTTCCTCTCTTTGCCAATTCTGCAATGAGTTCAAAAATGTCTTTTTTAGCACCTACATCAACACCTTTTGTGGGTTCGTCAAAAACATAAACCTCTGCATCTGAAATGAGCCATTTCCCAATGGCAACCTTTTGCTGATTTCCACCTGATAAATTTTGAACTCTTGTTGTTTCTGCAGGGGTTTTAATTCCGAGACTCTTAATCAATTCTTGTGCTGATGTCTTTTCCTTTTTAAAATCTAAGAAACTGAATATCTTTGTGAATTTATTAATGTTTGCTGCGGATAGATTCGTAGCTACTGTTTCCTGAACTAGGATTCCTTCTTTTCTCCTTTCTTCAGGAACTAGTGCCAAACCATTTAAAACCGCGTCATATGGAGAGTTGATTTTTAAAGTGTTTCCGTTGATCAACACTTCGCCTGAAACCTTTTTCGACGCCCCAAACAGCGCTTTACAAAATTCAGTTTTTCCTGCCCCCACTAATCCGGCTAGTCCAACGATTTCCCCTGCCTTCACATGGAGATTTATATCCTTAATTTTTTCTTTATCGTTAAGTCCCTTCACTTCCAGGACTGTATTTCCAATATTAATGTGATACTTCGGAAACTGCTCTTCTAATTTTTCACCTAACATGTATTCCACGACAGTATTAATACTTGTCTCTTTAATCTGTTCTTTACTAATGAATTTCCCATTCCTCATGACCGTAATCTCATCACAGATTTCAAAGAGTTCCGGAAGACGATGGGAAATGAAAATGACTCCCACATTATTTTGTTTTAAATCTCTTACAATACGGAACAATTCTTCCGTTTCTGAAAAACTAAGTGGTGCTGTTGGTTCATCTAAAATAAGGAATCTACATTTTTGAGAAACGGATCTGGCAATAAGGACCATCTGTTTTTCCGCCAAGGTTAACTCACTTACTAGTTTTTTCGAAGGGACATGAATGTTCATACTCTCTAATATTTCCTGTGCCCTCTTATGAATCCTGTTCCAATTCATAAACTGTTTTTTCCCCATATTACTGACAGTGTCAATCAACATAATGTTTTCCCCTACCGTTAAATAAGGAACAAGGGCCGTATCCACTTCCTGATAAACAATCTGAATTCCATAGTTTTGGGCTTCTTTCGGGGAACGAATATGTACTTTTGCTCCGTCTATAAAAATATCTCCAGTATAGTGGTCATATGCACCGGAAAGAACTTTCATCAAAGTGGATTTCCCTGCTCCATTCGCACCAATTAATGCATGGACAGATTCCGTAGTAGTAGAAAAATTCACATCATCAAGAGCCTTTACACCTGGAAATTCAATACTTATATTTTTCATTTCCAATCTAGATTTAACCATCCAGCTCTCCGCCTTTCTTCCACAAGCTAAGTATAATGAAGGAATGAAAGCAAACACTCCAAACTAAGGAGTGCTGCTTTCCATGTCTTTTCGATTTATTGATGATATTCTTTCAGCGTAGTCATCCAGTCTTCTTCAAAGGCATCTGTTTGCCCCCAACCTGGAATAATGTCTGCCAAGTTAACCATATTTACTGCACTATCTGATTCTTGTAATTGTTCTTGTGAGATAAGTGTTGCTTCTAAATCATAGAATTGAGGTGTTTCTTCTCCAGCTAACTTCTTCGCCAATATACGCAAATTAACTGAACCAATTAGTTTCGGATCCACGGCAGCAGTATATTTCCATGAACTTCCTTCCCTTTGAATAATCTCCAAGTCTGCATTAGAAACATCTATCCCGTAAATCGTAATTTCATCACGGCCCGCTTCTTCGATGGCTCTTGCTGCACCAATTGCGAATGCGTCCCAAGTTGCGAAAATGGCATCTAATGTTCCTTCAGGGTGCTTATTTAACATTGCTGCAACAGCGTTTTGTGTTTGAACTGATGTATCTGCTGCTGCCACACCAAATCTTTCTAACTCTTGAATTCCAGGATTATCTTCTAACACTTGGACATACACATTATTTCTTCGAACCATAGGTGGGAATCCATCTACCCAAAGGTAGGCAATGTTGGCTTCTCCATTAAAGTCTTCCACCAATTGATCTAATGCTAATGTAGCTAATGCTGCGTCATCTTGAGAAGTTAATGTAACACCGTCGATATCTGCTAACCCGTCAACAGAGTCAAATGTAACTACTTTAATCCCTTTATCAACCGCTTCCTGTACAGCTTCCACGGTTGCATCGTCATCACCATGTGAGATTATTAATCCGTCATACTCTTCTTGGATCGCCTGAGCAATGGCATCATGGAAAGCTGCAGTATCTCCATTTGCAGTAAATACATCGACTGTAAAGCCCAATGCTTCCCCTTCTTCTTTTGCCCCTGCTAAAAATTGAGCTGTATGATCGTCACCGCCAATTTTACGAATCACTTTGATACGAGTTTCACCATCAGTGAATACTTCAGGAACACCATCTAATGAGACATCACTATTTCCACCTTGTGCTGTATCTTCGTCTCCAGAAGAGCACGCTGTTAACAGAAGTGTTAAAACAAGCGCTAAAACGGTTGTTAATTTTAAAATACCTTTCATTTTCCTTCTCCCCTTTTTCATAGTTTCGTAAATTTATTATTACCTGAGATTACTAGGTCAGATCACTAGAATCAAACACATCAAAACCCAGTAACTGCAGGGTGTAAAACGTTTTCATGGACTTAGCTAAATAGTATCACGTCATTCTATGTTTCTCAATGATTTTTTTGGATTCTTACATGTTTATTTTGGTTTTATTTCCGTTATATGTTTTGTTGATCTTAATATATGTGGTTTTATATTTGTTTTGCATAGGTTTTTCCTATATTTTTACTTCCCTTTCATAAATAGATTATCTCCAATGTTTGACTCTGTTATCGTTTTCGATTCCTCTTAAATCTGATAAAATACATCTTTTTACTATGATTTATAGTTGAACAATGAGAAAAACCTCTTCTTGTGCATAAGAAGAGGTTGGATGTGTTTCATCTCAAAGCTCTTCTTATCTTTCAAGCAAATTCCGCTTGCTGGAGTTGGCACAGTACTCGTTTCAGTCTGCTGCCGAGGTTTCGTAGGGCCAGTCCCTCCACCTCTCTCGATAAGAAATCTAGGTGCAAATATGAAATTTTTCTTTTGATACATATAAAAACCCACTTCTTAATGATAAGAAGAGGGTTAGTAGACAGCTTTACTCTCTTCTTATCTTTCAAGCATTCTGCTTGCTGGAGTTGGCACAGTACCTCATTTCCGTCTGCTGCCGAGGTTTCGCAGGGCCAGTCCCTCCACCTCTCTTGATAAGAAAACATGTTATTTTATTTGAATTAATGGTTAATACATAATTTACACGTCATTTCACCAACTGTCAACCATTTCACAAAATATTTTTACACGATACTGTAATAAAGTTTTGCAGTAAGCGTCCTATCCTTGATGTTCTCCAACGTTTCGTGCTCTACTGTAACTCATCCATCCCATTTAAAATTTCTTTTAATGTTCTTAATTCCTCTGTGGATAAGGTAACCCCTTTCCCCATCTTTTGATGATCTGCTGCCCAATCTCGTAAATCATATTTCGCTTCCCTGCCATTCCAACTTATAAGATTTAATTCTTTCGTCCAGCCTTTAGCCCCTTCTGATACAATTCCAAGGTTTTGCTTAATTTCATATTTAATTTCTGCCATCGTTTATTCCCCCTCCATTTGATTTATTTCCTCATTTGTTAATTGAAAGTTTTTATAAAACAGTTTATTAATTGCCTCTTGATAATGGGTAATTTCAGCCATATGATTGTTCCGTTTCTCTTTTATAATTTGATCAACTAGTGATATAACGGCTTTTTCTTCTTGTGGTGATATTTCCCTCATAGGAAGCCTGTTAATCATTTCCTTTGTGAAGTTTATTCCACCATTATAACTGGATGATGCATACTTTTGTTTTATATAAAAAATTGCAATGGAACAGTTAATAAATCCGAGAAGAAACTTTAGCTTATCCAGATTTTCTCCAGTAATCATCATAGTGGATTTACCCGGGATTACCGAACCATCTTCATCGAAGCATGCATCAAGTAAAGATAACCCTTTGATAAGTATTTTTGGTCCCATAGATTTCTTCGAGTAAGAATTCGGGAACCATTCTAAAAATTGAACTTTTTCCACCACAGGAAAGGAATATTTCCCTTTTAAATACGTCATTGGCTGTAATCCCCATTTAGAAACATATTTACCTATTGTTCCCGTGTTAACTATTTTCATATGGGTGTCTTTATGAAATTCCGTTTCATCTGAAAGGTCTTTTATGATTTCCTTCAGTTTGTATGCATCCGCTGTAGCACAGGCATTTTCACATGTATAAATTTCTCCGACCAGCATGGAGCCCTTTTCCAACTTCATTAATAAATCAATGGAATCAGAGAATATCACATCTAATGAATATGGTTCTGATAGTATTTGTTTATTAACCGTATTTTTGAATTCAATGTTTCCGTTTCGGAGTTCATAGATTCGAATTTCATCCACTGGATTTTTCGTAATGTGAGTGACAACAGAATCCACTTTTGCAGTTGGGAATACCTCCCTTCCAACCGTTAACAAACTATAAAAATATGCAGTCAATTGAGTTCTCAGTTCCTTGCCAAATGATTTTGATATCCACTTATCGGGAGTAATATAAAGTAAGGACCCACCCTTTGCCAACAACTTATAACCCATTTCAAAAAAAGGGATGTAAATATCCCAATTTCCTTTCGTCATTTTATATTTGCGTGAGATGCTTTCACGATACCCCTTTAACCCTTGTAGCACCATTGTTTCGGAGTCAATATATGGGGGATTGCCAATAACGATATCAAATTCACCGGTTTCCAGTAATAGGTTCTTTGATCGATTGCAAGATATCCCTTCAACAAGACTGTCTCCCACTTCCATATGTATTTTTGTACTGGAGAGTGACCATTTTTGATTATCCACATGCCTCATATTTTTCTCCATTAACAAGGAAAATTCCACTCTTCTTTTAGCGATAGTAATGGCGTTTCTATCAATATCTATCCCATAAATCCCATTAGTTATAACCTCCATTTTGAGGTTATAAGGTGACCTGCCTTTTTGAAATGTATCCAACGTCGTTCCCTTCATTTTTTCTGATTCGACAATATACTCTGTTACTATCATTCTTGCTTTAGTAATCTCACTGATCATGCCGATGGGAAATGCTCCTGAACCAACCGCTGGATCTGCCACCTTCACTTCTTTAAGGGCATTATCTATTTCCTTGGCATAATTTAAAATAAGATCATCGTATTTGTGTTGATGATAGTATTCCAATCGTAAATGGTCTCCGTCATAAATTAAGTATTCCAGAACATTTCGCGAAAGAGCTACCCGTGTAGATAAATAAACAATTAGACTCTCTTTGCACATATAATGGACCATTTCCTTCGGGGTATAGTAAACACCTTTATTTATTCGGTCACTCGTATCAAGGGACATTTCAAAAACCTTCCCCAATAGTCCGGGATGAACTGCAACCTCATGGTCTAACGGCTCCCCTTCCCTCATCGTAAATTTAAATTTATTAAATAAATCCACTAGTCCTTCTCCATTATTACCGAGATCATTGTCTTTCTTTCCACTAGTTGAAAACCATTCATTCGGCACCAATAAAGAAGGGATCCCTTCTTTATTCTTATACTGGCAATCCATATAGCAAGGAAGAAAAACATCATTGAAAAAGTTCGATTCTTGGGTTTCTAAGCATTGTTGAATCCGTTGCTTAAGGGTAATTCTTTCTTGCGGATCAAAGTAATGGAAAAGAACGGTTCTACTTATTGCTTGTGCAATGTGTGCAGAGTTTTGCATCTTTATGGGAGTGCTCCTGTTCCCCTCACTACACGTTCTTCTGTCTATGTACTCGGTGAGTTGACTAACCTTCTCTATGTAGAGTTCCAAAAAATCCTTCTCCAACTGTTCCACCGAAAAAAGGTTTTCCAGTTCCAAAACAGATACGTCACTGGACAAAAATGCTTCACGAAGATGATGGAAAGTGTAGGAAGGAACATTTTTGCCTACTGAAAAAGAAACTAGTTTAATAGACTGCAAGCCCCTTCCCGCGGATTGTTGTTTCGCGAAAGAAAACTCCCACGTTTGCTCCTCTTCTGAGTGAATGGCAATGATTGCAACATTGCAGGATTCCTCCCTTACAATGATAGCGATAAATTTTCGTAGGATAGATTGAGCAAGACTGTTTAATTCTGCTCCCTGTGCAAGTTTTATAGAAAGGAAAGCCATCTTTAACCCCGTTCTATCTTCACACTTCCCTAAAACCTCACAGTCTGAAATTAATTTATTAAACTTTTCATGCAAAAACAGATCTTTTGTTCGGTGACTAATTTTAATGTCACGGAAATACTGCTGAATAAGTCGAAGGTATCTCTCCCTTTGAAATGGAGATGAAAAAATGTCCTGAAGAATATGTAACCGATCCTTTATTTTCAACGTCATCTCCCTTTCTTAACATCATAGCGTTATTTTTTTCTGTGACTTGGCAAGTACACTTCTATTGTTGTACCTTTTCCAAGTTCACTTGACACTTTTATGTTGCCACCATGATTTTCTATAATTTTTTTACTGACCATAAACCCTAGTCCTGTACCCTTTTCCTTCGTAGTGTAGAATGGTTCTCCAAGTTTCTCCAACAATTCCTTTGAGATACCTACACCTTCATCTAAAAATGATAGAATAACCCCATCTTTCTCTTTTTTAACCTGTATTCGAATTTCCCCGCCATCAGGCATAGCTTCAATTCCGTTTTTTATAATATTAATACAAACTTGTTTAATCTGATTTTTTTCACAGTAAATATAGATTGGGGTTGAAGTATATTCTCCAATAATTTCTACGTTTTTTAATATAGCTTGTGTTTTTAGGAGAGTAGTAATCTCAGATAGTAACAGGAGAATGTCAGTCTTTGTGTAGTTAAGCTCTTGAGGCTTTGATAATATGAGCAGCTCACTAACGATCGTTTCAATCCGCTCGATTTCAGCTGTAATAATATCAAAGTACTGTTTCTTCGTGGTGTATTCCGGTCTCATCAATTGAATAAACCCTTTGATAGCAGTCATTGGATTGCGAATTTCATGTGCAATGCCAGCTGCTAATTGGCCAGCAATGGACAGTTTCTCCGAATTAATCATCATCTCTTCCGCTAACTTTGCATCAGATATATCCCTTAAAATAATTGCCCAGGCGATGAGTCCTCCTTCTTCATCCCGAATCGGAAATCCCGACGCATCCACACTGATGAGGGTTCCATCTTTTTTCAGACGTTTTGTTTCCATTTTTTTAATTTTAGAACCTTGTTTGATTCTCTGAATATAGTTTTCCACACCATCCAATTCTTCCAATGGAATAAACGGCAATGAAAAATAAGTTTGGCCTAATAGTTCATAACCTTTCCATCCGTAAGTGGTTTCAAAAGCTTCGTTCACCTTCACCAGAAATCCATCTTTGTTAAAAATCAATATGGGATCTATATTATGATCTATGAAAGATTCCAGTTGTTTTTTTGTCTCCTTTAAATTCTTTTCCGCTTGTTTCCGGTAACTTATATTCCTGGCAATTCCATAGACCCCTACCACTTTTCCATCTACGATAATAGGAATATTAGTAACATCAAACACAATCGGTTTTTTATTTTTATTAAGAGCAGTCGCTTCAAATCGTTGGACAATACCGCTTGCGGCCAAATTAAAATGGAACCTCGCTTGTTCAACAAAATCTTCAGAAAACAGATCTAAAAAACTGAATTTCCCATGTAATATCTCCTGTTCCTTATAACCCAATACCTTTTGAAAAGCATGGTTTATGGATGTATAATACCCCATTAGATCCATTGAAAAAATCATATCAGGATGATAGTCAAAAAGTGACTTATAACGAATTTCACTCTCCTTAAGTAGTAATTCTGATTGCTTCCTCCTTGTAATATCTCTTGTAAAAGAGAGGATCTCTATCATTTTTCCAGTGTCATTAACGATTCCTTTGGCAGTTGTTTCCAACCATCGGTACTCCCCGTCTTTTCTTCTCACACGATAAAGTAAAGGGGATATATTTTTACCTTTTGATATCTCCCTAATATGTCTTTGAATGTATTTTTGGTCTTCCGGATGGCAAAAAGCAAAACATGATTTCCCTATAAGTTCTTCTGGTTCATACCCCAATAAAGTTTTACAAGCAGAAGAGATAAACTGACATCGTCCATCCCGGTTATGTATTGCAATGATATCGAGGGAGTGATCCGCTATCATTTGGTTTTGCCGATCAATTTCATGTAGCTTTAACTCTATCCTTTTTTCGTCTGTAATATCTTTCGTTTGAGAAATAAAAAATTTAGGTTGTCCCGATTCGTCGGTTACTAAAGAAACTCGAACAGATATCCATTTATATTTACCATTTTTCTGACGAATTCGTTTTTCCATCTCATAGGAATCCCTTATTCCCGTTAACACTTCTTGAATAAGCTGTACGTTTCTTTCTAAATCATCTTGGTGTGTATATTTTTCAAAAGTCATTTCCTTTAGTTCTTCTTCCGAATATCCTAAAATTTCACTGATCTTCGCATTTACTTTAATAGCTCTCCCGTCCAAACTTGCAATTGCCATACCAATAGCTGCATTATCAAACGCATATTTAAATATCGGTTCATAGTCAATGGATGGATTTTTCATTATTTTTCCTCCTATTTGCGAAGATACAAAGAAACGCAGTGAGATTCGGTATTATACTAATACGATTCCCACTACGTTTTTCCTTGTTAAAAATGATGAAAAACAAAGATTTTTATAGAAATTCATACTTTAGGATTACTATTTTTAATGTTCTGCAACAAATACTACTTGAACACAAGTTACTGAACCTTATTTCTAATTGTTTCTTTGATAAGTTTCCCTGTTCCCTTAATTCGTTTTCGATTTAAAATTAGAAGTAACCCATCCAACATTCCAAAGGTTAGAGCACCATTACTGGATATGGCTAGACTTCTCAACGGATGATTTGGAATCATTTTCTTCATCATATTCTTTGAAACCACTGCATTTTCATCTTCCATTTCACGATAAGGCCGAGTTATTTGTTTAATAATTGCATCATGAACTTTTTTTCCAACAAATGTACTGGAGATTTCCTTTAAAGTTGAATCATATGAAAATTCCTCTCCTGGAAAGGTTGCCTTACTAGGTAAGGACTTCCCGTAGACAATGGCAAACTCCCTGTCTTGAGCTTTAAAAGGGTACGGAGGTGTTAAGAAAGAAGGGATATTCTTTCCCTCATATGGCATTTGAAACTCCTTGCCCAATACTTTAACGATTGACTGTTCAAAGATATCTCTGCTGGACGAGCCAATCAGTATCTCGTACTCTCCACTTATAACACACCAATCTTCCATATCCACGTTATAAAAGGAGAACGCTCTTCTGTCCAATTCAAATTGACACGTAACGGTTTCACCAGGTTGTAAAAATACTTTTTGAAACCTTTTCAATTCCTTCTCTGCTTTAAAGACGTGGGATGTAGTATCTTTTACATATAATTGGACCACTTCCGCACCAGGACGGTCCCCACTATTGGTTACATTAACGCTCACTTCAAGTGTACCATTTTCATCTATTTCTCTTTCGGATAAAACAAGATTTGAGAAACGGAAAGTGGTGTACGATAATCCATACCCAAATGGAAATAGCGGTTCTACTTTCGCCGTATCAAAATAGCGATATCCCACATAAATACTTTCCCGATACTCCACTGTAGCTGGCCCTTCTGGAAAATAAGATGCAGATGGATAATCTTCATACGTCTTCCCGAAAGTTTCTGCCAGTTTTCCGCTAGGATTATGGATCCCAAATAATAAATCAACGGCTGCACTTCCAATTCCTTGTCCTGCGAGATATAAATTTAACAAACCTCTCACTTCACTAATCCAAGGCATTTCTACCGGTGCCCCACCAACGAGTACGATGACAACATTGTCATGAACGGCTGAAATTTCTTTAATTAATTCCGTTTGGTTAAGGGGTAACTTCATATGATCTCGATCAAAGCCTTCCGATTCTGCAAGTGCCGGTAATCCAGCTACAATAATAGCAACATCTGAATCCTTTGCTTGCTCCACTGCTTCGTAAACGAGATCCAAATCTGTTTTTCCATCTATCCTGTCGTATCCCTTAGCATATTGAAAGTCAATTCCCTTTTCAGTGAAAGCATCATATACACTATCTATCATCGTTGGGTTAATGAGGGAACTTCCACTTCCCTGGTATCGAGAGTGAACGGCAAGATCACCTATTAAGGCGTACTTCTTTTTATCTTTCGTTAACGGAAGGATGCCATTTTCATTTTTTAATAAGACCGCAGAGTCCTTTGCTGCTTTTATAGCTAATTGATGGTGAGACTCTTGATCAAATGACGCCTTCGTATCTTTATTTGATTCCCCATTAAGAATGAGTTGGAGCAACTTTGCTACCGCTTTATCTAGTACTTCCATAGACATGGTGCCATTCTTGACAGCCTCAACAATTTTTTTATCATTGTCTAATCCCCCACCTGGCATTTCCAAATGAAGACCAGATTGTACTCCTTCCACTCTATCATTCACTGCACCCCAATCAGACATCACCATACCATCATAGTTCCATTCTGTTTCCAGTATATCTGTTAAAAGTTTTTTATTTTCACTGGCGTAAGTGCCGTTGACTTTGTTATAAGCACACATGACTGTCCAGGGTTCCGCTTCTTTTATTGCCATCTCAAAACCTAATAAATATATCTCCCGTAAGGCCCTCTCATCAACGACTGCATCGATTGTCATACGGTAGTTCTCCTGGTTGTTAACCGCAAAATGTTTGATGGATGTACCGATTCCTTTTGATTGGACACCTTTAATAAATGCAGTTGCCATTTCTCCAGTAAGATACGGGTCTTCTGAATAGTATTCAAAGTTCCTCCCGCAAAGGGGATTACGCTTAATATTAATACCAGGACCTAATAGAACTGAAACTCCTTGTGTCAGACATTCTTGTGCAATAGCCTCTCCCACTTCCCGAATGAGGGAAGGATTCCAACTTGACCCCAATGCACTGGCTGTTGGAAAACAAGTTGCAGGTAAACTGTGGTGAAGTCCGAAATTGTCCATTCCATCCGGTTGTTTTCGAAGACCATGTGGCCCATCCGAAACCATAATGGAAGGAATTCCAAGCCGTTCAACAGATTTAGTGTTCCACATATCTGCCCCGGAACAAAGTCCAGCTTTTTCTTCAAGTGTTAATTGCTCAAGGATATCGAGTATTCTTTGATCCATTTTCTATCATCCTCATATGAAAAGTTTCGTGTAACCGTCCTTATTTCTTTAACTTATATCTAGTATAGACGGATTGGGAGGATTATAGGTTTCAAAAAACCATAATTTGTTAACAATTTAGTACTTTTCCGAGAAAGTTGCTGCCAAAGTTATATTTTCTATGCTCTGTTATCGTTCAATGTTGATTTTTGCGAAATTCACTCCCTTTCACCACTGGCACAAGTGCGACATCTGCTCATTCTTTGCAGTGTCTTCTTTGCCGGCGGGCACGGCCTCAAAGAGGGTTGCTTCGTCGAATCCACTGGGATTTGTTTCGACGAATACACTACAAAGCTTTACTAGTAGAGGAAGAAACAGCCTCGTTCGGGAACAAGTTGCTGTCATCTTCTGACCGAAACACTTCTCGGCCTCCCCGTTCGGGAACAAGTTGCTGTCATCTTCTGACCGAAACACTTCTCGTTCTCCTCATTCGGGAACAACTTGAGACAGCTTCTGACCGAAACACTTCTCGACCTTCTCGTTCGGGAACAAGTTGCTGTCATCTTCTGACCGAAATCCTTCTCGACCTTCTCGTTCGGGAACAAGTTGCTCCAGCTTCTGACCGAAACACTTCTCGGCCTCCACGTTCGGGAACAAGTTGCTCCAGCTTCTGACCGAAACACTTCTCGGCCTCCACGTTCGGGAACAAGTTGCTCCAACTTCTGACCGAAATCCTTCTCGACCTTCTCGTTCGGGCACAAGTTGCTCCAACTTCTGACCGAAATCCTTCTCGACCTTCTCGTTCGGGAACAACTTGAGACAGCTTCTGACCGAAACCCTTCTCGATCTTCTCGTTCGGGAACAAGTTGCTCCAGCTTCTGACCGAAATCCTTCTCAGCCTCTCTCGACGAAAACCGTGTCTGCGGGGGCTTCACCTCGCTTTCCTGTCTCTTCCTCTAAAAACGTTGCTCTGTAGCTTATCCGTCCATCGGGCAAGACGTCACGTCCTGTGACATGCCCGATATAGGACGTCTTGTCCGTCGAGACAACTCGTTGCTGATTCATGGGGATATGCTCGTCGCTGGTGTCGCCGCCTTTTACTTCTCCTAGCTTTTCTTAAAACAACAAAGTTTGCGAAAAGATCTTCTAAAAGAATATCATCTGTTCTGCCCTGCTTTCCACCTTTAGTGTTGGTTGGGGACAATTGTAACTGATTCGCAGGACATATTATCCGTCCACATTGTGGTGTTTTTGGGACAAATGAAACTGATTTACTGCTCCTATTGTCCACTTTGAACCGTTTCTGAACAATTGAGTAGCCTAGACTGAGTTTAAAAAAACTTACTCTTTCTTTCATATTAAAAAATCCACCCGAAAGTACGTCCGGGTGGATTAATTCTAATTTTTATTACGTTAAGATTAAATGACATGAACAATTAACTTGCGGCAATGGACTGTTTTTCTTCATCCTTTTTCTGGACATTTTTTTTATCACCTTTTTTGGTGAATAATTTCGTCATTCCAGTTCCTGTTGCAGTAAATAAACGGTAAACGGCTGGAATAAGCACCAATGTAATCAAGGTGGCAAATAATAATCCTGAGATGATGACTGTTGCCATCGGTCCTTGATAATTTCCAGAAGTCCCTGTCGCCAATGCTAATGGAAGCATTCCCCCTGCAGTTGTTAACGTCGTCATGAAAATAGGCCGTATTCGATTTTTCCCAGCTTCAATCAATGCGTCTTTCACGTCATACCCTTCCAGGCGCAGTTTATTCGTACGGTCGATTAATAAGATGGCATTGTTTAGGACGATACCGATTAACATAATGACACCCATCGCAGATAACAAACTAAGTTCACGCTGTGTAATAAATAAACCGGCGATAACCCCAACGATGGTCATTGGTATAACCGACATAACGATAATCGGGTGAATCAAATGGTTAAATTGAACGGCCATGACAAAGTACACCAGGAAGATTGCAATCGCAAGAACGAGTACCATTTCCATCATCATTTCCTGCTGTTGCTCTAAATCCCCTGCCACTGCAACACTGTAATTAACCGGTGCCTCAAAGTCATCTATGACACTTTGAACATCTCGATTAATGGCGCCAAGATCTCTTCCTTCAATATCTGCGGAGATAGTGACGTAGCGTTCGCCGTCAACATGTCTTATTTCATTTGGTGTGGAAACACTTCTTAATTCAATAAAGTCGGTCAATTCTTTTTCTCCGGTGAATGTGGGAATCGATAAGTCCAGTAAATCCCCTTTTCTTTCAATGGAACTATCCCACTTGACTAACATGGGTACTGTCTCATCTTCCAACTTCATTTCACCAACAGGCATATCCATAAAGGCTTGCTCTAACACTTGTTTGACTTGCATGACAGATAAACCGGCGTCTTCTATCTCATCCTCTTTGAAAACGATCATTTCTTCTGTAGACGTACGTTCAATAGAGTTATTTGTCCCTACTATTCCTTCAATACTGTTCAATTCTTCTATAAAATCTGCTGCAATCGTCTGAAGTTGCTCAAAGTTCTCCCCTTTAATGTTTACTTGGACAGGGTATCCTCCTCCCCCTTCCATGGCACTGAACACTCCATTAACAGGGTACTTTTCATCTAATGCCCTTAACGCACTGAACATTTCTTCGTTAACCTCTTTTTGATCCCTAGTAATGGCATCTTCTTTCGTCATGTTTACAATGACATAGAAGAGATTTCCGTTATCCATGATAAAGTTACTTTCCACATCTTGAATTCCTGAAAGGGATTCGTGAATGTCCGTTACAAAGGCATCCTTTTCTTCCACAGACATCCCCGCGTCCACATTGACTCCTATTTCCGCATACCTATTTAACATATCCGGCAAAATTGCCATTGGAATCTTATTCACCAGGAACAGAGAACTTCCAAACATGAGAAAGAAAATGGCTATAACAGCGAAACTGTATCGTTTTTTCCGGACAATCCAGGAGACGAGTGTACTATAGGTGCGAATCAATCGGCTCTCTTTCCGCTGCCCTTTTCCCTTTATTCTCAAAAACTTTTCTGATAATGTTGGAATCAAGGTGAAGGAAATAACAACTGAGCTAATGAGTGTGATTGCCACTACCGCTGAAAGGATGATAATAAATTGGCCCATTTCTCCCCCAACTAACCCAACTGGTACAAACACTACTATCGTTGTTAACATGGAGGCGATAACGGCTGTTGCCACTTCCTTTGTCCCTTGAATAACTGCCTCAAAGTTTTCAAGACCTTCCTCTTTTTTCCGATAAATGGATTCAAGGATTACAATCGACGAATCCACCATCATCCCAATTCCAAGTCCTAAGGCTATTAATGTAATAATGTTAAAGCTGTAATCAAAGATCCACATACTCAAGAAAGTTAGCAAGATGGAAGTGGGAATAGCTAACCCAACAATGAGCGTTGCTCTAATATTTCTTAGGAACAAGAGTAAGATGACAACAGCAATAATAGCTCCAATGAGAATGTTAGAACTAACACCTTCTATTGATTCTTGAACATAATCCGCTTGAGCAACCATCTCGTTCATCTTAAAACCACTTACGAGGCCTTCGCTTTCAATCTCCTGCACTTCAGCACGGATTGCCTCTGCCATATCAATTTGAGTCACATCAGACACTCGACCAATTTGGACAAAGATAAAGTCTTGTGTTCCATTCTTCCAGACGTTAACTCCTCCCGACACCGGTTCCACTTTTACGGACGCAATATCCTGTAGTTCGATAAATCCTTCTTCTGTTGGGATTTTCATGGTCTCAACAGATTCTACTGTTTCAAAATTTGTATTCCATCTAAGGGAAGGGGAATTCTGTTCACCACTCAATTCTCCTACTGTAACTTCCTGGTTAGCCTGTTGGATCATACCTACTACTTGTGAGATATCTAAACCTTTTTTAGTAACTTCTTCCCGATCAAATGCAATTACTACTTCTTGTTCTTCTGTGCCCAGGAGGGAAACATCCCTCACTTCCCGCAAAGCTTCTAGTCGAGGTTCAAGCACATTCTTTGCAAACTCCGTCATCTCTTTCATATCCCCATCGGAGAGGTCCATGAAAAATTCATAACTCTGATTTGTTCCATACTGTCCCGTTTCCGCATACTGTATTCCACTCATGGAGGCTGTTTCTGAATTTACAATCGTTTCTACTTCTTTTATCAGTTCTTCTCCACGACCACGCTCCATCATGATTTGAATCGAACTTCTTCCTATGGAAGAGGATGATTGAATTTGATCAATCCCATCTACCCCTTGAAGTTTACTTTCAATGACGTCGGTAATATTACGCTCCACTTCAATGGCAGGCATATCCCCGGCAATTACTTCCACATACGCCCCATCAAAATCCAAGGATGGGAAGAGCTCCTTATCTAGTTTCATCATTGCATAACTGCCTGCAATTAGCACGAAGACGGCTACTAAACCAACCAATACTTTTCTTTTTACAATAAATTTTAATAAGTTCATATTTTCTCCTTCTTTCTATTCTCCAGCGAATAATATTAACTTTCATTTCCATTATCAAGTGTAACGGAGGAAACAAATGGAAACATTTGCCCGCAGAAGTATTTCTTCTAAGACTTGAGACGTATCTTTTTCTTGGATTTTCAGTGGGAATATTTTTCAAAGAATAAGAATGTATATTTGATAGACTTTTCTTCCTACTCCGAAACTCCTGCTTTTAATGAGACGACTAATAATTAGGGAAAGTTTTACTGAATTAACATGGGGTTAAATTTAATTTTGTATTATTTATCCTTTATTGTTAAGATATAGATAATGGAGATATTGAAAGGGGATAAGATTCTAATGTGGACGAACTTGTAATGATTAGGTGTTGGATGGATTAAATTCACTCTCAGTAATGAGGGTTATTTACCTGTCTATAATTATTCAAGGACTGCATTATTTGACTTCAAAATCCCATTTTTTTGAGGATGGATGACCTATGTGTCTGTCTTTTTTAGTTGGAAAAATTATATCTCCTGTTGTTCTTATTAATGCGTCCTCATTTAGAGGAGGAATATTTATGAACGAATTAAAAGATAAAATTGTAATAGTTACAGGTGTAAGCCGTCTAAAGGGGATTGGAGCAGCGATTTGTAAGGAGTTAGCTGAATCGGGATATCATATCTTTTTTACTTATTGGACGGAATATGATAAAAAAATGCCATGGAGTATTAATTTAAACGAGCCATTGAAACTTAAAGAGGAATTATTGACAAAAGGTGTGAAAGTATCATGTATGGAATTGGATTTAACTCAATATGATGCACCTGCAAAACTTTTAGATACAGTATGTGAACAACTTGGTTATCCTGATATTTTGATTAATAACGCAGCATACTCAACTAACAACGATTTTTCTAATATAACTGCCGAAGTTTTAGATAAACATTACATGGTAAATGTGCGAGCTACGACACTACTAAGTAGTTTATTTGCTCAAAGATTTGATAAGAAATCAGGTGGAAGAATAGTCAATATTACTTCGGGTCAGTTTCAAGGACCAATGCCTGGTGAATTAGCATATGCAACAACAAAGGGAGCTGTAGATGCTCTAACCATTACATTGTCTGCTGAATTAGCCCCGTTAGGTATAACAGTCAATGCAATAAACCCAGGTCCAACTGATACGGGCTGGATGACAGAGGAAATAAAAACTCAATTAAAACCGATGTTTCCTTTTGGTAGAATAGGGGAACCGAAAGATGTTGCAAAAACAATTAAATTTCTAGTGAGTGATGAAGCAGATTGGATTACAGGTCAGATTATTCATTCAGAAGGTGGATTTAAAAGATAAACTATTCAAAAGGCTCTTACCTTAGAGCCTTTTTGTTTTATAAATAGCAGTATTAATGTGATTTTGTGAACTATGTACTTAAAGAACCTGCTTTATTTGAACAATGATTACATCACTTGTGTCCCTATTCGCCTGTGTAAGAAGGAATTATGCTCCTTTTTATTGAATTAAAGAGCTAATATGTAACTTGATTCGAATTTCAGGCACTGAATTTTTCAAAAAAATAGGAGTAAGGGATGAGGGTGACACAATGAATACTATAAGTCGTTGGTTATTGGTAGGTGTTCTGATTTTAATTGGCGTTTTATCGTTTAACAAAGGATTAGAATTATGGTCACTAGGGACTGATGTTGATGGAGATGGTATAGGAGTTTACTTTTTAACCTTCGAAATAAATGACAATGTACCCGAAGAAAATATCACTACATATGCTATTGGATTTTTTATATTTAGTATACTCTTACTTATTATCTCCTTTGTCCTTTTAATAAGGGGTTTTAAGCAAAGACACAAAGGAAGTTCATTCACTAGCGGAGAGTGATAGCACAAGAAGTTGCTTCTGATAAGCAAACCGGGCGACTAGTTGAAGGGGAGTTTTTTGGATACTCAATTGTCAACCATTAAAACGGGACTATGGTGAAGGTGATTGGAAATAGTATACAACTAGAGAACTAATTGAAAGGAGGTATAAGACAGTGGAAAGATTACGAAAATCCTCAACAAAATAAAAATTTGAGGAGGGTTATAAATGTCGATAACGTTTAATAACAATAATGATATTAGTAGAGAACAATTAGAAAGATTATATAATGATGTAAAGTGGTATGCATATACACAGGATTTAGAAGTTTTACATCAATCAATTTCACGGTCTTTAGAAGTAATATCTGCTTGGAACGGAAAAGAATTAGTGGGATTAATTCGTGTTGTTGGAGATGGACTAACAATAATATATATACAAGATATACTTGTATTAAATGAGTATCAAAATCAAGGTATCGCAACTCAACTAATTCAACAAATCCTGGAAAAGTATAAAAATGTCCGTCAAAAAGTTCTATTGACCGAAGAAGCTCCTGATGTGAGACACTTTTATGAAAAAAATAATTTTGTTTCCTGCGATAAAGGTTCTTTAGTCGCATTTGCTCAATTTAGTTAATAGTATCCATTTAAGATTTGTCCTAAATCACTAAAATTGAGAAGCTGGGACAGTGTTTTAATCAATGAAAAATCCGATTGGGCTGATATTCGATGCAATCATTAGCTACGGAAAATTGTTCGGATTTTCAATTAAACACTTTAGTTATGTCCCAGCCTCATTTTTTATATTTTGTGATTTAAAATTAGTGAATGCATACACTTATTTTTCTCTACCTAAGATGGGATAGCACATACATTTTACTGACTCCAATTCCATGGTTTAAACTCACCAAGATAAAAACTGTGAATTCCCTCCTGCTCACGGAGTTTTAACAACTCCTTAACAGGTCCCGTTACTACAGCCCCGTAAACTTGAAACCCATTACTATGCAAGTAATCATATCGCTCTTGGAGATATTGCGTTCCAAGTAATTGCTCCGCATTCTTCTTATGGTTTTTCAGCAAGAAATCCATATTCTGAAGCATTGCTTCTTTACTTTCTTCAACTGAACCTCCATCCAAAACTCTTATTAAACTGCCACCCATGTAATCTTCGGATACTTCCCTCGCCCCAGATAATCCCCACTGTTGATGTAAGGACATGGAATTACCTCCTCCACTATATCCATGCTCACTGAAAGAATCGTATTCTCCCATATACAAAGGCATCCAAAGGATATCCAGATCATAGTCTTCCAGCAAATTTATTAATTCTTCAGGTGAATGATAGTCATCGGTGGAGAAGGCAAAATCTCCCACGTACCCTTCATGAATCATCTCCAATGTCTCCCAAACACCATGAGGTTGGTTCCCTCCCAAATTCTTTCCTGTTTCCGGATGATATGGCAGAAAAAATCGAAACCTTTCAACATTGGATTCATATGGATATGGTCTTTGGATTTCAAAATGGGAAAAAGCTGATATGACAGGTTTCGTTAATGTGGCATTAGAAACTACATAATTTGTTTTTCCAATTCGCCGCTCAATAGGGATTTCAATTCGCTGTGTAAAAAACGGAGAAATATCTGCGTCTCCATCCCAAAGCCCAATATCCGTTGTATATTCCGCATCTGTCCAGTCGATAGCCAGTTTCTGTATAAATATATTCCGTTCACTAACCGTACTAGTGTGATAAACGATTGATAAAATTAATAGATAAATCCAAAGAAGAAACAGGATCGATACGCCTACGCGAATTATTTTAAACGAAAGCCTCAATGAAAAACGGTTTTTATGCTTTTTTAGTATTTGTTGTGCCTTTTCTTCATTCCATTCCACTAGTATCACTCCACCCCTACTGTAATGTCATATTAATGTATCACTGTATCTTTAAAAGGTTTTGCCCATCCGCTGTGAAAGTGTCTTAAATTTTTGCCTTGCCCGGTAGAGAGTTATTTTCACCTGATCTCCCGACAGCTCTAATGTTTCTCCAATCTGTTCGTAGGAAAATTCCTCATGCTCCCGCAAGTACAGAATAGATCGGTATTGTTCAGGGAGAAGTTCCAAGACATCATTAACCTCCCCTAATTTTTCTTTTTCTGCTAAATCCTCCTCAGGTATTCCATAAGGACTAAGAAATTCCTTTGAATCAATCACCTGTTCGAAAAAGGAAACCCATTTCCACCGCTTCCGCTTCCTCCATTCATCCATATAAGCATTTCGGGCTACCTTAAATAGCCAGCTTTTCACTTCCTGCTCATGAAACAAATCAAGGGACAATGTGGCACGATAAAAAGTTTCCTGGACCAATTCTTCCGCTGTATGATGGGATCCCGTCAGTTTTAGAAGGTAAAAATAAAGGGGTTTGGCGAATATTAAATAGATTTGTTCCAACTCATCCTGCTTTGTGTCCTTCTTCATTCCGCCCCTCCCTTCCTAATTTAAACGTCTGCACCTAAATAATGTTACACCTTTTTTTTATTTTTGAAAAAATAATTATCGTAGATTCTATCAGTTTGTAAATTTTTGAATAAAGAGGTGTATTTTGTGGTGAATATTTGCAAACTATTTTAAGTAAAGAAGCCAAAGCCAAGACACAAGACACAAGGAGATGGTAAAAGGATGGAGTTTGAAATTAAGGCGAAGGATGGGGCACTACCATGTGAAGTTACTATCGATGAAGATAACGGAAGATACATGTTGAGGAATGCCGACACGACCGGAGAATTTTTTGAAACACCAACAGAACTCCGAGATTGGATTCAGGCAAATTGGAACCCTAATCGATTTGAAGATCCGAATCAGTTTGAACTGCTTATTAGTGAATTAAATTCGTACACGTAGAATAGAATCACTTGGAATTCACGGACCTGGTCCCGCACAATATAGTGACAGATTTCTAAATTGTCATAAATTTGTGCGGGACCAGGTCCTTGTCTAATTCTTGTCTATTTGTTAACGGACGGCACACCGGTTAGGACCAATCTCCATTTCCCGTTGTTCTTCTTCGTCCGGGCTCACTTTACCCATATTTGTTTTCCGGATTTCTTGATAGGAGTTTGGCTGCGGTGGCAGATTTTCAGTTACTAAATTGCGAAATTCCTCTTCCTTTTCCATATTTAATCCGTGATTTGTTGCAAATAATTCTTCTAGCTTGGCTGATACACTTCCATCTCCATTTAATTCTTCCATGATCATAAAATGGGCGGGAAGAACAAGTAACTCTCCAGAAAGTTCTTTATATCGACGGTAAAGTGTTTCCCTTAAATCTCCGACCCAATCCTGAGCTAATCCAGCTAGGTCAGGACGACCTATCGAATCCACAAAAAGAATATCACCAGTTAATAAAAACCGATCATCGACCACAAATGATGTGGAACCGATTGTATGACCTGGAGTATACAAAGATTGAATAGCCAAGGTCGTATTTCCAATGTTAATACTAGTTCCATCCTTTAATGGCTCGTAGGAAAACTGTACTTCTTCTGCATCCTTTGGCGGGAGCCAATAAGTAGCCCCTGTCTTTTCCGCTATCCTTCTACCTCCGGAAATGTGATCAGCATGCAGATGAGTATCCATAACTTGGGTTATCTTTACTCCCTTTTTTTCGGCAAAATCCAAGTAGACCTCTACCGTCCTAATGGAATCAATGACTGCTGCCTCCCTGTTGGACACTGCCATATACGATAAGCAACCCTTCCCAAGCCGAACAAATTGGTACAATTCCCCGCCATCAGATAAATCCCCTATTTTCACCGGTTCCAAATGTTCACTCCATGTCTTCATACCCCCTTTAAGGTATGCTGTATCTATTCCTTCTGACGATAACATTTCCGCCACCATAAGAGATGAACCTTCTTTAGCACAGACTACAAGGACTTCTTTATCGATAGGAATTTTATCAAGTATCCCGTCCACTCCGTCCAATAGATCAAAGTATGGAACATTGAGGTGGGTAATACTTTCTCCTTCTATTTTCCAGTCCTGAAAGTCACTTTCATTCCGAACATCTAGTATAAAAAGCGGGTCCTTTTCAATTACTTTTTTTGCAATATCCTTCGCACTAATTTCTTTTACCGACACCATAATACCCCCCATAGTATTTAGTTAATCAAAAAAATAGTAATCCCTCATACCATTATTTTAATGTCCACCGAGATTTAACATTTTCTTTTAAACACCACTCTCCATTGGACCATTCCATGCACTCATTCCCGGTACTACGTTCTTTACTTTTTTGAAGCCGTTTTCCACTAATAGTTGCGCTGCTAAATCACTTCGATTACCCGTTCTACAAACTAGAAAGATATTGTCTTCCCCGTTTAATTCATGAAGTCGATTCGTTAACTCTCCTATGGGAATGGATAATGTTCCTGGGATATGATTGAAAGTATATTCCGCTTCTTCACGAACATCCACTATTACTAACTTGTTGTTTAATTGAATCTGCTCAAGTAATTCATCATTTGATACAATATCCTTATAAGTTGTTTCTTTTTTTTCTTCCGATTTACTAGCCTTCCGCACATAATGCTTTAGACTATTTCCCTCATCTATTGTTCCAATATACTGATGACCAACTCGCTCTGTCCAAGCTTTTAAATCAGCAGTTGACCCTTTATCTGTTGCCTGAACTTCTAATACTTCCCCTGGTAAAAGCTCATTCATTATTTGTTTCGTCTTTACAATAGGCATGGGACATGCCAGTCCTTTTGCGTCCAGAATTTTATCTGTATTAATCATACATACCCTCCTAAAGTATTAATACTTTCTCATCCCACTGGATAATTCCGCCTGACATTTTAACTACATCGAAACGAAGTAATTCAAGTTATTCTGAAGGTGTCATCTCTCCCCTTCCTTATTCCCCTCCTTTTAATTACATCTGTCACATCCAAGAAGACATGCCTCCCTTTACGTTGGTTACTTTAGGAAAACCCATTTTTTTTAATATTTTTGCTGCTGTGTTACTCCTTATTCCACTTTGACAGATGACTATCACTTCTTTCTCTTTGTTTAATTCATGTACCCGCTGCTTTAATTCATGTACGGGAATGTTTTTAAATCCATTAATGTGATTCCCTTTATATTCTGAAGGAGTACGAACATCCACAAATTCGTATTTCCCTTTGTCTTTCAGTTTTTTTAAATCTGAGGTTGTCATATGTGTAATCCCTTTTGCAGGTAAGATTTTTTGAAAAAGAAAGACGCCAATAATTGAAATCAAAATTAATAATACTACTGTTTCCATGATTAATCTCCTTGTCTATTTATTGTACTTTAAATAAATAAGTTCACATTTCCTTCTGACGCATCTCCTAGATAGGCAGCAACTCCCGCATAGTCAATTCCATCCATTAGCTCCTTCTCTTGAAGGCCAAGAAGATCCATTGTCATCGTACATGCAACAAGTTTAATATTTTGTTCGTTGGCCATTTCAATTAGTTGGGGCAATGTCATTGCATTATGTTTTTTAATGACATGCTTAATCATTTTTGGCCCCATCCCTGCAAAGTTCATCTTTGATAACCCCATTTTATCTGCTCCACGGGGCATCATTCTCCCAAACATTTTTTCAAGAAATCCTTTTTGAGCGGAAATAGGACTATCAAGGCGTAAAGCGTTTAATCCCCAAAACGTATGAAAAATAGTTACGTCGTGATCATAAGCCGCGGCTCCATTAGCAATGATGTAAGCTGCCATTGCTTTATCATAGTCTCCACTGAATAATACGATCGTTGTCTTTTTTGGATCTGCCATGTCTTTCACTCACCTTCTTTTTTATTTTACTCCCTCCAATTACATATACCCGTATAGGTATATACAAAACTAAAAAAATATTGGCATCCTCCTTCCATATACCCCTACAGGTATAATAAATGGTTTAAAAATAGATGTCAACATCTTTACTCTAGTTTTACAGTAACCATATCGGTGGAGCTATAAAATTCCAGAAGGCCTTTTTTTAAAAAAGACAGCAATGCCCTCATCTCCGACAATGGTCTTCGTTCACGAATGTTAAACCCTTTCCCACTAGTGTTTTACCTGCTTTTTACTAATAGGTTAACCGCTTCTTGAATAAGAGTATCTGTTTCTTCTCCCTTTTCCATTTGCTCCCGAACACAATGTTCCAGGTTTGTACTTACCACTAATCCGAGAGTGCGATCTAACGCATTTCTTGCAGCAGACATTTGTACAACAATTTCTTTACAGTCTTTTCCTTCTTCCATCATCCTTAAAATCCCTTTAACTTGTCCTTCAATTCGTTTCATTCTATTTTTCATTTGATCATTATAATTCACGACATTCTCTCCTTCGGTTTATCGTACAGAATAATGTGTCACACTTTTTATCGTGCATTATATAATATCCTTCTATTTTGAACCCCTTTTTTCTTAAAAACCGGACACTTAGGTTTTTCCCCACACTGTCAGAAGACAAAACCAAAATTTTCTCTCCGTTAATTTCACTGTAAAATCGATTTAAATACGGTAACGGGATATTTACAATCCCTTTATTTTCATTTTTATAGGCTTCGTTGTAATCACGAATATCTAAGACGGTCACGTCATTGTTAATAGTTTGGGGATTCACCATTTTTACTCCCCGCACCGGAAAGTATCTTTGAAAAACTACAATGCTGAGTGCTGTCATTATAGTTAAAGTAAATATCATCAATGTATTCATACAACACCCTTCTTTATCGTTATCCGGTTACTTCTCCATCCCATTTCAGCATCCCGCCTTTTACATTAATGAGATCTTTATACCCGTTCTCTTTTAAAAGATTGGCCGCCTGAAGACTCCTGTTACCACTGCGGCAGATAATAACCACTGTCTTGTCCTCCGGAATCTTAGAATACTCCGTATCTAATGTACTTAATGGGACATTGACCATTTCCTTTATATGAGTTTCATTATATTCATCTTCTTCCCGGACATCCACAAAGTAGTAGTCCTGATTGTCACCTTTCAATAACTGGGCTAATTCTGACGTACTAATTTCTTGGATTTCACTTTCGGATGACATTTCACAACCCATAACACTTATAAAGAATAGTAAAAGTGCCGTATATATCATCATCTTTTTCATCCATATTCCCCCCAAAGTTTCAACATTCATTATATTACCCCTAGAGGTATGAATGCAACTATCAAACCTCGATTCTAGTGTAACTGCAAGAAAGGATAAAATAATCTGGATCTTGACCTTTACTTAAATCTGTAAAAAAAGACGGATTCTCTCCTTTTATTTGATTGTAAAACTCCACATTATTTTTATTTAGCAGATCTTCCACTTCCCTTGTCCCCCTTTATATACCTTAATGCATGATCTATAGATAAATGGCTCATACGGTCACCGTATTTTTCTTCCCACTTCGCTTTTCGGAGTAAATCTCTTACAGGTCCTTTTATACCTGAAAAATGAAAGTCTATTTCTCCTCTTCCGCACGTCTCCATCATTTCCTCCAGTGAATGAATAGCCACTGCATCGATGGAATTAACACCTGAAAAGTCTAATATTATCCAATTAGTTTCCGGTCTCTCCAAAATGCGTTCACATAGTTTTTCTTCCATAAATGTCATGTTTGCAAAAAACAGTGCGGAGTCTATTCGAAAAATCATCACTTCTCGATCCACTTTCGCCTCGGGATATCGTTTAATATTTCGATATACTTTTTCTTCAGGCAAATATCCCAATTCTGCCATATGGGGATAAGCGCTTTTGTAAACATAGATAAGGAGAGAAAATAAGACACCAATAAAGATACCTTGCTCAATCCCTAACGTTATGGTGGAAAGAAAGGTTATCACCCATGTCCATCCATCCAAAGCACGTATTTGAAACAAGTATCTGGCTTCTTTTAAATCAATTAAACTATAAACTGCGACCATGATAATTGCTGCTAAAATGGCATTTGGAAGAAAGTAAAAAACGCCAGTAAAAAACAGCAGTGTCAAACTGATAATTAATGCAGTAATCATTGTGGCTAATGGTGTTTTTGCTCCTGCCTGATAGTTGACGGCTGACCTGGAGAAGCCACCAGTGACAGGATAACCTGAAAAAAAGGAGCCCCCTATATTGGCCAACCCAAGTCCTATTAATTCTTTATTTGGTATCACTTTATATTTTTCTTTTGCTGCTATCGCTTTTCCCATGGCGATGGATTCCATGAATCCGATAAAAGAGATGGTTAATGCAATGGGAAGTAATGATACTACACTTCCAAAAGTAATAGAAGGAAATGAGAGTGACGGGAACCCTTGTGGCACATTCCCTACTATTTTCACTCCTTGATGATCCAGTTGAAACGAACTTACCACCAATATGGAAACTACGACAATGACAAGGGGTCCTGGAATTTTCGGAACTAATCTTTTCATCAGAACTAACAGGATAATTCCAGTTACGCCTAAGCTTAAAGTAATCAGATTTGTATCAGAAATTCTTTTAATGGATTCAGAAAGGATAAAAAAAATGTTTTCCCCTGAGGTCAAGTTTATTCCTAATAAATGTTTCAATTGGCTCATACCGATGATGATTGCTGCTGCGGAAGTAAATGCACTTATCACCGCATGGGATAGGAAATTCACTAAAAACCCCAACTTAAGGATTCCCATCAGCAGTTGGATAAGTCCTACCATAAGCATTAACAGAAGGACAAGGGATAAATATTCACTGGAACCTGGTTCAGCAAGGCCCGATACCCCTGACAAAACGAGTAGGGAGACCATTGCAACAGGTCCTACCGCTAATTGCCGGGAAGTTCCAAACAGTGAATAAATCATCAGGGGAACTGTTGATGCATATAGTCCGATCACCGGCGGTATACCGGCTAACATGGCATACGCCATTCCTTGTGGGATCAGCATGATAGCTACAATTAACCCAGCAGAAACGTCTCCCCTTAAGTTTGATTTATTATAGTTTGGCAACCATTCCATTGCCGGTATATGTTTTTTAAACAATGAGAATCCTCCTTTTCAACTATGAACGTAGATTTAGTATACCCCTACCCGTATAACTATATTAAGGTGAGCTTACTATAAAGTCAATGGATTAGTGTTAATGATTACTAATAGCAATCTATTACCCACCCTTTCCGAATTCCCGTCGTCTTATTCTTTCTAGCAACATTTGTGCGGGACCTGGTCCCGCACAATTTCGTGAACAATATAATTTCACAATTAATGAAAACTTTTTTAAGTCGTTACCGACTAAGAGATAAATCAATCGTTAATCTATTTTTTTATGTTAGCGGTCATAATTCTATCGAAAATATTGTCAAAATAGATTAGAATATGTAAAGGGGTTTAAATATGTTAAATATTGTAAAGGTAAACTATTTATTGTTTTACTTCTTTTTATCCATTCTCTATATGGAAAGTTTATTAAGGATTGCCACCACAGGACGTCTATTTTCCTTTGGGTTTCTGCTATCTATCTTTTTTTCTTTTTCTTTTGCGATAATACTATTCTTACTTTCGACATTTTATAAAAAAACAGCTAACTATATCATTGCAACTTCACTCCTGGTCTTCACAGCAATTATTTTTTCTTCCCAACTTCTTTATCACAACACTTTTCGCACCTTCTATAGCATGTATTCTGCAAGTAATGCCTCACAACTCATGGGATTTTGGCGGGATATTCTTGCACTCCTCTCAGAAAATACTATTTGGATCCTTACACTGTTCTTCCCGGCCGTTTTGCTGATTATTTTGAGAAAAAAAATCTTTACCTTTGAACGCATGAAATGGCAGTACCGAACCATTTTTATTTTAATGGTTATCGTATTTCATGTTATCGGAGTTGCGGCAGTTTTTGGCGGGGGAAAAGAACAACATTCCGCTCATGACCTCTACTTCAAGACAAATAATTCATTCCTTTCCGTGGAACGATTAGGTCTGATAACGACTATGCGTATTGATTTCCAAAGGCATTTAACTGGCTGGTCACCTACCATTGAGGTGTCTTCACCATTCATTGAACCTATCGCAATCATTTCAGAACCAGACCATGATTATACAACTGAGGAAAAGGGTCTTGAAAACACGAAAATCTCCGATGAAATATACGAAGATGAAGTGGAATACAATGTTTTAGATATTGATTTTGATTCACTAATATCCACAGAAGATAATGATACTCTCAAAAAGATGCATGAATATTTTCAAAGTGTTCCACCGACAGAAAAAAATGACTTTACCGGTAAATATGAGGGATATAATCTCGTCCTACTCACAGCAGAGGCTTTCTCCCCCTATGCGGTCCATGAAGAGCTTACACCAACTCTGTTTAAATTAGTTCATGAAGGCTATCATTTTACCAACTTCTATACCCCCTTATGGGAAGTTAGCACCTCTGATGGGGAATATGTGGCTTTGACAGGGTTAATTCCAAAAAGCGGGGTATGGAGTTTTCACCAGTCTTCGGAAATTGCACAACCTTTTGTGTTGGGGAACCAATTGAATACTCTTAACTATAAAACTGTCGCATATCACAATCACTCTTACTCCTACTACCATAGGAATCTCTCCCACCCAAATATGGGATATGATTACAAAGGAATTGGAAACGGTCTCATTATGGAAGAGGCGTGGCCTAGATCAGACCTTGAAATGATGGAAATCACTATCCCTGAATATATAAATGAAGAACCCTTTCTCGCTTATTACATGACTGTGAGTGGACATTTACAGTATAATTTCAGTGGGAATAATATGGCGCATAAAAACCGTCATTACGTGGATGATCTTCCATTGTCTTCAGCAGCCAGAGCATACATTGCAACTCAAATTGAGTTGGATCGTGCTTTAGAATATCTCTTGAGCAAGCTTCATGAGAAAGGGATTGCGGACCGGACACTAATCGCACTCAGCACCGATCACTATCCTTATGGTCTCGAACATGAAGAAATTGAAGAACTTGCCGGCAACCCGGTAGATGAAACGTTTGAACTTCACCAGGCTCCATTTATTCTATACACAGAAGGAATGGAACCTCAGACGATTGATAAACCAAGCTCAAGTTTAGATATCTTACCCACCCTTTCCAACCTACTTGGACTAGAGTATGATTCTAGATTAATGATGGGAACAGATATTTTTTCTGAAAGTGATCCACTTGTTATCTTTCAGGATCGAAGTTTCATTACGGACTATGGACGGTATAATGCAAGGACAGGAGAATTTATACCAATAGAAGGTACTGACATTGAAAATGATTATGTGGATTGGATTTCATCTGTTGTAGACAGCAAGTTCTATTACTCTTCTCAAATACTGGATAATAATTATTATGATAAAGTATTAAATCATTCTAATTAATGGAATACGAACATACTAAAAAGAGCCTCCAACCGTGATGGCTCTTTTTAGTACCCACTAACGAAAGACCTATGTTGTCCTAAGTTCCTTCTTATGAAATATCATCTACAGCAGATTGCCAGTTAGGAAAATGATAAAGAGCATTCTTCATTAATCTTGGATGGGATTTCTTCAGTTTCTTTTTATTTAGCACCCCCAATTCTTCTTTTAATTGTTGCAATTGATCCAACACTTCATCTACAGTCATATCTACTTCCAAAATTATCACTCCTTCCTTGAAATTATTTTTATATTCTCCACATTGTGAAAAATAATACATTAAATTATCTGACTAAAAAAAAAATTTACATATACCAACAGTACTGGACGATCTTATCTGCAATCCATACAATAAAAAAGCCACCTGCATTATTTAAACAGGTGACAAAACTACTATTTATCATCACTTTTGACATTGGGGACAATAAAAGGATTTTCTGGAGGAGATCTCAACTTTAACGATAGTACCGTGACAACGTTGACATGATTCCCCTTCCCGATCATACACGTAGCAATGATCGTTATACTGCCCAGTCAACGTATCCCCCTTAAACACAGGTGTATCCATGTAGCCGCCTAGTTGGATTCCCCGTTGTAAAACTGTTTTCATACTATGATATACTGTGATTTTCTCCTGTTCATTTAAATCACTGATTTTTCTTCCCGGCAATACCATGGCGTGATAACATATCTCATCGGAATATAAATTTCCAATTCCGGATAATACCTTCTGATTCAATAATGTCGTTTTTAATATTCCACGCTTCTTTTTCACGACATCCTGATAAACAGGCAATGTAAAAGAGGCGTCAAGAGGTTCTGGCCCAAGATCCTGAACCAGACTAATCAGTTCCTGACGCGATAGCAGGTGTAAAAAACCGAGTCGTAGTCCTATAAAATAGAGTTTCATGGAGCCAATGGATAGAGTAACTTGTTTTGTTCTATCTGGAGCATCTTGATCCGTTCCTAGATAGATTAGTCCACCTAACATAAGGTGAACCACAAGGTTTTTCCCTGAATTCAACTGAAATATAAGATATTTCGCTCTTCGCTCTATTCCAACAATTCGGCAATTTACCACTTCTGAGGTAAATTGAGACAGTGGTAAATTAACTGTTTTTTCCCTCGTAACCTCAACAAAATCAATGGTTTTTCCCACTATTCTATTTGACAGTAATTTTTTGTAGTTTTCCATTTCTGGCAGTTCCGGCATTTACATCACCCTATTCCCGGCTATTCGTATCCTATTTATATAGGATAATCATTTTTTCCTGATCCATGTGAAGGAATTTGGGATCGAAGTATATGCCCGTTGCTGAAAGAAAAGCCCCCCGCAGCGACTAGGCGCTGGAGCTAGATAACTTGCCCGAATGTGCACAAACTAATAAATTCTTAACTTTTTTAAAAACCACCACCCAATAAGATGGATGGTGGTTCTTCAGAAATTATTTAGATTTATTACGGTTGTATATATCAAATCCAACCGCTGCCAGTAGCACTAAACCTTTAATAGCTTGTTGCCAGTCAATAGTTACACCAATGAGGGACATACCGTTGTTCATAACCCCCATTACAAGTCCACCGACTACAGCTCCAATAATAGTACCAACACCACCGGCCATTGATGCTCCACCAATGAAAGCAGCTGCGATCGCATCTAATTCAAACATGGTACCCGCCCGAGGTGTTGCTGCGTTTAGACGTGCTGCATAAATTAAACCAGCTAATGCAGAGAGAACACCCATATTTACAAATACCATGAATGTTACGCGTTTCGTTTTAACTCCGGATAATTCAGCCGCCTTTTGATTTCCTCCAGTTGCGTAAATATGTCGTCCTATTACAGTTTTATTCATGATGAATGTGAATAATACAATAAGTACAAATAGGATGACAAGAATATTCGGAATACCGCGGTATGAGGCTAACACAAAAGTAAACACATTAATAACAGCAACCATCGTGACCAGTTTTGCAATAAAGTATCCTTTAGGTAGAACGGTAAAGTCATGCTTTAATTCCGCACGTCGACTCTTCAGTTCACTAAATATTACTAAAAGAGATAATATTACTCCCACGAGTAATGTTAAAACATGATATGATGTGAACCCGAAAAACGGAATGTCTGGCAAGAATCCGGAACTGATTAAACGGAATTCATCAGGATATGGTGATTTTGACTGACCACCTAAAACGACCATTGTTAATCCTCTGAATAAAAGCATTCCTGCGAGTGTTACGATAAATGATGGCATTTTCATATATGCAATAAAGAAACCGTGCCATGCACCAATGATAGCTCCTAAAACTAAACATAAAACGATTGCTACCCCTGTAGGAATCTGCAAATCTATCATTAGAATAGCTGCAATTGCTCCTACAAATGCACAAACAGACCCAACCGATAAGTCAATATGTCCAGCGATAATTACCATGACCATCCCGATAGCTAAAACAAGGATGTAACTATTTTGTAAAATTAGGTTAGTAACATTTAATGGTCTTAATAATATTCCATCAGATAAAATACTGAATAAAAGTACAATGAACATTAACGCAACAATCATTCCATATTGTCGCATATTATTTTTAAGTAAATCAGCTAGTTTCATGTCCGTTTCCCCCTGTTCTCGTCATATACTTCATTAGCGTTTCTTGATTCGCCTCTTCCCTTGCTACCTCTCCAGTGATTTGCCCTTCACTGAGGGCATAGATCCGATCACAAAGTCCAAGTAATTCTGGTAGTTCAGAGGAGATCACGAGAACTGCTTTCCCTTCCGCAGCCATTTGATTGATAACATTATAAATCTCATATTTTGCCCCCACATCGATACCACGTGTAGGTTCATCAAGAATTAAAATATCCGGTTCGGATAACATCCATTTACTCAATACTACTTTTTGCTGATTCCCACCGCTTAAATTCCCGGTTTTTTGAGTTAAACTAGGAGTTCGAATATTCATCTTCTTCCGGAAGTCTTCTGCTTCCTTCACTTCTCTGTGCTTATCAATAATACTCCGTTTCGAAATTTTTTCTAAACTGGTTAAAGAAATATTTCGTTTAATATCATCAATGAGTATTAACCCATATGTTTTCCGATCCTCAGTTACATAAGCTAGTCCCTTGTCAATGGCATCTTTAATATTATTTATCTGTATCTCTTTACCGTCTTTGATAATTTGTCCCGAAATGTTCTTACCATAGGATTTTCCAAAAATACTCATTGCCAATTCCGTTCTTCCTGCTCCCATAAGCCCGGCAATACCAACAATTTCTCCTTTTCTCAGTTCAAAATTCACATTTGATATAAGCTTGCGTCCTGCATGAAGGGGATCATCCACATTCCAATTTTTAATTTCAAAGGCTACCTCACCAATATCTGGTTCTCTAGGTGGAAAACGGTTTTCAAGATCCCGGCCTACCATTCCTTTAATGATTCGATCCTCTGATACGTTATCTTTCTTTAATGAAAGTGTTTCGATGGATTTTCCATCCCTTAGTATCGTTAAATTATCAGCCACATAAGAAACCTCATTGAGTTTATGTGAAATAATAATAGATGTCATTCCTTGTTTTTTAAATTCCAGTAATAAATTTAATAAGTTCTGGCTATCTTCTTCATTTAGTGCGGCAGTAGGTTCGTCAAGTATTAATAATTTCACTTTCTTAGACAGAGCCTTTGCAATTTCTACTAATTGTTGTTTCCCCACTCCAATGTCCATTGCTAATGTACGGGGAGAATCTGCTAATCCAACTTTTTTTAGAAGTTTTGTAGCCTCTATAATGGTAGAATTCCAGTTTATAATTCCTTTTTGCGATTGTTCATTACCTAAAAAAATATTTTCAGCAATGGATAACTCAGGAATTAATGCTAACTCCTGGTGAATAATAACAATTCCTTTTTCTTCACTTTCATTGATATCTTTAAAATGACAAACGTCCCCTTCAAACAAGATATCCCCTTCATAGGTTCCAAAGGGGTAAACACCACTTAACACTTTCATTAAGGTGGATTTCCCCGCACCATTTTCACCCACAAGGGCATGGATTTCTCCCTGTTCCACTTGAAAATTTACGTTATCTAAGGCTTTCACACCAGGGAAAGTTTTAGTTATATTTCGCATTTCTAGAATTATGTCAGACATTCGATCACCCACTTCCTAGGATGTTAACTTATATGGTTTACCCATTTAGTTCCAATACAAACGTTTTACTTATTATATTGAAATAACGATTTAGTGATAGTTTGAAAACTATCACTAAATCGCATCCGTGCTTTAGTTAGTGTTATTCCTCTTCAAAATCACTTTCATCATAGTATCCACTATTGACTAAAACTTCTTTGTAGTTGTTAATATCTACGGAATGTGGCTCTAGTAAGTAAGAAGGAACAACTTTTACACCGTTATCATAAGTTGTCGTATCGTTTACTTCCGCTTCTTCCCCTTTTAGGAGGGAGTCTACCATTTGAACTGCTTTGGACGCTAATTCCCTTGTATCTTTAAAGATTGTTTGCGTTTGTTCACCTGCAATGATAGAAACGATAGATGGTCTTTCTGCATCTTGACCCGTTACAACCGGCATTGGCAGATCATCTGAACCATATCCTACCCCTTTTAATGATGAGATGATTCCAATACTGATACCATCATATGGGGATAATACAGCGTCTAAAGTTTGGTCTGTGTAGAACCCGCTTAATAGGTTATCCATTCTCTCTTGAGCAGCTGAACCGTCCCATCTTAGTGTAGCTACTTGTTGGAAGTCCGTTTGACCACTTTGAACTACTAATTGCCCACTATCAATGTACTGTTGAAGGACTGACATTGCACCATCAAAGAAGAAGTATGCATTGTTGTCATCTGGAGATCCTGCAAATAATTCAATGTTAAATGGACCTTCACCATCTTCTAGCCCTAAATATTCTTCAATGTACTTCCCTTTTAGTACCCCAACTTGGAAATTATCAAATGTAGCATAGTAACTAACATGCTCAGAACCACGGATTAATCGGTCATATGCAATAACTGGAATATCCATAGATGCTGCCAGATCAAGTACTTCTGTTAAAGCTTCTCCGTCAATGGAAGCGATAACAAGTGCATCAACACCTCTTGTAATCATGTTTTCAATCTGATCTATTTGGTTCTCAATGACATCTTCAGCATATTGTAAGTTAGTCTCATATCCTAATTCTTCAAATTGTTCAACCATATTGTCTCCATCTGCTATCCATCTTTCAGACGATTGGGTTGGCATGGAAATACCGATTGTACCTTCACCAGAACCTGATGCAGAATCGTCACCGCCACAAGCTGTGAGAGCAAACGCTAATGCTAAAGCTAGTAATACTAATAAACCTTTTTTAAACATTTTTTTATCCCCCTTAAATTTTTGTTAATTTTTAAATCTATATTCATCATAGAATGTAAGCGCTTTTATGTCTTTTAAAAAAAACACTATTTTTTATAAAATATTGACATCTTATAAGAAAAGCGCAAGCGCCTTGGTCACGAGCGTAGGGCAGTGGAGGAATGACAACAGAAGTCCGATCTTTGACTTCGGTTGTCATTTCCGAAGTGCCCCGTAGTGAATATGAAGAAACTGAAAAAGTTTTAAACCACTTTTTCAGTTCCTTTTATTTGTATGGCAATGGCTGCGCTCGTCGCTCGCCTGATAGGAGAAAACCACTCCTATCAAGCTTTTTAAAGATTGCGACGGCTACGCTCATTGCTTAGGGACTG
>NZ_JAHQCS010000168.1 GCF_019042215.1 Evansella tamaricis | reverse complement strand
CAAATGCCCGGTTTTGGCATTTGACGAAAAAAAAATCATAGAAGTCCTTGAAAGCAAATGCCCGGTTTTGGCATTTGACGAAAAAAAAATCATAGAAGTCCTTGAAAGCAAATGCCCGGTTTTGGCATTTGACGAAAAAAAAATCAATGCCCGGTTTTGGCATTTGACGAAAAAAAAATCATAGAAGTCCTTGAAAGCAAATGCCCGGTTTTGGCATTTGACGAAAAAAAAATCAATGCCCGGTTTTGGCATTTGACGAAAAAAAAATCAATGCCCGGGTTTGGCATTTGACGAAAAAAAAGTCAATGCCCGGGTTTGGATTTGAGATTGCTCCCCAACTTAGCACCTTGCTTTTTTCTCTGATTAATCACTTAAGTTCCATTCCATTTATACAAATGGGTATTCGTGATAAAATAAGCTTATCTAAATTAGTGAGGTGTATTAATTTGAATAAACTCGTCTTAGTTGACGGTAATAGTATTGCTTACCGCGCTTTCTTTGCCCTTCCCCTTTTAAATAATGAGAAGGGTGTTTATACGAATGCTGTATATGGATTCACCACAATGCTTTTGAAAATACTGGAAGAAGAAAAACCGACCCACATGATGGTTGCTTTTGATGCGGGAAAGACCACATTCAGGCACACTACATACAAAAAATATAAGGGGACAAGACAGAAAACACCTCCTGAATTATCGGAGCAACTCCCATTTATGCGTGACCTTTTGAAAGCATTTAATATAGCCCATTATGAGCTAGAAAACTATGAAGCGGATGATATTATTGGGACATTGGCAAAAAGGGCTTCTAAGGACGACTGGGAAGTAAAAATTTTCAGTGGAGATAAAGATTTACTGCAATTAGTTACGGAAAACGTCCATGTTGCCCTCACGAGAAAAGGGATTACAAATGTGGATACGTACGACTTGGCAATGGTAAATGAAAAATACGGGATAACACCTGTTCAAATCATTGATATGAAAGGTTTAATGGGTGATGCATCTGATAATATTCCTGGAGTGCCAGGAGTTGGGGAAAAAACGGCACTAAAGCTATTAAAAGAATTTGAAACCGTAGAAGGGGTATATGAATCTTTAGATAAAGTTTCTGGGAAAAAGTTAAAAGAAAAACTTGAGGCCAACGAAGAAGATGCATATATGAGCAAAAAATTAGCTACCATTGAAACAAATTCTCCTGTGGAAATTACCTTTGAGGATTTAGTGAAAATGGAGCCAAACTATGAAGAAGTCGTAACATTGTTTAAAGACCTTGAATTTGCGTCCTTGTTAGATCGGATCGACGGTAAGGTTGAAGTGGAAAAGGAAGAAGTTAAGGATATACAAGTGACTGTTGTGGATGAGGTGACTGAAGGGTTATTAGTAAGTCCTTCTGCTGTTGTTGTAGAAGTATTGGAAGAAAATTACCACCTTGGTGAAATTATTGGTATCTCAATAGTAAATGAAACAGGAAATTATTATTTGCCTACTTCCATTGCATTAAAAAGTAATGTGTTTCAGGAGTGGGCAGCAAATACGAAAAAGGAAAAATGGCTATTTGATGCTAAACGTGCTGTTGTTGCATTAGGATGGGGAGGTATATCATTAAAAGGAGTTACATTTGATATGCAAATTGCCTCTTATCTTATTGATCCATCAGCCAGTTCCCATGAAATGGCTGATATTTCAAAGAGAAATCACGGGGTGGCAATCGAATCTGATGAGGTCTTTTATGGAAAAGGTAAAAAGCGCCACATACCTGAAGGATCAGCTTTAGCACAACATCTTGCAAGAAAAGCTGCTTCCATTAATGAGTTAAAGCCAAAGTTAGAAGAACAATTGAAACAGAATGATCAATACGAACTATTTGAAGAATTGGAAATGCCGTTATCTATCGTGTTAGGCAACATGGAGATGAATGGAGTATCCGTCGATAAAGAAGAATTGGAACAAATGGGAGAGAAGTTAGGGGAAAAATTGGTATCCATTGAGAAGGAAATTCATGAGTTAGCAGGAGTTTCTTTTAATATTAATTCCCCAAAACAATTAGGTGAAATATTATTTGAGAAGCTTAATTTACCCGCCATTAAGAAAACAAAAACAGGTTATTCCACTTCAGCCGATATTCTTGAGAAACTAAAGGACAAGCATGAAGTTGTGGAAAAAATCCTTCTGTACCGACAATTAGGTAAGCTAAACTCTACTTATATTGAAGGGTTGTTAAAAGTTATTCATAAAAAGTCAGGTAAAATACACACGATTTTTAACCAGTCTCTCACTCAGACTGGCCGATTAAGCTCTACGGAACCAAATCTACAAAATATCCCAATCCGACTAGAGGAAGGCCGGAAAATTCGCCATGCGTTTATTCCAGAACAAAAAGATGCTGTTATTTTAGCTGCTGATTACTCTCAAATTGAACTTCGTGTATTGGCACATATTTCAAAAGATGAAAACTTAATTAATGCTTTTGTCAATGATTTAGATATTCATACAAAAACAGCAATGGACGTTTTTCATGTGAAAGAAGAGCAAGTAACTAGCCAAATGAGACGGACAGCAAAGGCTGTTAACTTTGGAATTGTTTATGGTATTAGTGATTATGGGTTATCGCAAAATTTAGGAATTACCCGAAAAGAAGCCCAGGAGTTTATTAACCGGTATTTCCAAAGCTTCCCCGGGGTAAAAGATTATATGGAAACAATAGTGGAAGAGGCAAGGGAAAAGGGCTATGTCACCACAATGCTTAAACGAAGAAGGTATTTGCCGGAGATAACAAGCAGGAACTTTAATTTAAGAAGTTTTGCTGAGAGAACCGCAATGAACACGCCAATCCAGGGGAGTGCTGCTGATATTATTAAACAAGCAATGGTGAATATGGCTCTTGAAATGGAGAAACGAAACCTTAATTCCCGTTTACTCCTCCAAGTTCATGATGAACTTATATTTGATGTGAAAAAAGATGAATTAGAACAGATGAAAAAACTAGTTCCCGAAGTGATGGAAAAAGCAGTGGAACTTGTTGTACCAATAAAAGCAGATGTTGAATTCGGTGACACTTGGTACGATGCAAAATAAATTAGTACGTAAACGAAAAAGGTGGGGACTGAATGCCAGAACTACCAGAAGTGGAGACAGTAAAAAGAACGTTAAAGAAACTCATTTTAAATGAAAAAATTAAAGATATTCAAGTAACATGGCCGAAGATGATTAAATTTCCTGATGATGTGGATGAGTTCAAAAGTCTCCTTATCGGTCAATCATTTTACGATATACAGAGGCGCGGAAAATTCCTTCTATTTCTATTGGATGAACACACGTTAGTATCTCACCTACGTATGGAAGGAAGATATGGAATCTTTGCTCAAGAAGACAAACCAGACAAACATACGCACGTTCGTTTCTTATTTGAAAGTGGGAAAGAATTGCGGTATCGGGATGTTAGAAAGTTTGGGACAATGCACCTTTTCCATAAGGGACAAGAGGAATTAAACCTCCCTTTATCTCAACTAGGGATCGAACCATTTTCAGAGCAGTTTACGGTGGAAAAACTGAATGAACTACTTTCAAAAACAAATCGGAAAATAAAAACAGCTTTGTTGGATCAGACAAAAATAGTGGGGCTTGGCAATATATATGTGGATGAGGCATTGTTCCGAGCCAAACTCCACCCTGAGACACGAGCGAACCAATTAACGTTAGATGAGGTAACACGTCTTCATGAAAGTATAAAAAAAACCTTGATGGAAGCCGTGAATATGGGTGGGTCTTCCATTAAAACCTATGTCAATGGCCAAGGTGAAATGGGAATGTTCCAACAAACCTTGTTTGTTTATGGAAGACAGGGGAAAGCTTGTAAACATTGCGGAGAAGAGCTTGTTCGTTCTGTAGTTGGAGGAAGGGGAACACACACATGTCCAAAATGTCAGCATCCCCCCGTTACTTGAGAAAACCTTTATAAGGGACCTTTTAACCCTGTCCAATTAAAAAAATGGGCTATTCATAAGAAATTCACGTACATTGGAAAGGCTCCTTCCATATACTATCGTATCAATGTTTGGAAGGGGTTCTTACGATGGTAGAAATGTTTTCCCTACTTCTACTTGCGTTTGCAGTTAGTATGGATAGCTTTGGTGTTGGTTTAACGTACGGACTAAGAAAAATGAAACTTCCTTTCCTGTCATTGTTATTTATAGCGTGCTGTTCTGCTATTTCTATTCTTCTTGCAATGACTATTGGTGAACTATTATTAAACTATCTTTCCCCTGAATTGGCAGAATCAATTGGGGGCATTATCCTTATAGGAATTGGTCTGTGGGCAATATATCAAATTTACCGCCCTGCAAAAAATGACCGTAAAACAAAGAAAGAACGGGAAACAATTGTTAATCTAGAACTGAAAAAATTAGGGATAGTAATAAAAGTTTTAAGAAAACCAATGGTTGCAGATCTAGATAATTCTGGAACGATTACCGGAAGGGAAGCATTTTTATTAGGGTTTGCACTCTCCCTGGATGCCTTTGGTGCAGGAATTGGAGCTGCATTGATTGGATTCCCGGCATGGTTAATGGCTGTCAGTGTTGGCCTTATGTGTGCTATCTTTTTATCTTTTGGTATGAAGAGCGGATATCTTTTTTCAGATGTAAAGTGGGTCAAAAGCTTTTCGTTTATTCCTGGATTACTTTTAATTCTTATTGGGGTGTGGAACTTATAGTACCACACCCTTTAATAAGATTTTATGATTAAAAGCGAGGAGGATATTAAAATGATCATTGGACTGACTGGAGGTATTGCAACCGGGAAATCAACTGTGTCAAAAATGATAAAAGAACGGGGACTTCCCGTTGTAGATGCAGATGTCATTGCAAAAAAGGTTGTGCTACCGGGAGAAGTGGGTTATAGATGGATTGTGGACTATTTTGGTAAAGAGATATTGACGGATTCGATGACCATTGATCGCAAAAAATTAGGAACAATTATTTTTAATGACGCAGAAAAAAGAAAGCGGTTGAATGAGATTGTTCATCCAGAGGTAAGAAAAGAGATGAAACGTCAGACGGAAGAACTTTTGGCAAGGGGATTTGAAACTATCATCCAGGATATCCCTTTACTCATTGAAAGCAAACTGGAAGGGACGGTTGATAAGATACTTCTTGTATATGTTCCTGAAAAAGTTCAGTTGGAACGTTTAATGGAGCGGGATAACTCCACAAAAGAAGAGGCCCTTAGCCGGATCAGGTCACAGATACCCATCGACGAGAAAAAAAATTATGCATCTGCAATTCTACATAATGATGGAACAATTTCAGAAACGGAGAAACAATTAGATAAGCTTCTGTTGGAATGGGGAATTAAATGAGTTAAGGTTATTATAAACAGTAAATCGAATAAATAGGTACCTTCTGTGAAATAGTAAAAGGGAGTTTTATTGAATTCAGGAGGTTTATAATATGACACATGGCCAAGTACAAGATTACATAAATCGAGTTAAAACAACGATTGAAGAGGCACAAAAGGAACTCTTAGAAGTAAAAATAATCAGGGAGAATGATCCAACGGAATTTAGTTATGTGGTAAATCAACTTCAGGAGTTAGAAGGGGAATTCCGTTCTCATTTGGAAAATGCATCACCAGCAGAAAAGCAGGAATTATTAGAGGCAAAAAAGTATCTTCAACAAACACAAGAAATAATGGAGCGAGGAATACACTTTTAAAGTAGAGGCTGTCTTAATTGACAGTCTTTTTTTTGGAAAACAAATCACTTGATTACTGAATAAAAATGAACAGATTACTCCTCCTACTGCATACAATATGTTATACTATAACCCATAAAACGTTATAAAGTATAACACAGTTGTTAGGGAGGGGATCTTATTGACTAAAATAGCGATTAATGGCTTTGGAAGAATCGGAAGAATGGTTTTTCGAAAGGCGATTAGTGATCCTAACTTAGATATTGTGGCAATTAATGCCACATATCCCGCAGATACGTTAGCTCATTTGATTAAATATGATACAGTCCATGGCCCTTTTTTTGGTGATATTAGGACGAAAGAAAACTACCTCTTCGTAAATGGAAAGACCATTCAATTACTTCAATTCCGCGACCCTAAAGAATTACCTTGGGATAGAGTTGGGGTAGATATTGTCATTGAAGCAACAGGGAAATTTAAATCAAAAGAATTGGCATCCATGCACTTAGATGCAGGGGCAAAAAAGGTAATTATTACTGCCCCTGGATCAGAGGAGGATTTAACAGTCGTTTATGGAGTTAACGAACAGGAATATAATCCAAAGGAGCATCATATTTTATCGAATGCTTCTTGTACAACAAACTGCTTAGTGCCAGTAGTGAAAGTAATTCATGAGAACTTTGGAATTGAAACCGGTATGATGACTACGGTTCATTCCTACACTAATGACCAAAAAAATATTGATAATCCCCATAAGGATCTTCGGCGTGCAAGGGCATGCAGTCAATCTATCATCCCAACCTCAACAGGGGCAGCAAAAGCGATCTCTAAAGTTCTTCCTGAACTAGATGGGAGACTAAATGGTATGGCATTAAGAGTCCCAACCCCCAATGTTTCATTAGTGGATTTAGTTGTAGATGTGAATAAAAGCGTTACAGTAAAAGAAGTAAATCACACCCTTTTAAAAGCTGCAGAGGGAAAACTAAATGGGATTCTTTCCTATACAGAAGAGCCTTTAGTATCAACCGATTTTAATGGAAATGAACATTCTTCCATCATTGATGGATTATCAACGATGGTTTTGAACAATCGAAAGATAAAGATTTTAGCATGGTATGATAATGAGTGGGGCTATTCTTGTCGCGTGGTGAATTTAGTTCAATTCGTGGGAGAACATTTATATGGGGAAAAAAATGTCCATGTATCATAACAAAAAAAATGAACATTTACTTGAGTTGCTTATCACGAACTTGGGCTTCTGGAACCTATGGAAGCCCAGGGAAACTCCCATTAAACAAGTTACATCCTTTAAATAAACTTCATTGGTGGAAATTTTTAAATACATAAGAAACATCCTTACCACAAACGATAGAGATGTCCCTCTCCCAAATCTGAACAGGAAATAAAAAAATGTTTGCAAATGGGTTTTAAACAAAGTATACTATTTTCCGTGAACTTCGTTTAAAAAAGCAACTGTAGGGATATATATTACGTAAAGGGTTAGGACCTCTCTGGACTAACTTTCCCCCAGTGGTACGTGTTCCTCCATGCTTTAGAAGGCATGAAATTTAGTTGTAAAAGGGGGATTTTTAATGGAAACGATGGGACGTCATGTTATTGCTGAACTATGGGAATGTGACACTGAAAAATTGAATGATATGGACTACATTGAAAGACTTTTTGTTGACGCGGCACTAAAATCAGGTGCGGAGGTACGGGAGGTTGCATTTCACAAATTTGCACCTCAAGGTGTGAGTGGTGTAGTTATTATTAGTGAATCACACTTAACGATACACAGTTTCCCGGAACACGGTTATGCTAGTATTGATGTATATACGTGTGGAGATCTTGATCCAAATGTAGCTGCACAACATATCTCAAATGAACTTAATGCGAAATCAACAGAAGTTGTGGAACTCCCCCGTGGGATGGGCCCAATTAAGAAAAATGAAACGAAGTATGTCAGTGCATACTCAAGGTAAACACAGGAGGTGATATTTCACCTCCTTTTTTAATAGGTAAGAATTTATAAGTTTTGGCACCTTCGGGCAAGTTGTCTAGCTCCAGCGCCTACTTACTACGGGGCACTTCGGAAGTGACAACTGAACTCAAAGAGCGGACTTCTGTTGTCATTCCTCCACTGCCCTACGCTCGTGTTCATAGGCGCTTGCGCTTTTCTTATTTATTAGAGAACTTAAATGCTTCACTTCAACGTTTGAATGATAAAAATATTTCAGAAATTTTGTTTCTTTTGGTTTTTAGATTGAACATGCCTCCGTTTCTTGCTATTCTTAATAGTGGTAAGGTGGGATGAAGATGAGTATAAAATATACCATTCAAAAAATATTTGGTAAGCAAATGGAAACGAAGGAAGACCATGTGGATGAAAAGCTGAGAACCCATTATTATAAGTCCACAAAAGATAAGGTAATGAAAGAAATTGAAAGCATGCTAAATCAAAAACAAGGCTACACGGTAAAATCGATTTCGGAAGACCATGGCGAAATAATAGTAAATATAAACAAAGGAAAAAGGGCGTTTATGGTAATTACTGTTATTATGGTGAAACCATTCCGAACTGCTGTGGACATTTCCGTTTCAACGGAATCTCTCCTCTTCACTGATTTTGGATATAGCCGGAAAACAATTTATTATTTGTATGAAGAGATGAATAAACGTATGACATTTGTTGGGACGTCTTTAGGCGAAAAATTAATCCAGAATTAATGAACATTGGAGATGATCATCAATGCTATGTCCAAATTGCCAGCACAATGGTTCAAGAGTATTGGATTCCAGACCAAGTGATGAAGGTCGATCGATTCGAAGAAGACGAGAATGTGAAGATTGTAGTTATCGATTTACCACGTTTGAACGGGTAGAAAAAACCCCTCTAATTGTGATAAAAAAAGGTGGAAATCGAGAGGAATTTAGCAGAGAAAAGGTCTTAAGGGGAATTATCAGGGCGTGTGAAAAGCGTCCAGTTCCACTTGAGAAATTAGAAAACATCGTTGAAAATGTGGAGAGGGAAATTAGAAATCAGGGAGTCTCTGAAGTTCACAGTCATGATATTGGGGAACAGGTAATGGAGCATTTAGCTACATTGGATGATGTTGCGTATGTTCGATTCGCATCGGTCTATCGACAATTTAAGGACATTAATGTTTTCGTTGATGAGCTAAAAGACTTGTTAAACAAAGGCAACAAAAACTAATAGAAATTATTATTTGGAGCGAGAAGACGCTCCATTTTTCTCTATATAGAATAGTAATCAGTGATACTTCCTTGCGTCGAGTGAACCGTCCAGCGGCAAAGAAGACTCTTACATTTAGAATTTACTGGTAGCCTAAAATAAAGAAAGTAAAGGTGAGAGGCGTTGCATTGGAAAGAAATATTACCGTCAGATCATTTTATAGCATATACGGGAAGCCGGTTACATGAAACGGATCGTGATGTGTTAACTCTCCTTTATCAACCGTTAATTGGAGCAGTTGCCTGCAGCTTATATATGACACTATTTAGTGAGTTACTTCGAAACAGTGGTAGAAGAATAGAACGGACCCACAAATCTTTAATGGTTTATACAGGCAAACATTTAGATGAAATCTTTCAGGAAAGAAAAAAATTAGAAGCACTAGGTTTACTAAAGGTGTTTAGAGAAAAAAAAGAGGAGGAATTCGTCTATTTTTATGAATTAAACCCTCCCCTATCTCCAGAAAACTTTTTTCAAGATGATATGCTAAGTGTGTTTTTATATAACAGGTTAGGTAGCAAAGAGCAGTACATTCAATTAAAAAATTCTTTTAAAGTAGATCTTATTGATATGGAAGGAAAAGAAAATATTACACGTTCCTTCGATCAAGTTTTTACATCTGTTCATCCATCAGAGCTGAACAGTACAAACCCTGATATATTAGAGGTTCTTGCATCTGCTGGTCCATTAGAGGGAAGGGATGAAAAGGAAAGTAATTATCAGTTTAATGGTGAAATGTTTGATTTCCAAAAGTTATTGGCACTTCTGCCCCCATTTGTTTCAAAGCAGGAATTGCAAAAACAAGACAATGAACGAGTAATTAGACAAATGGCTTTTTTATATAAAATGAGTCCGGTGGAAATGGGGAAAGTAATTCAGGACGCGATTCTTCATACAGACGAACTTGATAAAACAGAGTTAAGAAAACAAGCCAAACGGCGTTATCGTATGAGTGAAGTGGATAAACCTCCAAGTCTTGGGTTTAGAGTTCAATCAGAAGAAAATAGGACACCTAAACAGGCTCCATTAACTGAGGAAGAAAAGCAAATTCATTATTTTGAAACAACTTCCCCAATTGAATTTATGGAAGAATGGGGTAATGGAGCAAAAGTTTATCCTGGAGACATTGATATTATTGAACAGTTGATGTTCGAATATAAACTTGAGCCAGGTGTAGTAAATGTACTCTTAGAATACATTTTTATTTTGTATGATAAAAAACTGACAAAAAATCTTGCTTTTAAGATAGCAAATCAATGGGCCCGTGCAAACTTAAAAACAGTGAAGCAAGCGATGGATTTTGCTAAACAACAATATGAAAATATGGAAACAGGAAAGCAAAAACAAAAACAAACGAAAGTGGAAGGGAAAACACTTCCAGGGAAACAAGTACGTCAAGAGCCGCTACCTAAGTGGATGACGGACGAAAAATGGAATAAAGAAGAGAGTAATCCAGAAGAAGTATTAGAAGCGAAAAAGAATATCGAAAAATACAGAGAGATGTTAAAGGGGAAAAAACGGGAGGGGTAATAGGTGAATTCCATTGGTAAAACGATTCGCAGTATGCCAGGTGGAAAATTTGAGGAACGATTTCAGGAAATCACAAAAGAAGTTCTAAAGAACCCAAGGGTTCAATCATTCCTTTCAAGTAAACCAGAAATTACTAGTGAACAATTAAATAGGGGGATTAACGAACTATTTCAATATCAGACACAGTGGAATAATTGTGATAAATGCCCTGGATTAGATGCGTGTCCAAACATCATGAAAGGTTATCAACCATTTCTGTCATTATATCGTAATGATCTCCACTTAGAATATCAAATGTGTCCTTTGTTGAGAAAAGACAATACTCGTAAGCGGCAAGCATCTTTAATTCAAAGTTTATACATTCCAAAGGAAATGACAACCGCAACATTTGATGATGTCCACGAAGACAACACTAGAGCAAAAGCTATTAGTAAAGCGATGGAATTTACTGTTCATGTTAATCCAGGTGAAAGTGGACAAGGTTTATTTGTATATGGACCGTTTGGAGTGGGGAAAACCTTTTTAATGGGTGCAATAGCAAACGAGTTGGCTGAAAGAAACATTCAAACCATGATTGTTTATGCACCAGATTTTTTTAGGGAATTGAAAAATGGTATACAAGATGGATCCTACCAGCAAAAACTAGAGGTAGTGAAGCGTTCCCCAGTGCTAATCCTAGATGATATTGGAGCGGAAACGATGTCAAATTGGATCAGGGATGATATACTAGGTGCGTTACTTCAGTATAGAATGATGGAAAAACTTCCTACACTTTATACATCAAACTTTGATTTAGATGAATTGGAGCATCACCTCTCCTATACGCAACGTGGAGGAGTAGAAAAAATGGATCAGTTGAAAGCAAAACGAATCATGGAACGGATCCGATATTTAAATGAAGTCATTGAAATGAAGGGTGTTAATAAACGGGCATAGGGGAAATTTCCTTATTAAAGTGGAATAAGATATTTCCAGAGAAATTAGTAGTTTTCTATGTTACGATATATTTAAATAGATTTACTAGATTTAAAGATTGGAGGAGTGACAATGAGTATTGATCATATACTTGACCGCGCACTTAAAGGGGAAAGAATCTCTGTGGAAGATGCAGTGCGTTTGTATGAAAGTGATGAAGTGGAAAAAATGGGTGCAGTTGCAAATGAAATAATGAAAAAATGGCATCCAGATCCAGTAACCACTTTTGTCATTGGACGTAATGTAAATTATACAAATTTTTGCGATACGTATTGTCGCTTTTGTGCGTTCTACCGGCCACCAGGACATGAAGAGGGTTATGTATTAGGCGATGAAGAGATTTTTAATAAAATACAGGAGACCATTGATATCGGTGGAACAGAGATATTAATGCAAGGGGGAACCAATCCAGATCTCCCATTTAGTTACTATACGAATTTATTAAAGGAAATTAAAAGTCGGTTTCCAAATATTACGATGCACTCTTTTTCCCCTGCTGAAATTTATAAAATGGTAGAGGTTTCTGGATTATCATTAGAAGAGGTTTGCAAACAACTTCACGAGGCGGGACTAGATTCCCTTCCAGGGGGAGGCGCTGAGATTCTTGATAATAGAACGAGAAAACGGATCAGCCGTTTAAAAGGTACTTGGGAAGAATGGATCGACTGTATGAAAACAGCTAAAAAGGCTGGAATGCATGGTACTGCAACGATGGTAATTGGATTTGGTGAAACATTTGAAGAGCGTGCTCTTCACTTGCAACGGGTGAGAGATGCACAAGATGAATCACAATGCTTTTTGGCATTTATCTCATGGTTATTCCAACCAGATAATACAAACATGAAGGCGGAAAAATTGACTCCGACTGATTATTTGAAAAATGTCGCCATCTCTAGAATTTTCCTTGATAATATTCCAAACTTCCAATCCTCTTGGGTAACAATGGGTCCAGAAGTGGGTAAAAAGTCTTTATCCTTTGGATGTAATGATTTTGGGAGCACAATGATTGAAGAAAATGTTGTGTCTGCTGCTGGTGCAACACATAAAGTAAACACCAATTTAATCCTTAAACTCATCCGCGAGGCAGGGAAGATTCCTGCACAGAGGGATACAAAATATAATACATTACGAACATTTCATGAACAGGAATCGGCAGAAAAAGATTTCATTATGCAAAATTAATTGAAATTAAATTAAAAAGAAGCACCTCAAGTCAATGAGGCACTGAAAAAGTGGAAAAGCACCACTTTTTCAGTGCCCTCTGTCATCTGAGTGTGCTTCTTTTTTTTTGACGTTCTAAAAGATGTGAATCATAAATGGACGACACCTCCATATATATGTAATAGATGTTTGCAAAGAGTTGAAGTTACTTGATGAGGGAAAGACGCCATGACTCTCAACTCGAATGCACGATTGGGAGGGGCTGCCGTTGTTAACAATTCAATTTAAGGATTTCAAGTTATGTGAAGCCTTCTATAACCAATTACTTCTTTCCATGAATACATATGGTGGTGTCAAAAAAGCTGTATATATAGAAGAAGTGGAGGATTACACCAACCTTTGTATCGATCTCATCACTATCGATGGGGAAGAGAATGCCAGGCGGCACTGTGTTGCATCTGTACTGACTAATGTAACCATTAAAAATATACTGCCTGTATGGATTGAAGAATGGTTACGAGAAAGTTTTCATTACAGCGATCCTTTTGAAATCGAAGCAATTCAGGGATATGCTAGGGACTTATTTTTTTATCCTAAAACTATGATTCCATTAAAGACAACCTTTGTATCTTGGCAAAATGAGATGTTTGAACTTTACTATCAATTAATAAGAAACACAATTCAATTTTCCTATGATTCCTTCTTAAAGTTCCGATTAAGGGAGCAAAAGGAACAATTGGTAGAAGTGGTCGAAAAGGCTATTGACGAGTATAAGATGGAACATGACTATCAAGAAATGCTAAACACTTGCAGGGATTATATAAAGTCGAATCCGGCCAGAATTCATACTATTCATTTATATTTGGATCAAGAGGTAAAAATGGTTGATCAACAAGGTGAAACCATATCTATTAATCAGATTAGAAGCTGGCTGTCAAAGGAATTAAATTTTGAGGCACCTCTACCTATTAATGAACGAGTTATTGGACCACTAGTGTGCATGGCACCTGAAAAACTAATTGTCTATCCATTGAATACTCAACAGGGACTATTACAAACATTATTGCTAATATTTGAAGAACGAATGGAAATTAAAGAAGGTGAAACGGAGATTGCCTATTCTAGTTATGTATAATTTTATAAAAAACTTATATTTGTGAAAAAATATGAATCTTATCGTTGTACCCACTTGATTTTCTTGGAATGGATGATTATAATACTATCCATAAGAAGTTGAGTAAATGGCAATGATGAGGACACGGGTGATTTCAAACGGCTTAAAAGAGAGGGAAGTCAAGGCTGAAAGCTTCCTAAGTGCGGGAAATAACTCACCACCTTTAAGCTTCAGTACGGAACGAGAAATCTACTATGTACTGACGGACTCACCGTTATCGAGTAATGAAGCCAAATGGTCAAATCGATTTGGAAAAATAGGGTGGAACCACGTGTAACCACACTCGTCCCTTGAGTTTAGGGATGAGTGTTTTTTTATGTGAAAAAACGAAGGTTTTCTTTTCGTCTCATACGATTTTTTTGATGGAGAGCTATCGTTTAAAAAATGGAAAAAGGAGTGTAGTATCATGGCGGAAGTAGCAGAAAGAATAGTAATGACGTTTCCCGATGGGGCAAAAAAGGAGTTTGCAAAGGGAACGACAACAGAAGAAATTGCAGCTTCCATTTCCCCCGGGTTAAAGAAAAATTCATTAGCTGGGAAAGTGAATGGACAGATGGTGGATCTCCGTACGCCAATTGAAGAGGATGGGGATCTTGAAATAATAACATACGACAGTCAAGAAGGGTTAGAGGTTCTTAGACATAGCACAGCACATTTGCTGGCGCAAGCAGTGAAAAGGCTATATGAGGATGTCAAATTAGGAGTTGGCCCAGTGATTGAAGGGGGATTTTATTATGATATTGATATGCCCCATTCCTTAACACCGGAAGATTTAGAAAAAATCGAAAAAGAAATGAAGCGGATTGTGGACGAAAATTTAGAGATTCGTCGAGTGGAAGTGAGCAGGGAAGAAGCGATTCAGCGTTATCAAGAGATTGAGGATGAATTAAAGCTAGAATTATTAGAAGATATTCCAGCTGGGGAAAAAATAAGTATTTATGAGCAAGGGGAATTTTTTGATTTGTGCAGGGGTATACACATCCCATCCACAAGTAAAATTAAGAAATTTAAGTTAATGACTGTGAATGGTGCCTATTGGCGTGGTGACAGTAAAAATAAAATGTTGCAACGAATATATGGAACAGCTTTTCCTAAGCAAGGTCAATTGGATGATCATTTAAAAATGCTAGAGGAAGCAAAGGAAAGGGACCATCGAAAACTTGGGAAAGAACTTGGGATATTTACAGTCAGTCAAAAGGTGGGGCAAGGCTTACCCCTTTGGCTTCCAAAAGGAGCAACAATCAGACGCACAATCGAACGGTATATTGTGGACTTAGAGGAGCGCCTAGGATATGACCATGTTTATACACCTGTACTTGGAAGTGTAGAGCTTTATAAAACTTCTGGTCACTGGGATCATTATCAAGAAGATATGTTTCCGGCAATGGGAATGGACAATGAAGATTTAGTATTAAGACCAATGAACTGTCCCCATCATATGATGATTTATAAACACCAACTTCACAGTTACCGAAACTTACCAGTGAGAATTGCAGAACTGGGGTTAATGCATCGTCATGAAATGTCAGGTGCACTTGCTGGCTTACAGCGTGTCCGTGCAATGACTTTAAACGATGCCCACATCTTCTGTCGCCCGGATCAGTTAAAGGATGAATTTATCAGGGTTGTGGAGCTAATTCAAGCAGTATACAAAGACTTTGGTATAGAAGATTATTATTTCCGTCTTTCATATAGGGATCCTGCAGATAAAGAAAAATATGTAGATAATGATGAAATGTGGGAGAAAGCCCAAGCTATGTTAAAAGAAGCGATGGAGGACATGGACGTGGATTTCAAGGAAGCAGAAGGGGAGGCAGCATTTTATGGGCCTAAACTGGATGTACAAGTGAAAACAGCATTAGGTAAGGACGAGACATTGTCTACTGTCCAATTAGATTTCCATCTCCCAAATCGTTTTGAACTCACATATGTGGGGGAAGACGGAAAAGAGCATCGACCTGTGGTCATTCACCGTGGTGTGGTTTCCACAATGGAGCGATTTGTTGCCTTCCTCATTGAAGAGTATAAGGGTGCATTTCCAACATGGTTAGCACCGGTGCAGGTTCAGGTCATCCCGGTCAGTGAGGTTCATATGGATTATGTCCGTAAAGTGGAAGATCAGTTAAAACGATCTGGTGTCCGTGTTCAAGTGGATGTTCGAGATGAAAAGCTAGGGTATAAAATCCGAGAAGCACAGATACAAAAAATTCCATATCTTCTTGTTATAGGAGATAAGGAAATTGAATCGAATGGTGTCAATGTGCGCCGCTATGGACAAAAAGAAACAGAAGAAGTGGGGCTAAACGAGTTTATTGATCGTGTAAAAAGTGAAATTACAAACCGCTCATAACTATCTTTGTTAAGACTAAAGGCTGACACTAAGGGAGAAATTACCCTAGTGTCAGCCTTTTTAAAAGTTTCTTTGTGGGAAATTTGTTGATTATAGTGAAAAAATGTTAAAAAGTTGTGTTGTGCATTGTATTAAAACAAAGTAAAATTATTGAGGTACAGAGAAAAGTTTTATAACCACTAGATTATAAACATGACAGAGATAGTAAGCAAATAGACACAAGGATGGGATATTATGTTTCAATCATTGGTCACGGTACACGGTTGGGTTGAGGAGTTTCAACAGCAACTAAATGATGAGTATGGAAAAATATCTAAGACAACTGAAAACATGCTGTCACAACTCAAAGAAGTACTGAAAGCCTTTGATCGGTCATGTATCCTTGCAGTGACGGATACTAATGGAGTTATTATAGAAGTAAATAATACTTTTTGTGATATATCAGGGTATAGTAGAAATGAATTGATTGGACAAACACACCGCATTGTTAATGCTGGCTATCACGATGCTTCCTTTTATCGTGATATGTGGGGAACAATTAAACAAGGAAGAATATGGACAGGGGAAATTAAAAATAAGAAAAAGGGTGGAGCGTACTATTGGGTAAAGACGATGATTTTTCCCATCTGTGACCAACGTGGCCAACCAGAAAAGTTTATTTCTATTCGAACTGATATAACAGAAGGTAAAGCATCGGAAGAGAAGCTTCGAAAAATGATTGAAAATGATTATTTCACTCTAATTAAAAACCTACATAACTTTGTGATTAGGACAAATTGGAAACAGGGTCGCGGACCGGAAGTAACCTTCTTAGAAGGGCGGTTAGCAGAGGCTATTGGATTAAATACTGAATTGGTAAAAGGGGAATTAGTAACTGATATAATTGGCGATGATAACCAACAACCACTCATACAGCAACAGTTTCAGAAAGCATTTGAAGGAAGAACAGTTACTTTAGAATATAAGCACGGCTTTCGATTTTTCCATGCATCATTATCTCCTGTAATAGGTGAGGATGGGAAAGTGAAAGAAGTCATTGCATCAATTAGTGATATAACGGAATTAAAACAATCGGAATTAACCGTACGTAATATTGCGTTTCATGATTCATTAACTGGATTGCCAAATCGTCGTTTATTAGAAGAAGATCTGGTTTACAGAATCTTAGATGCAAAAGTACAGCAAAAAAAAGCAGGACTTTTATTAGTGGATTTAGATGAGTTTAAAAACATAAATGATACATTGGGGCATTCGGCAGGGGATCGATTTATTATGATGGCTGCGGAGAGAATGCAAAATATTACTTTACATAACTATGTGGAGGATTATGAGCTTTATCATATCGGTGGCGATGAATTTGTGTGGTTTATTTACGGGTTTGAAGAGATTGATTTAATGCAAGTAGTTGATGTGGTCATCAATGTTTTTGAAGAACCATTTCATTATAATGGGGGAGAACTTTATCAAAGGGCCAGTATCGGTGTTTCGGTGTATCCAAATTCTGCAGAGCATGCAGAAGAACTAATGAAACATGCAGATATGGCATTATATGCCGCGAAACATGCAGGTGGACAAACGTACCGCTTTTTTAGTTCTGATATGAAAGGTGCTTTCCTTTCCAAAGTGCAAATGGAAACGGACCTTAGGGAAGCGGTAAAGGACAGAAATCAATTTGAGTTATATTATCAGCCTGTTATAAGGGTTGCTGACAATAGTGTTAGTTCCTGTGAGGCCTTAATTCGATGGAACCACCCCACAAAAGGGTTAGTTTCCCCTATTGACTTTATTAAAACAGCAGAGGATTCAGGTTTAATCATTCCTTTAGGGGATTGGGTCATTCAAAGAGCTTGTCAAGATTTAAAGAAGTGGGAGGAAGAACAAAAGGTTAAATTGGATATTACCATTAATATTTCCCCTTGCCAAATTCAGCAGCCTGGATTTGTAAGAAATATAAAAGAAACTGTAGATTCTTTTGAAATATCACCAGATCGGATACAATTAGAAATAACTGAAAATGGTTTAATGGAGAATACGTCAGATTCCATTAATACATTACAAAAATTAAAGGATTATGGATTTTCAATTGCCATCGATGATTTTGGTACAGGATATTCATCCTTGAGTTATCTCAAGCAATTTCCGGTTCATTGTTTAAAAATTGATAAATCTTTTGTAAGGGATTTGCCAGGAGATCGTGCGGATCGGGCAATCGTTTCCTCCACAATTAAACTAGGAAAAGATCTTGGTTTATTTACAGTAGCTGAAGGGGTAGAAACTCAGGAAGCATACGAGTACCTTAGATCGATTTCCTGTCCATATGTGCAGGGATATTTATTCAGCAAACCTATACCTGAAAGTGAATTTATACAGCTGGTAAAAGAACGCAAGAGTAAAGCTGAGAATTAATTTAATCAATTTATTGACAACGAGAGGTTGTTTGTGGTAGAGTATTCAAAGTGAACAACATATGGAAACAAAGCAAGAAGAAGCGCCCGCTTCTCACCTGATTGACAAGAGGTTAACAGGTTACGATGAAGAAACCGTAGGTAGAAGTGTGGGCGAATTATGCACCCGCGCTTTTTTTATTTCATCTTATGAGTTTCATGGTGCTAATCGTTCCTGCGATTACTCATCGCAGTTCTGCTTTGATCCTCAATTTATTATGGAGGTGGCTCAATATTAGTAAGGATAATATGATCATTAACGACGCTATTCGTGCTCGTGAAGTGCGCTTGGTCGGTGCAAATGGTGACCAAATTGGAGTTAAATCAAAACAAGAAGCTCTTGAAATGGCACAGAATGCCAATTTAGATCTTGTAATGGTAGCACCAAATGCAAAACCACCAGTTTGTCGGATCATGGATTACGGAAAGTTCCGTTACGAGCAACAAAAGAAAGACAAAGAAGCTCGTAAAAAGCAAAAGATTATAAATGTGAAGGAAGTCCGTTTAAGTCCAAATATTGAAGAGCACGATTTTAACACAAAACTAAAAAATGCTCGTAAGTTTCTGACAAAGGGTGATAAAGTGAAAGCTGCGATTCGTTTTCGTGGTCGGGCAATCACTCACTCTGGTCTTGGGAAAGATGTACTAGAACGTCTAGCAAAGGATTGTGAAGACGTGGCAACCGTTGAACAAAAGCCTAAAATGGAAGGACGAAGCATGTTCTTAGTCCTTGCACCAAAAGCAGAAAAATAGGCCTTATTCTATTCAAGACAACAACAAAGTTTTACCAATACAGACAACGAATTCGCAGATAGGGAGGAAACCCAAGATGCCTAAAATGAAAACTCACCGTGGTGCTGCAAAGCGCTTTAAAAAGACAGGAAGCGGCAAATTGAAGCGTTCCCATGCTTATACAAGTCATTTAGCTGCTAACAAATCTCAAAAGCAAAAGAGAAAGCTTCGCAAAGGTGCATTAGTTAGCAAAAGTGACCAAAAACGCATTGGTCAAATGATTTAATAATAAAAAGCAGTGGCAACTGTGCTTGCGAGTGTTAGGGCAGTGAAGAACTTACAAGAAGAAATCGCACTTGGACTTCAATTGACGGACGGAATTGCCCTGTAGCAAGTAAGTGTTGGAGCTAGACAGCTTTGAAGTGAAAACGAATTTTACATCTTTTATAGACTAACTCAGAATAGAGCGAGAAGGAGGGATTACGATGGCAAGAGTAAAAGGCGGTTATGTTGCACGTCGTCGTCGTAAAAAAGTATTAAAACTTGCAAAAGGTTATGTAGGGTCTAAGCATAGATTATTTAAATCAGCACAAGTACAGGTAATGAAATCATTACTTTATGCATACCGTGATCGCAGACAGAAAAAACGTGACTTCCGTAAACTTTGGATTACACGAATCAACGCTGCTGCACGGATGAATGGTCTTTCTTATAACCGTTTCATGCACGGATTAAAGCAATCTGGCATTGAAATGAACCGTAAAATGCTTGCTGATATTGCAATTCACGATGAAAAAGCATTTTCTGACTTAGCAGAAAAAGCAAAAGCAGGTCTTAAATAAAAAGTAAAACATAAAAAGCCACTCTCAATTGCAGGGTGGCTTTTCAAATTTTGTCACTGGCCTTCTTTTTACACAAATAGTAAACGTGAGAATAGTATAAGGAAGGATTTGAATTATCGATGGAAAACTTAATACGATTGTTTTTTATAACAATTAATATACTGGGATTTATACTAATGATTCTGGATAAAAACTATGCTAAAAAGGGAAGATGGAGAATTTCAGAACCTACTTTAATTGGAATTGCGTTTGTTGGTGGTGCTCTTGGTATGCTCCTTGCTTCCAAATTCTTTAGGCATAAGACAAAAAAGAATTTATTTCGTATAGGGTTACCATTATTATTCATCGCTCATGCCTTAATTTTCACGTTTGTTTTATACGGATATTCTTTCTAGTTAATCTCTCAGAAATGTATAGAAATTATATAATGACATAGACATGTTAGGAGAGAGGAGGAGAAACACCAATGGATATGTTCAACGGAGCAATTCCTCATGTGATTGAAGAAGCGGGTTGGTTTGCACCGATTATATTTATTATTGTTCATTTAATTCGGCCTTTTCTATTCCTTCCAGTAATAGTTGTATGTATTGCAGGGGGGTATTTATTTGGTTTTCTCCATGGAACATTATACTCCATCATTGGCTTATCTTTAATGAGTTTTATCTTCTATAAATTGATAGATATATTCCCGTCGTTCAGAACTAAAATAATGAAATTGAAAGAAAAATATTTAAAAGACCGTGTTTTAACCATTGGACAGGTAATGGTTCTTAGAATGATGCCTTTTGTTCACTTTCATCTCTTATCCCTTTATTTAATGGAGATGACCTCATCATTTAAAGAGTATATGCGATACTCCATTGCTGGTATTATTCTTCCGGCCCTCTTATATACTGCGTTTGGGCAGTCATTTACAGAACTGCCTATTTATGTGTCGCTCCTTTTAATATTACTACTAATCAGCTTATTTTCGTATCTAGGAAAAAGAGGTACAGTAACTTATAAGTGGCATCGGTTCTTCTCAACAAAGTCCCCATCTGAGTAAAAAGCAACAGCGATCGCTTAGTGCCGTTGCTTTTTTATGGGGAAGTTGGATGAACCTGAATTAACTCTTTTGAAGAGTAGCAATAATTGATTTCAAACTAATATTTTCTTCAGAAAAATACCCATTATCAAGAAAGGGGCAGCCCATTTCTTCAACCCGTTCTTTCACATATGGAATCGTATACAAAGCAGGATCTAAATTTTCGTTTATTTCCTCCCATAAAAGAGGTGCAGCGATGGTAGGCAGCTCCTTTCCCCTTGCGGAATAAGGACAAATAATTGTCTTCCCTTCCCAATGTTGTAAATAATCGATGTATAACTTTTCTCCCCGATTTTTCTTCATTCGTTCAATCGTAAAGTCCTTTGGAAATTTTTCCACTAAATATCTTGCAATAAACTCTGTAAACACCCTTGAGTCCAAATATGAAAATGAACGATCCATAACGGGAATATGGATTTGTAATCCTTTATTACCGGATAGTTTAGGGTAACTTTTTATTTCAAATTTGGTAAATAGTTTCTGCATTTCCAACGCTGCTTTTACAGCAAGGGGGAAATGGTCCTTGGAAGGAGGATCTAAATCAAAGACAATTTCCATTGGGTTTTTGGATTTAGTTGTTTCAAAGGGAACGTGAAATTCAAGAGCTAACTGGTTTCCTAACCAGAGTAATGTGGATAGATTATTACATAATATATAGTTGATGTTTTCTGTTACTTGAGACTGAATAAATGCCGGTGCATAATCTGGACAACTTTTTTGATAAAAGGACTCCCCATCCACACCATGTGGATAGCGAATAACGGTTAAAAGCCGATCATGTAGAAATGGTAGAATGACAGGAGCTATCTCATACAAATAACTGATATAGGCATCCTTATTAAGGGGAAGGGTATGCCATAAAGGTTTGCTTGGATTCGTAATATACACTTCATCTTCTAAGGAGGCATTATCTAATAGAAGATTTCCCCATGTACAGTTTTCCCAATGCTCCTTTAAGCGAAATTCTGAAAAAACTGGCTGAACAAGTTGGTCCCCATCTAATCCTTTGAAGTTGATTCTCATACATATACCAGGACTTACGTTTATGACTTTCCCTTTCTGTTTTTCATCGGATAGTTTTTTTAAGAGGCTTTGAATAAGCGCATGCTTTTCTTCAACTTTAAAACCTTCTGAAACGACACCAAATGTAACCGCAAGATTGTTTCTCAATATTCCAATTTCAAATTCTTCTGTATCGATCCTCAAACCAGTAATAAAAAATGTCCCTTTATAATTGGAATTTCTTTTCTTCATAAAAAGTTGCTGTTTTTGTTTTTTGGGTTTCATAGGATCTTCCTTAAGATATTGTAGTTGTTGATTTTAGGGAAGTTTGCATTCTTCAGGAGGGATATTTGTAAATGACTGAATACTTGGCTGTCTAATGGATCTCCCCTTTGGCCATTCGATATATTTAATCTTTACAGTTAATCGAGGTTGAACCCATTGGGTATTTGTCAATCTCTCCGGTTTATTAATAAATGGTTTTTCAGATATAACAAAGGGCTTAATTAGTTCTGTTAGATCAGACCAATCCTTTTGTTTCAACTTTCCTGTACCTGCATGTCCCACATAAAATAAATTCCCACCATCATCATATAAGCCTACTAAGATGGAATTAACAATATTATTCCTGTATGTGACCCCACCGATGACGGCAATGATATCCTGAAAATTTTTGATTTTCAGCCAGCTATCATCTTTACCATCAATTTTATACTTGGAAGATAAGTTTTTTACGATAATACCTTCCATATCTTGTTCTTGCGTGACTTTAAATAATGTGTTCCCATCCATTTCGGATTTAGCTAACTGAATATTCTGAGTTGGAGCAATGACATTGGAGAGGAGTTGGATTCGTTCGGATAAGGGTAGTTCAGTTACCCAATTCCCATTGAAAAAAATGATATCAAATACAATATAATAAACTGGGATATCATCCATTACGTATTCCACTTTTTCCAGTCGTCTCAGGGCATCCCGCTTCATTACTTCTAGGAATGAAGGACGGCCATTACTTCCTAAAGCAATAACTTCTCCGTCCAAAACAACGGAATTACCACGGAAATAAGAGGGAACATCTGCAATTTCGGGGAAATGGTTTGTCCGTTCGTTTTTTTTCCTATTAAATAGTCGGACGCTTTTCCCATCATAATATGTTAAAATCCTAACTCCATCCCATTTAATTTGTGAAATCCATTGATCTCCAGTTGGAATAGTGTCTGAACTCACAGGTTCAAATGGTACAATCGGTTTTAGATCCATTACAATCCCCTTTTAAGCGTGCCTTTTAGCAGATTTCACGGAAGCTTTATCTTGCTTGTTTTTCAGGATTCTTGGCTGCTTTGGAAGTAACTTTTTTTGTTGTCTTAGTTTTTGTTGTTTTCTTTAAGGTAGTTTTTTTAGGTTGTGCTTTTTCTATACTCTTTTCAAGGGCTTCCATAAGGTCTATCACATTCGTTTGTTCTTGTTTGGTTACCCCTTTGTCCTCTTCCACTTTTTCTCGGATAAGCTCTAAAAGTTCCACTCGATAATCATCATTATATTTAGTTGGTTCGAATTCAGCAGTTAAATGATCTATCAACGTTTTGGCAGTATCTAATTCCTTTGCTTCGATATTGGATTCATCAGGAACATTTGGAACACTGTTATAATCCCTTACTTCATCTGGAAAGTGAAGAGTTTCCATAACAAGAGTATTTCCATAAACACGTACTGCCGCCAGATTCTCTTTGGAACGTATAGTAATTTTGGCTAATCCAATTTTCCCGGTTTCTTCAAGTGCTTTTCGAAGGAGAGAGTAGGCTTTAGAACCCCCTTCATTTGGACTTACAAAGTAAGATCTATCAAAATAAATGGGGTCAATTTCCCCTAAGTTTACAAAATCAATAATTTCAACTGCCTTTTCTTCCTGTTCTTTTTTTAACTTTTCCAGATCTTCATCATCTAAAACAACGTATTTTCCTTCTGTGTATTCATAAGCTTTTACAATATCTTCAGTTGAAACTTCTTGTCCACATTCAGAACAGGTTTTTTCATATTTTATAGGTGCATGACAGTCTTTATGGAGTGTACGGAGTTTAACATCTTTATTTTCTGTTGCTGCATGAAGTTTAATGGGAATACTCACGAGACCAAAAGAGATTGTGCCTTTCCATATGGTATGCATGATTTATCTCTCCTTCGCACATTTTCTTTTAGTATGTACTGAGAATGGTGAATTGATGAAACAAAAAACAAGCTAACAAATGTCAGCTTGTTTTTTAAAAGCTCTTTTTGTCAACTTTGTTGTTTTTAAGAAAAGCTTGGAGAAGTGAAAGGCGGCGACTTCAGCGACGAGCAAATCCCCTTTGAATCAGCAACGAGTTGTCTCGACGGACAGGACGTCCTAATATCGGGCATGCCACAGGACGTGGCGTTTTGCCCGATGGACGGATAAGCTACAGAGCCATCCTTTTAGAGGAAGAGACAGGAATGCGAGGTGAAGACCCCACAGACACGGTTTTCGTCGAGAGGCTGAGGCCGTGCCCGGCGGCAAAGAAGACACTGCGAAGAATGAGCAGATGTCGCACTTGTACCTTGTGTGAAAGCGTCCGCCTGTAGTGTATCCAAGCAAAAATTTTGCTTTAAAAGCAACAATCAATGCGAAAAAAGCCTTTTTAAAAGATAAGAATGTAAAGTTTTGGCACCTTCAGGAATTGTCTAGCTCCAGCGCCTACTCGCATGGGAACTGAAAAAGTGGTGCTTTTCCACTTTTACAGTCCCTATGCAATGAGCGTAGCCGTCGCAATCTTAAAAAAGTATGATAGGAGTGGGTTTCTCCTATCATACGAGCGACGAGCGCAGCCATTGCCATACAAATAAAAGGAACTGAAAAAGTGGTTTTAAACTTTTTCAGTTCCTTCTTAATCGCTACGGGGCACTTCGGAAGTGACAACTGAAGTCAAAGAGCGGACTTCAGGTTGTCATTCCTCCACTGCCCTACGCTCGTGTTCATAGGCGCTTG
>NZ_JAHQCS010000167.1 GCF_019042215.1 Evansella tamaricis | reverse complement strand
GGATGGGAACCCTTAAGTTGGGCACCAACAGCTGAGGTGGAAACAACGGATGAAACTGCATCAACAGGAAATCAATCACTTAAGTTCTTTAATCGGTCTGAAAGAGGATCTAGTTTAGCTCTTAACTTAACAAATAAATTAGATAAAGGTGAAACATACACATTAAGTTTCGATGTGAAAATGAGTGAAGGTACAGATACCCTTCGTCTAGCTTCAAAATATGCATATCCAGGTACTACAAATGAGAATCCTTGGTTAATCGGAAATAAAGAAGTTGGTTCCGATGCATGGACAACATTTGAACTAGAAAATTTTGAATATCATGAAGACACAACAGAGTTTATAATCTATATTGAGTCACATGAATCGGGTAGTGCACCAGACTTTTTTATTGATAACTTTAAAGTTATCCAACATGGTGTTGTTGTGACTCCTGGAACACCAGAAGAACCATTTACTCCAATTGAAATCGCGCATTTTGATTTCGAGGAAAGTGCGCAAGGTTTTGTAGCGCGAGGTGATGATGTTAATGTTGGAAGAACAGACGAAGCAGCATCTTCAGGTGAATACAGCCTTAAAGTTACTAATAGAACAGCAAATTGGCACGGCGCAGCTGTTAATGTAACAGATCTTCTACAAAAAAATGCAGTATACAGTATTACTGCTGATGTAAAAGTAATCGATGATATTCCTGAAGGGGAAGAAGAAACACTGGTAGCAACGATGTTAACGAATATTGCTGGAGAAGAAACCTATCCACGTGTAGGGGAAGTATCGGCAACTGATAATGATTGGCATAGCATTGAAGGTACTTTCACCTATGATTTTGATCCGACTAGTTTAACACTCTACTTTGAAGCTGCTACAACAACATTATCATATTATGTTGATAATATTGTAATTACAATGACAGCGCCAGCACCTGGAACAGATGGTCCCCCTCGTCCACCTGCAGAAGTAATGGAAACAATTACTTTTGAAGATGGGGATCTTAATGGATTTACCGGTCGCCATGGTGATGAAGTATTAACTATTTCAGAAGGTGTAAATCATACGGAAGGTGGTAACTATTCACTTCTAGTAGAAAATCGTCAGCAGAATTGGCATGGACCTAAACTTGATGTCATTGACTATGTAGATCAAGGAAGTGAGTATGAGATTTCTGTGTGGGTAAAAATGCATGAACCAAGCAGTGCGCAGTTAACACTTTCCACCCAAGTAGGTGACGGTGATGGTGCAAGCTACAATAACATCACCAGTGCAACAGTTACGAGTTCTGAGTGGGTAGAATTAAAAGGTAAATACCGTTATTCAAGTCTTGGTGGCGGAAACTTGTCTATTTATGTGGAAAGTAGTAATGTGAATGCATCTTACTACATTGATGATATTAGTTTTGTAAAAACAGATGCTGGTGCAATTGAAGTGCAAGATTTAACGCCAATTAAAGATGTCTATGAAGGGGATTTCTTAATTGGTAATGCAGTAAGTATGGCTGAGTTTGATGGTGTTCGGTTAGAATTACTTGAAAAACACCATAACTTAGTTACAGCTGAAAATGCTATGAAACCAAGTTATATGTATGGTGCTGATGGTGAATTTAACTTTGATGCTGCGAATTCTCTTGTTGAAAGAGCATCAGAAGAAGGATTTAAAGTTCACGGTCACGTACTTGTTTGGCACAGTCAATCATACGCTGGTCTTTATTACGATGGAAATGGGAATCCATTACCTGATGAAGTAGCTAGAGAGAATATGTACACTCATATTGAAGAAACAATGGGGAACTTTGCACAAAATCAAGAATTTCGAGATGCAATTATATCATGGGATGTTGTGAACGAAGCGATTGTTCCTAGACAAGGGGTTCCCCTTGATGATTGGAAGGCGCATATAAGAACAGCACAAAATGGTTGGTACGATACTCTCGGGGCAGATTATGTTGAACTTGCTTTTAAGAAAGCGAAAGAAGTAAAAGAAGAGCTCGGACTTGATGTCACATTGTTTTATAATGATTACAATGATGACGATCATAATAAATCAACAATTATCTATCATATGATTAAAGACATAAATGAACGTTACCAAGAAGAACATAATACCGAGGATTTATTGATCGAAGGTATGGGGATGCAAGCACACTATAACTTAGGTACGAATCCTGCAAATGTTCGGGAATCGATGGAACGCTTCATTAACCTAGGTCTTGAAATTGGTGTAACTGAACTTGATGTTACCGCAGGTGATGATGGTGTTCAAACTGCAGCACAGGCTAATCGCCAAGCTTATATTTATGCTAAACTATTTGAACTCTATAAGGAAAAAAGTGAGCATATTTCCCGTGTAACATTTTGGGGGTTAAATGACTCAACAAGCTGGCGTGCATCTCAATCACCACTTCTGTTTGATAGTAACTTACAAGCGAAGTTAGCTTATGAAGCAGTTATTGATCCAGAAGGGTTCTTAGAAAACTATGAAGATATTGGTGATTTAGTACGTCAAGGCGAAGGTGTCTACACTGAAACAGCACCTATTCTAAATGGTGAAATAGATGCTGTATGGGCAAATGCACCACGCTTAAGCATTAACAGATTCCAACAAGCATGGTCAACTGCAACTGGTATGGCACGTGTACTCTGGGATGAGGAGAATCTTTATGTATTGTTTGAGGTAAATGACTCAGAGCTTGATAAAGGAAATGCAGATGCTTGGGAGCAAGACTCTGTGGAAGTGTTTTTAGACCAAACAAACGGTAAAGCACCAAACTATGCTGCTTATCCTGGTGTCGGCCAATACCGGGTGAACTTTGAAAATGATCAGTCAACTGGTGCAGGTGATCCAAGTGTTTATGAAGGGTTTGAATCAGCAGCAAAAGTAAATGGTACATCTTATGTTGTTGAAATGAAGATTCCACTCACTGAAATATCACCAGAGAACGGGAAAAAGATTGGGTTTGATGCACAAGTTAACGATGCAGCTGATAACGCACGTGTTGGTATTGCAGCTTGGAATGATACAACTGGTCAAGGGTACCAAGATCCATCTGTTTTCGGTGTTCTTACCCTAACTGGAAAACCTGATTCCAAGGAACCAGGTAAAGACAAAAAAGACAAAAATGACAAAGACACGCCTAAACCAAAACCGGTTGTTACAAAACCTGTTGTAAAAGAAAATCAGGCTACTATTAAGGATAAAGATGTAAAGAAAGTAGAAAAAGATGGAGAATTAGTCGTTGATTTAAGCAAAAATGATTCTTCCATGAAAGTTTCCTTCACGAAAGAGCAAATTAAAACGTTAAAAGAACAAAATGCAACAGTCACCGTTCAAATGAAAGATGTGGAGATTAGTATCCCGGCATCTGTATTTACAAATGGAAATGAAGCGGTTAATATTTATCTCCAAAAAATGAATGATATTGAAGGTGCATTAAGTGCTGTTTATGACTTTAAAATCTATCAAGGTGGCAAATTAATTAACAAATTTGACTCACCAGTCACTCTTACGTTCAAAGTCGATACAAGTAAGGTGAAAAATCCTGATCTTGTAAAAGTATTCTACTGGAATCCTGATACGGAAACGTGGGAACTTGTGGGTGGAGAATATAAAGATGGATTTATTTCAGTAGACGTGGACCATTTCAGTACATTTACCGTATTTGAATTGGAAAGTGCAGATGACACTACTGTCGATAAGGAAAAACCTACAGTAGATGAAAAGCACAAACTTCCTGTAACAGCAACGAACAGTTATACATTGCTATTAATCGGATTACTCACATTACTGGCGGGAGCTTTCTTCCTAATTATTGTATCCCGTCGTGAAAAGCAATCTGGAATAGAAGTGTAAGCGAACTAGTAAAAACTACTGATATGTAGTTGTTTATCTGAACCGTAGCCGTCACTTCCTTGTCTAATGGCCAAGGGGGGTGACGGCTTTTTTAAAAGATAAGAATTTATAAGTTTTTTGCACCTTCGGGCAAGTTGTCTAGCTCCAGCGCCTACTCGCAAGGGAACTGAAAAAGTGGTGCTTTTCCACTTTTACAGTCCCTAAGCAATGAGCGTAGCCGTCGCAATCTTTAA
>NZ_JAHQCS010000166.1 GCF_019042215.1 Evansella tamaricis | reverse complement strand
GGCTCCCGAACCGCCCGCGGCTAAGAAGACACTGCGAAGAATGAGCAGATGTCGCACTTGTGCCCGTGGTGAAAGGGAGTGAATTTCGCAAAAATTAACATTGAACGATAACAAAGCCAAAGATTTAAAAGTAAGAAGTATTAAGAAAGAACGGTAGAGAATCTTACCTGTTTTTGTCGACTTCTGCGCTTGCCGGGGAAATGAACTGAGATTAAGCTAGCAGTATGTGTAAAATAAAAAAAGCACATGATAGTATTCAACTGTCATGTGCTTGGCTATTTATTTGGTTTTATCCCTCAAACTTCCAAGTTCAGAAACAATGGCATCCATTTCACTTACACTGAAATTTGATTTTTTCATCACCATGGTATAAAGTTCTTCCACGTCATCAAATCGGTCTAATGAATAATGTTCTGCTTTCATTGCACCAGCATTAACTATTCTCAACTTCGTTTTTATCTCTTCGATCATTGCAGTCAAATTTTCACGAGTTTTTTCTTTCGTCCCCATCAAAACACCCTTTCCTTCGTTCAACTAGTAAATTTCTATCTATTATTGTATCACGTTGAAAGAAAAACGCCAGTCCCCCCATAATCCCGTTTAAACCGACACATCCTTTATGGTAAAATGAACAAGTTAAGTTAAAACGGAAGATCAATCTATGAAAGATATTAGTAGAGGTGAATGATATTGTTCCTAAAACGACTGGACCTCGTAGGCTTTAAATCCTTTGCGGACAGGCTATCTATTGACTTTGTATCGGGAGTAACCGCTGTGGTTGGTCCGAATGGTAGTGGAAAAAGTAATATTTCAGATGCAATCCGGTGGGTACTTGGTGAGCAATCGGCAAAAAATCTCCGTGGGGCAAAGATGGAAGATATAATTTTTTCTGGAAGTGAGTCCCGAAAACCACTCAATATGGCGGAGATAACACTTGTATTAGATAATGGGGACCAGCACCTTGCTATTGATTACAGTGAAGTAGCGGTTACGCGCCGAGTGTACCGTTCTGGAGACAGCGAATATTTAATAAACAAGCAACCTTGCCGTTTGAAGGATATTGTGGATTTGTTCATGGATTCAGGTTTAGGGAAAGAGGCATTTTCCATAATCGGACAAGGGCGTGTAGAGGAAATATTAAGCAGTAAGTCAGAAGAAAGACGGTCCATTTTTGAAGAAGCAGCAGGGGTACTGAAATACAAACATAGGAAATTAAAGTCAGAGAAGAAGTTAAATGACACACAAGATAATTTAAATCGTGTAAAAGATATTCTTTATGAACTGGAAGCTCAAGTGGAACCGTTAAAAGAACAGGCTTCGATTGCACGGGAGTATTTAGAGAAAAAGGCAGAACTGAAAGAATTTGAAGTGGGAGTTCTTGCGAAAGAGATAGAAGATCTTCACAAGAAATGGACAGAAGAGAAAGAACAATTGGAGTCCTTGCAAGATAAGGAAAGTGGTTATCAGGCCACTGTAAAACAGCAGGAAGCAAACATTGAACGTTTGCGGTCTGATATGCAGGTAGTGGATGAATCTATCAATGACCTGCAGGAAATTTTACTTTCCACAAGTGAAGAATTAGAGAAGCAAGAGGGTCAAAAGGAAGTTTGGAAGGAACGGAAGAAAAACTATACCCAACATAAAGAGCAATATTTAATAGAAATAGAAGAGTTAAAGAAACAGAAAGACACGTTGGCAGAAGAGATCAAAGATCAAAAGGCACAATTAGATGTGTTTAGAGAAAAAACCGAATCAACTCGAACACTAGTAGTTGGACAAGAACAGGAACTAGAAAAACTGGAACAAAATACAGTGGAACGGATCGAGCAACTGAAATCCGAATATATTGAATGGCTAAATGAAAAGGCATCCCAACAAAATGAATCACGGTATATAGATGAGCAGTTGATAAAACTCCGGGAAAAACAACAGCGCCTAGACCGTGACAACCGAGACTTAGTGGAAAAAAGGAATGAGATTCAGGAAAAATTGTCAGTTGCAAGAGAAGATTGGGAAGTACAAAAGCGTATAATTAATGAGAAGTTATCTGTTTATCAAGAGAAAAAACGTGACTTTGAAAAGGGTGAAGTGGATTCTCAAAAGAAAGAATCCATTCTATATGAAGCGTTTAGGCATGTTCAACAGTTGAAATCGCGAAAAGAAGTTCTAGAAGAAATGCAAAATGACTACTCCGGATTTTTCCAAGGGGTTAAGGAAATTCTAAAAGAACGTGATCGTCAGTTTAAAGGAATAAAAGGTGCTGTGGCGGAATTGGTTGAAGTTCCGAAAGAGTATCAGACAGCTATTGATATTGCCCTAGGTGCGGCACAGCAGCATGTGGTTGTTGCCAATGAGGAAACGGGGCGTAAAGCCATTCAGTTTCTTAAGCAGCGAAGTTTAGGAAGAGCTACGTTTTTACCAATGGATGTCATTAAGGGAAGGAGCATACCTTCCGGGGATTTAGTCCAACTTTCCCAGCAATCTGGTTTTATTGGGACAGCCAAGGATCTTGTCCGCTTTGATTCACAGTATGATCAGGTGATGTCCCAACTATTAGGGAGTATTATTATCGCCCAGGATATAAAAACGGCGAATCAATTAGCAAAAACGATCCGGTACCGATTTCGGATTGTTACCCTCGAAGGAGATGTGATTAACCCTGGAGGAGCAATGACAGGGGGAAGCATTAAGCAAAAACAAAGCCAGATTCTTGGGAGGCAACAAGAACTGGACCGGGTGACAGAGAAACTGGAGAAATTAGAACGTGAATCAGCCGCTTTGCAAAAAGACGTTGTTCAATGGAAAGAAAAACTGAAATCCCTTCAAAATGACATGAGAACACTGCAGCAACAGGGAGAAAGCATCCGGGATGAAGAACAACGGAAAAAGTCTACCGTAAACGAATTGGAATTGGCAAAACAGAATGTCAATGAACGTTTAAAGATGTATGATATCGAAAAGGATGAATTTAAGGAAGAAGTGAAGGAAAAGGAAACACGATTAGATACCTTAAAGGACTCTATAAAATCATGTGAAGCGAAAATTACCTGCTTAAACGAAGAGATTGAAACGTTGACGAAACAGCAAGCTGATGAGAAAACATCCAAAGAATTGTTGTCTTCTCAGTTAACGGAGACAAAGATCCGATTAGCAAAGGAAGAAGAACAGCTTCATTATAGCCAAGAAACGTTTTCCCGTATCAAAGGGAACTATGAACAAGTCTCAGAATCTTTGTCAGTGAAAGAATCGGAATACTTCCAGTTAGAAAGGGAGATGTCTTCCCAGTCGGAAGATGCAGAAACCATCGATGCCGTCATTGACCGACGGCGAACAGAGAAAGACCAAACGATTAATTTGATCTCGAAACGCCGTTCGGAACGCTTGTCGATTCAACAGGAACATGATGATTTAGAGAGGGAATTAAAAGAACATAGAAGGCAGTTGAAATTCGTTTCATCTACCCTCCATGAAACGGAAGTACGTGTTAACCGATTAGATGTTGACTTAGACAATAGGCTAAATAAATTAGAAGGGGAGTATGAGCTTTCTTTTGAAGCGGCAAGGGATCAATACCCTCTGCATATTGAACTTTCGGATGCCCGTAAGAAGGTAAAACTGATTAAACTTACCATTGAAGAACTTGGTACAGTGAATGTAGGTGCTATTGAAGAGTACGATCGGGTGAAAGACAGGTTTGAGTTTTTAACCGAACAAAAACAAGATCTAGAGGATGCGAAAGACACACTTCATCAAGTAATTTCTGAAATGGATGAAGAGATGACGAAACGTTTTAAGGAAACGTTCGATCAGATTCAGTCCCATTTCCACGTAGTTTTTAAGGAGTTATTTGGTGGTGGACAGGCTGACCTCATCTTATCAAATCCCGAAGACCTTTTAGCCACAGGGGTAGAAATAGTTGCTCAGCCCCCAGGGAAAAAACTGCAGCATCTTGCTCTCTTATCCGGTGGGGAAAGGGCCTTAACAGCAATCGCGTTATTATTTGCGATTCTGAAAGTGCGTCCTGTTCCTTTCTGTGTACTCGATGAGGTGGAAGCGGCTTTAGATGAAGCGAATGTTGTACGGTTTGCTCAATATTTAAAGGACTTTAGCCATGAGACTCAGTTTATTGTTGTTACCCATCGAAAAGGGACGATGGAAGAGGCCGATGTTCTTTACGGTGTGACCATGCAGGAGTCAGGGGTATCTAAGCTCATGTCTGTCCGATTAGAGGAAAGTAAAGAACTAATTGGAGTAAAATAAGAGTCAGGTAATGCAATTGTAAGAATGGAGGAGTATCAGTGAGTTTTTTCAAAAAGCTTAAGGAAAAGATAACAAATCAGACAGACAGTGTTACAGATAAGTTTAAGGATGGTTTAACGAAAACAAGAGATTCATTCGTTGGGAAAATGAATGATCTCGTAAAAAATTATCGTAAAGTGGATGAAGAGTTCTTCGAGGAACTGGAAGATATCCTTATTTCTGCAGATGTAGGTGTCCATACGGTAATGGAGTTAATAGATGATTTAAAAGATGAAGCACGTACGAGAAATATCAGTGATGCAGTGGACATTCAACCGGTCATCTCAGAGAAACTAGCGGAACTGTTACAAAAATCAGAGGACGAAACGGCCTTAAAGATGAAGGACGCCGGACTGACAGTCATTTTAATGGTAGGGGTAAACGGTGTTGGGAAAACGACCACTATCGGAAAACTTGCCCATAAATTTAAGCAGGAAGGGAAAAATGTTCTTCTTGCTGCAGGTGATACGTTTCGGGCAGGGGCCATTGAGCAGTTGGAAGTCTGGGGAGAGAGAGTCGGTGTGGATGTGATTAAACAGCAGGCAGGATCAGATCCTGCTGCGGTTATGTTTGATGCAATTCAAGCGGCCCAATCACGTAAAGCAGATGTATTGCTATGTGATACGGCTGGGAGACTGCAAAATAAAGTAAACTTGATGAAAGAATTGGAAAAAGTGAAGCGTGTAATTACTCGGGAGATTCCTGATGCTCCACATGAAGTATTGCTTGTCCTCGATGCAACAACTGGTCAAAATGCCATGAGTCAAGCTAAAACATTTGGGGAAGCAACGGATGTTTCCGGTATTGTATTGACAAAATTGGATGGAACAGCAAAGGGTGGTATTGTCCTTGCGATCAGACATGAATTGGATATTCCGGTGAAGTTTGTGGGCCTAGGGGAGGGCATGGATGATTTACAGGAATTCCGTGCAGATCAGTATGTACACGGTTTATTTGCCGATATTTTGGAACAGGCGGAAGAAGCTGCAGAGAACTAACAGTTCGTTGGTTTATAGGAAAGCCCTGCTTTAGTACGGCAGGGTTTTTATACTTGTAGAGGCACTGCCCTACGCTCGTGAGCCTAGGCGCTTACGCTTTTCTTTGTCTAGCTCCAGCGCCTACTCGCTACGGGGCACTTCGGAAGTGACAACCGAAGTCAAAGAGCGGACTTCTAGTTGTCATTCCTCCACTGCCCTACGCTCGTGACCATAGGCGCTTACGCTTTTCTTTGTCTAGCTCCAGCGCCTACTCGCTACGGGGCACTTCGGAAGTGACAACCGAAGTCAAAGAGCGGACTTCTAGTT
>NZ_JAHQCS010000165.1 GCF_019042215.1 Evansella tamaricis | reverse complement strand
CAACTCGTAGCTATTTCATGAAGTAATGCTCGTTGCTTCGCACCTTGCGGGGTCTCCCCTGAACTCGCTTTTCCCGCAGGAGTGTCGTGAATTTCGCTAAAAATCATCCTTTTAAAAAAATCAACATTAACCACTAACAGAGCCTTTATTAAAGGGTAATTTTATAAGTTTTAGCACCTTCGGGCAATTTGTCTAGCTCCACCGCCTACTCGCATGGGAACTGAAAAAGTGGTGCTCTTCCACTTTTACAGTCCCTAAGCCACTTCGGAAGTGACAACCGAAGTCAAAGAGCGGACTTCTAGCTACTTCTTCGAATTCGCTGTCCAACGAGCGTTTATTTCACCAGGATGCATCGAGTTGCCTCGACGGATAAACTTCAAAGCGATGCTTGTAGAGGAAGAGGCACTGCCCTACGCTCGTGTTCATAGGCGCTTGCGCTTTTCTTTTTTAAACAAAATTTAAACTTTCTCCACACTTTAATTTAAGATTCATTGTTTAAAGTGTAGTTTGAGGTGATTATTGTGAATGAATTCGTAGTGGAAACAACTAATCTAACTAAAAAATTTAAAGGAAATACGGCAGTAAATCAGGTGAATCTACAAATCCGCAAAGGAGCCATATACGGGTTTCTTGGACCGAATGGAGCAGGGAAAACGACAGCGATAAAGCTCCTCCTTGGATTGATGAAAGAGGATTCGGGAATGATTCGTATTTTTGGAAAGGATGCAAAAAAGGAGAAACTGGCAATATTACGACGGGTTGGTTCCTTAGTGGAATCACCATCGTACTATGGAAACTTGACAGCTACAGAAAACTTAAAATTATTACAATCCATTCTTCAAGTTCCGAAAGAACGGATCAAGGAAGTACTGTCTATCGTTCGACTAGAAGAAGCGGCTAACCGTCCAGTGAAAGGTTTTTCGTTAGGTATGAAGCAGCGGTTAGGAATTGCTTCGGCTTTACTTGGAAACCCCGATCTGCTGATTCTTGATGAACCTACAAATGGCCTGGATCCATCGGGAATCATAGAAATTCGGGAACTGATTAAACAGTTACCGGAAAAATATGGTGTAACTGTTCTCGTATCGAGCCACCTATTATCTGAAATTGATCAAATGGCAACAGAAGTGGGCATTATTTCAAAAGGTTCTCTTATTTTTCAAGATTCTATTGAAGTTTTGCGGAAAAAATCAGTAAACAAAATTAAAATCAAAACAGAAAATGAAGGATATGCAAGAAAGGTGCTGCAGGAAAAAGGATGGATGGGTGAAGTGGAAGGGGAGACCATCACCTTTAACAAAAGTACAGATAACGAAGTGGCAGCCATTGTTCGTCTACTTGTTCAACATAATATCGCTGTGTATCGAGTGGAGGAAGAGAAACGTTCTTTGGAAAGTATATTCCTGGAAATGACGAAGGAGGAGCAAAGCTTATGATACTTCGCCTTCTAAGAACAGATTTTAAAAAGTTGACGTTAGGGATGTGGATTCTTGTTTTTTTAGGACCATTTGGTATTTTTGCTCTTACTGGAGCTAACTATGGTGTTCGTTATGATTGGCTTTTGACTCAGACGGATGATTATTGGGGGCAGTTGCTCCGGCAGATCAATTTGTTTTTGACTCCAGCCCTTTTATTAGGAACAACCTTACTTGCATCCCTTTCGTCAAACATTGAACACGAATCCAACGCGTGGCGACAGTTGTTAGCACTACCTATAAGCAGAGTAATGGTGTATTGTTCTAAATTTTTGACGATTAGTTTTTTATTATTCCTTTCTACTCTATTCATGTTTATAGGTACGATCGTTTTTGGAGTATATATGAACTGGGAGGGGGCAATCCCATTTGAAGCTATTGCCATAAACAGTTTTTATCCTTATTTTGCGGCAATGCCCATTTTAGCCATGCAGCTTTGGTTTTCTGTGTCAACACCAAACCAGGGGCTCCCCTTAACCGTTGGAATTATTGGTTCGGTCGTTTCCATGTATGCCTACGGAGGCCCGGAATGGCTAATTTGGAAATGGCCACACTTGGAAAACAAATGGGAAATACCTGAACTTAGTGTACTTCTTGGAATCACTGTTGGCAGTGTCATCTTACTCACCAGTCTCATTCATTTTCAACAGAAGGATGTGAGATAATGTTCCCTGCAATTATGTATACAGAGTGGCTAAAGTTTAAAAAATCAAAAGTATTTCAAATTTTATTGATAAGTCCTCTTCTGGCAACAGTGGTAGCATATTTTCCTAACTTTGATTTTCCAGGGAATGAATGGTTAGGCCCATTTTTTTCTATGATTATGGTCCAGGCAGTTCTTTTTTTACCATTACTCGCTGGTATTTTTGCAGCAGCAGTCTGTCGTTATGAGCATGCCGAAGGGGGCTGGAAGCAATTGCTTGTCTTGCCAGTCCACCGTCTACACTTGTATAGTGCAAAGCTACTCCTCGTTTGTTTCTTTATTGCGCTTACACAAGTTTTATTATTAGTTGGGTTGCTGTTAGTTGGACTTATACACGGCTTTTCCGATCCTTTTCCATGGCAAGATATACTGCTCCGCCTATTGATGGGGTGGCTAGGATGTCTACCGATCATTTCACTCCAATTATGGGTGTCAACCGCTTGGTCAAGTTTTGCAGCTCCAGTAGCTTTCAATGTCATTCTTACATTACCAAACATTCTCATTGCAAATTCTGAGTTTTTTGGTCCATGGTATCCCTGGGCACAACCGTTCTTAGGAATGATAATGGGTCAGGAAACAGGCATAACCTTTTCCACAGAAACATTAGTGTTTGTCATTATTGGAGGGTTTCTCTTATTTACTAGTGGTGGAATGATTTATTTTCTTAGAAAGGAAGTGTAAGGACGAAGGTTTGTGGGGAAAAATAGAGCCTGTGTTTAGGATTAGATTGCATCATTTTTATACAGGCTCTAATGTTTTTTATTTTAAATATAGAGAGAATTGCACCTTCGGGTATTGTCTAGCTCGTGAGCCTAGGTTCTTGCGCTTTTCTTATTTGTATTACATTTTCTTTGTGAAAAAACATAATTCATGTACTTGCTTAAATCCCACTTTTTTGTATAAACTGATTGCAGTTTCATTGCTCGAATTCACACATAGATTAATAGAATCAATGGACTCAATGGTCAACAACCACTTTAGAGCAACTGATACTAATTGAACGCCAAAACCTTTTCTTCTCTCACTTTCTTTTACAGCAAAAAACTCTATACTAGCTTCCCCATGGGCAGGTTCTGCTTCAACATAAATATATCCACATAAACTATCGTTCTTTTCGATAACAAATACCTTTCTATACTCATTCAATCGGTTTATGATTTGTTGACCACTATAATAAGAATCAGGAAATGCCTCGTTATGTAACAATTCCATAGCTAGGAAATGTTCTTCACGTAATTCTACACTAGAACCATCTTTTATCCCATTCCTCGTATCACGATGGAACTCCAATATAGTGTGTTCACTATGCTTATTAAAGTTAAGATTCTTTGCAAGTTGGAGGACGTAACTGTTCTTTTTATTTGGAAACATGTTTAAGGAATGAATTTCATTAGGGAGTAAATCCACCATTTCACTCCACATACGAAAAACTAAAGGCCGTTTATCTTCCTTGACAAATGGTCCCCATATTTCTGCACCATTACCCTCCAAGTCCGCATCAAATCCTAAAACAGCAATTATTGTATCATTCTCATACGCCGTTAAAAATGACTTGTGATAGGGAATATCCGAAATATCTTCTTTTATGGAATGAGCTATTTCTAGAGGGTCGACACCACAATATCCAATATGTAAGTTGTCCACCTTATTTATCTCTGAGATGAAATGAGCCACATTTTCTAGTTCCTCTATTTTCATTATTGCTATCTTTAACATAATTTTCATTCACCTTTTGGTTGATTTGGGAGGTAAAATGCATGCTTGGGCCATTAACATCGGTTACTTTTTCTTAACCATATTTTTAACAATGAAAGGAATTTCTGATAAATCATTAACGGTATAAGTAGCATGAACATTTTTCCATTGATCGTCTTTCTTCCAAATTGTATTCATCCCTACACTTTGAGCTGCTTTCACATCGTTCTCTGGGTGATCCCCAATAAAGATGCTTTGCTGAGGTAATAACTCTAGTTTCTCTAGTGCTCTATAAAAAATCTTGGGATGAGGTTTTTTCATCTCTTCCCATTCAGATACGAGGATCACATCAAAATATTTTTGGATACCCAAAGCTTTTATGTTATCCAATTGAAACTGTCCATAACCGTTAGTAATTATTCCTAAGTGGAGATTTAAATTTTTTAATTCTTCTAACATTTTGATTAGATTAATAAAGGGAACACAGTTATTCTTGAACTCACTCAAATAATCGTGAAGTAGTTCATCCCATGTTATTTTGTTGATCCCAAGTTCTTTTACTAATTGTTGATAAACTCTATCTTTCCATACATAACCACGATTATCTAATTCTATAAATCTTGTGACATACCGTTCTTTAGGGATATGTCCAACCTGTTTGATTAATCGATTATACTGATTATTTATAAACATTTTCACCGATTCATCTCGATTTAGTAAGGTTCCGTCTAGATCAAATAAAACCCCTTTAATCACTTTACACTACCTCCAATCTTAAGGGTGCATACTATCCATTATCTTCTATTCTCACCTAGTTTAACACGATTTTCCAGTGCTGATTTTAACAGTTTAGTACCTATGAAATTTCGTTCCAGCGACGGGTAAGAGAATTTGTCCTGTTATCCTGTACAAGGTTACCTATTGTTTATCACGGCATATGCTTTTGAAACTTTTCATAGACATTTACCGTAAATACATACTAAGTTTTAAAAGGAGGGTTTTGATGTTAGCGTCTTTAGGTATTTTTGCTGTTTTAATTCCGTTGTTGATTTTGGGGGTAGTTGTAGGAATAGGTTACTTCTTTTGGTACAAAATCAGGTACAAAACCGCGAGATCCAATGAGGCATTAATTATTGCTGGTCCAAAACTGGGTGATCCTGAAAAAGAAACGAATATTTTTACAGATAATGAAGGACGATCCATTAAAATTATCCGTGGTGGCGGCCATTTGGTAAAAATGCATCAGACTGCGACACCGGTGGATTTAACGTCATTCCAGTTGAAGCTTAGAACACCACGTGTTTTCACCCATGGTGGGGTTCCTATTATTGCAGATGCAGTGGCCATGGTAACAGTTTCTGATACGTTAAAGGGGATTGCCATTTATGCAGAACAATTCCTCGGGAAAAAACAGAAGGAAATTGAAAATGAAATCGGAGAGGTTTTAAATGCCAATCTCCGTGCTATTTTATCGAAAATGACTGTAGAGGAAATTAACGCAGACCGGGAAAAATTCAACGAGGATGTAAGAATTGTTGCACAGGCACAATTAGATTCCATGGGTTTTAAAATTACATCATTAGGGCTAACGGATTTATCAGATGCAGACGAGGAAAACGGTTATTTAGAGAACTTAGGAAGACCACAGATCGCCAAGGTTCGAAAAGAAGCGGAACTGGCGGAATCGGACAGTGAAAGGGAAACACGAATTCACAGAGCAACGAATGATAAGGAAGCAAAAGAACAGGAATATCAGCGGCAAATTGAGATTGCGGAGGCACAAAAAGAGAAGTCCCTTAAGGACGCTCAGATTAAAGAAGAAACAGAAAGAGCGAGGGCGAAATCCGAACAGTCCTATGAATTGGAAAAAACAAGATTAACAAAAGAAGTACAGGAAGAGGAATTAAAACTCCAGGCTCAAAAAACAGAGGAAGAACTTCGTATAAAGTTTTTAGAACGGGAACGTGCTGTTAAGTTAGAAGAAGAAGAAGCGAAAGTACGTAAGCAAAAAGCGGACGCTGATTACTATGAAACGACCCGAAAAGCGGAAGCAGAAGCCGAAAAAGCACGCATTGATGGGGAAACACAGGCGAAAATTGATAAAGATCGTGGATTAGCGGAAGCGGAAGTCATTCGGGAAAAAGGTCAGGCAGAAGCCGAAGCCAAGCGTCTCCTAGCAGAAGCGATTTCGAAGCATGGAGAAGTGGTTATAGCCGAAAAATTAATCGAGATGCTACCGCATTACGCGAAAGAAATAGCAGCACCACTATCAAACATTGAATCTGTGAAAATTATTGATACTGGGAGTGGTAACGGAACGGCCTCCTATGGAAAATCAATAACGAATACGATGACACAAATACAAGAACCATTAAAAGAGTTAACGGGACTGGATGTTTCACAGCTTTTATCCGATTTAGTGAACCGGGGTAATACACATACGGTTCTTCGTTCAGAAGACATGGAACGGAAGGATGAAACTGCCGTATCAGGTGCAAATACGGATAAAGTGGATCGTGCTCCGGAAAACGAAACAGATCCTCCAAAAGTGGAGAATTTTACTGAGGATTCCGAAAACAGAAATACCTTGGAATAATAGTACAGGTGCTAGAGCTTGTAATAGTCATATTCCCTTTTCGTGGTGATGCAAGTTTTCGCTATTACTTTTTTAACAGACCAATATTTATGTTGGTCTGTTTTTCCTTAAAATGGGATAATGAATTAAATAGAATCTTTTTAATAATGTTCCACAAATGGAGGTAATTCTATGGCTGAAATTATTTTAACAATACTTCTTTCAATTCCTTTATATGGTTTATTCATCTGGTCATATTTGCACCCTGAAGAAAGCATGTTGTTTGGACAAAGATGGAGGTATCAGGAAGAACCAGAGTTTTCAGAGAATGCAATTCGCTTGTCAAAGTATGGCTCTGTGATAGGGATCATTACGCTAACTATAATCCTGATAGGTGTCATCGTAGATCATCACTTAGTCATACTAGTGATGGTTCTTGGGCTGATCTGTTATATTATATATGGTGGATATAAGATTCTTTCTCAATTCTAACGTCTAATAGACATTTGTTCCAAATTTGAAATAAAACATGAATCCGTGATAATAGGTGTTAATAGAAAGGCTATGTTAAAGGCTAATGTTGATTTTTTAAATAGGATGATTTTTAGCGAAATTTACGACACTCCTGCGGGAAAAGCGAGTTCAGGGGAGACCCCGCAAGGTGTGAAACACCGAGGAGGCTCCCGTACCGCCCGCGGAAAGGGAGTGAATTTCGCAAAAATCAACATTGAACGATAACAGAGCCAATAGAAAAAGGAGGTGGTGGTTGTATGAAAGCGTCTCAAGAATTTATCAACCAATTAGAGAGCTTAAATCAAGCCTATGAACAAGAAGTGAATCAAAAAAAGGAGAAAGGCTTACTAGAAGAAAAAACGGCAAAAACGTATCTTCGCCATTCAGGTACCTTTGTCAGGTGGTGTAAAGGCGACTTTGCACCTGGGATTAGGAAGGAAATGAAATAGAAAGGACCAATACATTGGAAATTTGGGATATTTACGATAAAGATAGAAATGTAACAGGCAAAAAAATAATAAGGGGCTCATCTTTTGATGAGGGAGAGTACCATTTAGTCGTTCATGTGTGCTTGTTTAATAAGAATGATCAAATGTTAATTCAACAAAGGCAGCCTTTCAAAAAGGGTTGGTCCAATAGGTGGGATATTACAGTGGGCGGCAGTGCCATTGCGGGAGATACAAGCCAACAAGCTGCTGAGAGAGAAGTGCTGGAGGAAATAGGCTATTCCATTAATCTTCAAGGAGTAAGGCCTTCCTTAACGGTAAACTTCGATGTGGGGTACGATGATTACTATCTTGTTGAGGTAGATCTTGATATGGAGGATTTGACCCTACAACCAGAAGAAGTACAAAGTGTAAAGTGGGCAACGAAGGAAGAAATCCTCAGGATGATCGATGACGACGTATTCATCCCATATCATAAGAGTTTGATAGAACTATTGTTTGAGATGAGAACATCCAAAGGCTGCCATAAAAAATAGAAAGCAACTGTTGGAGAAGATAGATTATATTGTTCATTAGGTGACTAGGAGTTACATTGCTAAATAATGTATAGATCTGATTACGTCTTCCTAAAGAAGATAATTAAGAAGCGGAAAAAAAACAACCACAGCAACGATACATTGAATAAATGTAATGAAGATATCTTTTTTCCATGTGTTTTTCTCGGGAAAACGATGGATCAGCCTTTGAAAAAAAAGAAAAACTACCCACATCGATAGGATGCTTAATAGGATTGTGCCTAAGTCTTGATACATCTTATAAAACTCCCTTCGGACTAATTTATCAGAGATAAGTTACTCTTTTAAAATTTGCAATTCAGAATCTTCTATATGTGTGTAACAGAAACGCTTCTTTAAGTTTCAAGTTGAAAAAAGATGAGGCTGGGACATTACTAAAGTGTTTAATTGGATATCCAAACAATACCTAACCGTAGTGAATTATATTTTCGGAGCTATGGTTAAATCACTTTCACTTCATTTGGATTCTATTGGATTAAAACACTTTTGTCCTAGCCTCATAACTCATATGCCGGATCGAATCACCAGATCTCCATGATTTTATCGAAACAAAGAATTATTTAGTTTTCATTTCCAAATAAGTACTTGGCGAACTCACTGTCAGATGGAATAACAATGGTTGTATCATTGGCAAGTGCTTCGCGGTAGGCTTGTAAGGAACGGAAAAATTCATAGAATTCTGGATCCTGATTGTATACTTCCGCATAGATTTGTGTTGCTTCTGCGTCCCCTTGTCCTCGAAGTATTTCAGCGGTTTCGTATGCTTCCGCTTCTATGATCCGGGCTTCCCGATCTGCATTAGATCGTATCTTTTGTGCTTCTTCTTCCCCTTCAGATAAATAGCGATTGGCAATTCTGTCGCGTTCTGTTCTCATTCTATTATAGATATTTTCTAGATTTTGTTCTGGGAGATCTGTTTGGCGAATCCGAACATCCACCACTTCCATTCCATATTCTGCTAACCCTATATTGGTTCGTTCTATTACACTCCCTAACATTTCCTCCACATGATCAATGTCGGAAATGAGTTGTGTCATGTTTGTTCGACCGATTTCACTATTGAGATTTGAGTATATCATGTCATCGAGACGTGTGTTTGCATTCACTTCTGTACGCATCGTCACTCGGAATAAAGCAGGGTTTGTTATAACCCACTGAGCATAATTATCCAGTTCTACGCGCTTTTTATCGAGAGTCGTTACTTGTCGTGGACGAGTATCATAAGTTAACAGTCGATCAGAATATGTTTCCACGGTATCAATAAAAGGAATTTTGAATTGAAGTCCCTTTCCTTCGATGATCTTTACATTACTTAAACGACTATGTTGTTCAATCTGATGTTCAATTTCTGGTGTTTTTTCAGAGATTACTATTTTTTGAACTTCTCCAAACCTGACGACAACGGCCTGGTCAGTTTCGTTTACATTGAATGTAGCTAAAAACCACCCTATTATAGCCACGAGGATAATTCCCACGATAGCACTCATTCGTTTAACTGTTGGAAGGGCAGTGTTCTTCATTTTTTTTATTTTTTCCATATCCACCACTTCTTTAAATTCACTCATTACTATTAGCCCCCTTTCGTTAATCTTCCGTAACTGTTTTAGAATTTGTTAAAGGTAAAAAATTTAGTGTATTCCCACTGTCACCATCTACAATATATTTTTCCATATTAGGAAGTATTGATTCCATCATTTCATAATACATACGAGTTCTTGTAACTTCTTCCCCGAGGCGGTAAGTTTGAAGTAATTCGTTGAACAAGGCAGTGTCCCCATTGGCTTCTGCTACCCTCGCCGCTTTATACCCTTCCGCCTGTGCGATGGTTTCTGCGGCATTACCTCTGGCAGCGGGAATGACTTGGTTAGCATAACTTTCCGCTTGGTTTATTAGCGCATTACTTTCTTCCCGTGCTCCTACCACTTTATGAAAGGCATCCTGTACTTCAATAGGTGGATTCACATCTTGTAGTTGAACAGTAGTCACTTGCACGCCAATCTCGTACCTATCTAATATTTCTTGGAAATGTTCATGGATTTCCGCTTCTACACCTCCACGGTTCTCCGTGACAACCCCGTCGAAATCATTGCTTGCAACAACACGGCGTATGGCAGCTGCACCTGCATGGGCAATGGTTTCATATTGATCATCTACATTGAAGAAGAACTGTTCCACATTATAGATTCGGAACTGAATGACAGTTTCTAAAGATACTAAATTTTCGTCACCGGTAATCATGAGTGATTCAGAGCCAACTTCCACATACTCTGAAAGATTCCTAGAATCCCCTTCGGATGTGGTCCTGAAACCATATTCCATTCTTTTCACTTCTTGCGTATTTTCCTTCCAAACGGTTTGAACAAGTGGAATGTGCCATTTCATCCCAGATTCCACCACTGTAGATTGATGCTTACCGAATTGAAGGATAACCGCTTCTTCTCCATCATCAACAATGTAAATCCCTAATAAACCAAAACCAACAATAAACAATAAAAATAAAAGTCCAATAATCTTATTCAAAATAACCTTTCCTCCTTTTTAAAAAATGGTCTGCAATTAGAACACATGAAAGTTTATTTGTGTTGCGGAATTCAAATAAAGTAATTGACTTAATCCCTTATGGAACTCTTTCATGTTTCATTTAGCACCTAATAAGTTACGTATTAAAATCTAATAGGTTTCAGTAAATTATAACTTAATAAATATATTCATTATCGTTGATCCGAAAATATGGTCTGGAAAAAACGACAATATTCTTCTAGTGGGTCATAAGTAGAGAGTGTTTTTCAATGACAGTGTTGAAAAATCGAACACGTATTTTTGCAAATGTAGTTCCACAAGGATATGTGTATCTTGATAAAAGGGTGGATGGTCAGGTTCCTCGTTTAAGTAATGTAATAAGTCTCATTAACTGCTTGGCGGGTAGTTCAATAATGACATTTATTATCATCAACTCTCTATAATTGAAGGGTTGTTTTAGTACCACCTCCATCAAAAGTTGTAGTAAATTTACTACTTCTTTTTGATGAGTTGAATTAATTGAGCCTTTATGATTGTGGAAAGGAGGTTTTATTCATGATTAAAGGTTTATATGAGGCACACTTACCGGTAAGCAATTTAAAACGCTCCATCGCATTTTATGAAGATCTGGGATTGGAATTTTCTCATAGCCATGGGGATCAGCTTGCCTTTTTTTGGGTCGAGAAGGGTAAAAGTTGGTTAGGTCTCTGGGAAACGGAGAATGTAAAGCTTGCCTATCATCCGTCCATAAGGCACATTGCTTTCCAGGTAACATTGGAAGACTTAAAAAAATCAATCGCATGGTTGGAAAAAAGGGGATATCATCCTAGAGAGGCATTTGGTTTTGAGCCAATCGAGCCATTTGTTATGGCACATCATGATATGGCCCATGCAAAAATTCATTTTAATGATCCAGATGGTAATAGTTTGGAATTCATTTGTAAAATGGAGAACCCAAAGAAGATTACAAAGAGAATGTATTTAAGTGAGTGGGAAAAGTGGGATAAGAATATATAATTATATGAATTACAATAGGTGATGAATAAATGAAAGACAAAAAAATTAAATATAAAGATAAAGATATTCTTATACAGAGGTACGAGATGAGAGTAAGAGGTAAGGGAGTAACCCGAACAAAAAATAAAAAAAGTAAATAAACCACCTCATTCCCATACGGAGTGAGGTGGATTCCACTTTTTGTAATAGATTATTGTTTTGATAGCTAGTTCGGTGTTCTTATATTTTCATGAAATCTCTGATAGACTTCCACCTTTTTTAAAGAAACGACTGATGTTTTTTTCCACTTCAGGGTCTGGAATTAAAGGTGGTGCGTGATGTGGTTTTCTTCTCGCGTCGATAATGATATTGTCACAACCCCAATGTTTGTGTTCAAAACGACTGTTCACTCCATACATATCATGGGATGGGTTACTGCGTGTGAACGTAGCCCAAAGGAAATTACTGATGTCTTCGCTTAGGAACTGACTGTCATCACATACAATAATTAATGGGCAGGAAGGTAATTCCCCCTTCGTTTTGATGGATTCTGCTAAGGATGTCATTTCTGAATTAGCTTGATCATAGGTGGAAAAATCAGGCCCTTCTAATGCCACAACACCAGGAATGACTTGTTTTGCCTTTCCAAATGCTCCTAATTCGTGTAAGGCTTCCGGAACGTCCTTACATAATTCCCTCTTTTTATCACCACATGCCGCAAAAACAACTTTACTCCCCGTATTCAATCCAGTTCCGGAGTAATCCAGTGTGTCAATGGTAGTATTCGTCTGGAAATGTATGTCACGCTGAAAGTCCATTCTTTCTAATATATATGCTAAAAATTCCGCTTCTTTATGGGTATCTAAAGGTTGAGATTCCTCAGCGGCAATAAATAAATATTTTGCAAGGCTAAGCTGTCCCGTTCCTAATATTCGGTTTGAGATCGTTAACAACTCAGCGGGCTGCTTTACCTTTTGATAAGGAGTATATCGTTCATTACCGATGGCGAATAACAGTGGGTGTACTCCAGCTGCATCCACGGCATGGACTTCTTTCACTCCTGGAATTTCCTGTTTAATTGCACCACCAGTCAACTCGTGAATAAGCGCACCAAATGCTGTATCTTCCTGGGGCGGCCTTCCTACCACGGTGAATGGCCAGATGGCATTTTTCTTCGCAAAGACTTTATGCACTCTCATCAACGGAAATTCATGTGTTAGGCTATAATATCCTAAATGGTCTCCAAACGGCCCTTCTGGTTTGGTTTCTCCTGGATATATTTCCCCGGTAATAACAAAGTCCGCATCATTACTGATGCAGTAGCCATCCACATAGGAATAACGAAAGCGGCGACCAGATAACATACCTGCAAAAGTAAGCTCAGATAAACCTTCAGGTAATGGCATGACTGCAGATAATGTATGAGCAGGTGGGCCACCGATAAAGATGCTTACTTTCAGTGGTTCTCCTTTCTTTACAGCTTTATGTTGATGAACACCGATGCCACGGTGTATTTGATAATGTAATCCAATTTCCTTATTCAACTCATAGTCATTTCCACTTAACTGAACCCGATACATTCCTAAGTTGGCATTCATAATTCCAGGTTTATCAGGATCCTCAGAAAACACTTGTGGTAAAGTAACAAACGCACCTCCGTCATCGGGCCAGTGGTGAATGAGGGGAACATCAGAAATGGCAATTTCCTCCATGTCCGATGGAAGGCCACTTTTTTTCTTTGGAAGTGCCTTTAATGCAGAAAAACCACTTCCCACATGTTTAAAAGGGTTTTTCATTGCCTGCATGGGATTGTTCCGTAATGCAATCACGTTTTCGGTAGCGGTCCAATTTTTTCGGAACATAAACTTGCTCCGTTCCACTGTTCCAAAGAGATTTGAGACAGCAGGATATTTTGATCCTTTCACATTTTCAAATAATAATGCTGGTCCTTCTGCTTCAAACACTTTTAGGTGAATGGCAGCCATTTCAAGATGGGGATCTACCTCTTCTTTTATCCGAATCAGATGACCATTTTTTTCTAAGTCAAGAATACATTCTTCTAAATTTCGATACATAAGTAATGGCTCCTATTTCAATAGTTTAGTTACTTTAAATTATACCTGTTTTTTGGACAAGTGTCTGCTCAGGAAGAGTAAATTTAATGGGATCAAACTAGTAAATCATGGTTTAGGGAAATACTGTTGATGATCGATTCTTTGAAAAATGGTAAAGTGTACTTAGACATTAATTCACATATTGCATGAGGAGGACTAGTTCATATGAATATTCTAGTAACAGGAGCAAACCGAGGACTTGGATTGGCTTTTGTAAAACTTGGGGCCGAAAAGGGGTACCGAATTTTTGCAGGAGTAAGGTCAGAAGATACGGAATATCCTGAGCTTGAAAAACTTCAAAAAAGCTATCCTAATTTAGTGGAAATTCAGACACTGGATGTATCTGATGAAGGTAGCATAGAGGCTTCTAAAGGGGAATTAGAAAAACGAGGGGTCTCCCTCGATGGAATAATTAACAATGCTGGGGTATTAATTGACCGCGGAGTGGCATTTCATGAATTGAATTTAGCGGAAGGGCTGGCCACTTTCGATATCAACACCTTTGGTCCCATAAGAGTAGTCAAGCATTTTTATGATTTGTTAAAGGGCGAAAAACCATTTATAGTAAATATCTCATCGGATGCAGGGAGCATTACTAATACATATGACGGGGATTATTTTTATGGTATGTCGAAGGCCGCTTTAAACATGTTTTCTGAAAAACTTCGCCGCGCATTGCCAGCAGTTCGAATCTACTCGATTCATCCAGGTTGGCTTCATACGGATATGGGTGGAAAAGAAGCCCCATTAAGTCCCGAACTATCAGCTGAGTCTATTTTTGGGATCATTGAAGGGGAAGTCAGTGTATCCCCAGGGGCAAATACGTATATCACGTATGATGGGAAAAAGCTGGATTATTAATAATTTCAAAATGTTCCAATAAACCTTACCTGAATAACCCCGCTGTACAATGAACAGTGGGGTCCCCACTCTTGTTCAGACTCATGTATTGGTGGACGATTACATTTGGTGAATTATTCTAATTGTTCTTTTGTTATATTCCACATAGCATTACCACTTAGAGTTGTTGCCTTTCTGTTTCTTTCATGGCATAAAACTCTCTGTTTAAAATACTCATCATGATATCCGTTTCGTATTTTCCTTCAATCAGAGCTCCTTCCCTTTCTACCCCCTCTTGGATGAATCCGCACTTTTCGTAACACTTAATAGCACGTTTGTTATAATCAAGCACACGTAAATCAACGCGATGGAGACGAAGTTCTTCAAATGCATAATTTAAGACCAATTGTGTTACTTCGGTACCTATTCCTTTTCCCCAAACAGAAGGGTTAAACAAACCAATGGCATAACGGGCACGATTATCCATCTCACTTACTGTCAACCTTGCTTGCCCAATCATTTTACCTTCGTATTCTATACACCACTCTAACTGGTTTTCTTTTATAGCTTGAATAAATTTTTTTGCCTTATCTAACGTTTTCGGTGCTATGTTTTTCGTATTCCCTCCATACATTTTAACCAATTCTTGACTGACGTCCACATCTAAATAATCCATAATATCGCTGTCTTTTGGCTTTCTGAGGAGGACTCTTGGTCCTTTTATCATTGGGGCTCCATTCAATAAAACCATCTCCTTCTTTACTTGGAATGTTCGGAATCACCAAATAACAATTCAAGAGTACTTATATAAAGATTCCCGTCTCCATACGAGACGAGAATGGAATGAATTAGTTTTGTCATTATAGTCATTTTTAATAATCTTGTAAACTATTGGAAGAGTGCACCAATCGAAGGATTTGAGGGCCAATTGGGAAGGAAAACGAGGAATTGATAGTCTTACTTTGACAAAAAGTTGTCACATTATGCCTATTTTCAAAAAAAAATTTAAAAAACAAGTGTATATTTTTCCAAAGAATTAATATATGTAAGTGTACTTGTCTTTATCATCCTATCATAGTGTAAAGCCAAGATAGTTCATAATAGGGGTGATTCACCTTGAAAAAAATCGTATTTGTCGTTGTTTTATTAAGTTTCTTGGCAGTGGGCAGTTCGGAAAGCTCTAAAATACCTACACCACCTTCTCTTTCTGATCCACTGTTACACAAGCCAGAGAAAGAGATGCAGCGGGATTCCCACTTTTACTATACTGGAGGAAATGATCAGTGGACAGGGGAATATCATGCCACAGTCAGGGAGTTTGCATCAAGTTCCAGTGAAATTCACTATACTTTAGTATTACAATTTAATGGGGATAATAGGGAACGGAAAGAGATGGGTTTTATCGAAATTTCTCATCAATCTCCAATCGCTTCCACATCCATTTTTAAAACATTGGAAGATGAAGATGACATGAAGAAGACTTTCTATCATCGGGGTGGAACAAAGGGAAAAGGGTTATTAACTGGTTCAGAGGAAATAATTACGAATGTTCAAACAGAATTGGGGAAAGACACGATAATTCTATACCCGAGTGCTGGGGGAAATTAATCGTAGGAAGGCGATAAGAAAATTGTTGCCTTCCTATGATTTTTTTTGGTAATAGTTTGATTGAACATAATTTAAATACGATGTTAACAATTCGTGCGCAATGATGTCATGACCTTTTCCATTCGGATGAATTCCTCCAAAAGAAAGGATTCCTTTTCCATTAAACTGAAAGATGGAGTGTATATCAACAAAAACTGTGTTTTCTTTCGTTTGTGTCATTTCAGAAAGTGTATTATTGATTGCTGTTATCCAATATTCACTATATGTTAATTTAGGATAAGGGTTATATAACCCAATAACTTGGATGAGGTAAGGAGTGGTGAAATGGCTGCTCTTTTTAATCGAGCCTATTTCATCAATGATTATTTGTATATTTTGTTTAAGGGTGTTTATTGCCTGTTCAAATATCCGGGGGTCTTGTTGACGTTTAAATTGCTTGTTTGCTTGTATCAAGTCATTTCCGCCAATATTTATTGTAATAATGTGAGATTTGGCAATATCCAGCCGAACACGGGGATCTCTGAGAAAGTAGACTAGCTGGCTAGAAGTGATTTTTGGTTTTGCATACGTTTGAGCCTGAACTGGAACACGAAGATGTTGCTCCAACTTTTGTTTGTATGATCCTACAAACCCAGAACGGAGATATGTTCCAACACCTGCTGAGATGGAATCGCCAAGTGCAGTATAATACAACCAGTGATACATTGTTGTCCCCCTTCCCGAATTTATCTCTTTATTAGATTATGAAATCTGGAATGAAAGAGTTCTAGGGACAACTGTTTAATCTGTTAGTTACTGCAATTAACAGGATAACCTCCGTAAGGGGACGGAGGTTATCAGAGTTAAGTATTAAATTAGTTGTTGTTATTGTTATTGTTGTTTCTGTTGTTGTTTCTGTTATTGCGGTTGTTTGCATTGTTGTCATTTGCAAATTCCGTATTAACATTGTCCACATTTAATTCTTGGTTATTATTGTTATTACGGTTATTGTTACGATTGTTACGATTTTTAGCCATCATTATCACCTCCCTAGGTGTTAATTTTTCCAAAATGTGAATTATAATACTTTAATTTTTCACAATTTTTAATTTGTAACAAAATCGCCTTTTTAACCGTTGACAATGTCTCCTCCGTTGACGTGAATAACTTGTCCAGACACATAGGAAGAATCATCAGATGCTAAAAATACATAGCTTGGTGCTAATTCTGCAGGTTGCCCAGGTCTTCCCATAGGACTATTTGTACCAAACTTAGCCACTTGATCCTCTGGAAAGGAAGCTGGTATTAAGGGAGTCCAAATTGGACCAGGGGCAACGGCATTGACACGAATTCCCTTTGACACAAGATTTTCTGATAACGACCTCGTAAGTGTAATCATAGCTCCTTTTGTTGATGCATAATCCATTAAGACAGGATTTCCTTTATAAGCGACGATGGAGGCCGTATTAATGATCGTACTTCCCCCTTTGAGGTGGGGCATTACTGCTTTAATTAAGTAAAAACAGGAGAAAATATTTGTTTTGAATGTTCTTTCCAACTGATTGGCAGTGATATCTTCAATTTTTTCCTGATAATGCTGTTCGGCGGAATTGTTAATAAGACAATCGATATGTCCGAACTCATCAACTGTTTTTTTTACAGCTTTTTTACAAAATGATTCTTCTCCTATATCCCCGGGAATCAATAAACAGGAAGAACCATATCGCTCCACCTCTGTTTTTGTTTTGTCGGCATCATCGTCTTCATTTAAGTAAACAATAGAAAGTTTAGCCCCTTCTTTTGCAAAGGCAATGGCTACCGCCCTGCCAATTCCACTATCCCCGCCAGTAATTAAGACGACCTTATCTTTTAATTTGCCGCTACCTTTATAGTTTGGGTCATCATATATTGGAAGTGGGTTCATCTCTTCTTCACTACCAGGCTGATTTGTTTGGTGTTGAGCAGGCTGTCCTTGCTTCTGTAGATCTTTTATTTCGTTGTATTTCATAAGATACCCCTCCTTTAAAACTCAGTTATAGAATGTTCTATTTAGTGGAGAAATAACCATGTTTCCGGAAGTTGAAACCTCTGATTTGTTGCCGTTCTCCTTTGGGGAAAATCGAGTTGGGAGTCTGGAATGGGATGAATCTCTTCGAAATTGAAAGTTTCTATAAAGAAGCAAACGGATGTGTTGCGAGTGAGGAGGAACCGTAAATGAAAGACTTCAAAAGACGTCATGGTGCGGATACGATACTATCAAAAAAAAATACAATATGGAACATATTTGACAATACCACCGCATTAATAGTACAATACTGTCAGTTTAAGAATTAAGTTCTATGTATAGTAAGCGGGTGTAGTTTAGTGGTAAAACCTCAGCCACGAGCAAAACATCTCTGGAATACTGCGAGTTGTCTCGACGGACAGGATGTCCTAATATCGGGCATGCCACAGGAAGTGGCGTTTTGACCGATGGACGGACAGGACCACAGAGCATAGCTTGCAGAGGAAGAGACATGTCAAGGCGAGTGGACGAAGAGAACAATAGAATAGAATAATTCAACTTTATG
>NZ_JAHQCS010000164.1 GCF_019042215.1 Evansella tamaricis | reverse complement strand
CAATTTGCCCTACTTCAGGATCCCTCATGCTCGCTCATGCTCACGGATTGAACCTGGGGGTTTTGATCCTGGTTCAACGCAACCTGGTTCATTTACCCCTACTTCAAGCTCCCTCATACTCGCTTATACTCACGGATTGAACCTGGGGGTTTTGATCCTGGTTCAACGCAACCTGGTTCATTTCCCCCTACTTCAGGCTCCCTCATACTCCCTCATGCTCACGGATTGAACCTGGGGGTTTTGATCTTGGTTCAACGGAACCTGGTTCATTTCCCCCTACTTCAGGCTCCCTCATACTCGCTTATACTCACGGATTGAACCTGGGGGTTTTGATCCTGGTTCAACGCAACTTGGTTCAATTTGCCCTACTTCACCATATCCACCTCCATTAAATCCTTATTCAGAAAAATCAAAGTCAAAAGTTCATAAATTTGTAAAAAATATGTAGGGAACTTCACAGTAATAATTAGAAAAATATCGTATATTGTTCCCATAAAGACTCTACATAGATTATTAAAAGTAAATGAGGTGCATTCATGGAAAATAATAAAAAAAGAAATTGGATTCCTGGAAAGTATTATCATGTGATGGCCAGAAGTATTCGAAAAGAAAAACTTTTCAAAAACGCAAGTGACTATCAGTATTTTTTTAATCTTCTTGTGAAAACCTCCGAGAAACACTCATTTAATTTATGTTCATTTTGCCTCATGACTAACCATTACCATCTCCAAATCTCCTCAAATGAAAGCATCTCAAAAATAATTGAACACATTAACAAACTTTATGCAAGGTATTTTAACACTAAATATAAGTTTCGTGGTCCACTTTTTGCAGGCCCGTTTAAAGCAATACCAATTCATGATAAACGGAACATATTAATAGTTAGCAGGTACATTCACTATAATCCTGTGACTGCAAACATAGTCGATAAGGTTGAAAAATACCAATGGAGTAGTTATAATTACTTTCTTCCCACAACCACATCATCACCTCCAGCGTTCATAGACTTTACCCCAATACTCGAAAATTTCCAAGGTACAGAATATAAGCAAAAGAAAAGCTATATAGAGTGGTGTTCTTATTAGTTTTAAAGTATTCTCACTTTGAGTGGTGTTCTTATTACTTTTCAGCGCTCTCATTTTGCGTGGAATCTTATATCTTTTAAGCACTCTCATTTTGAGTAGTGATCTTATTACTTTTACGTATTCTCACTTTGAGTGGTGTTCTTATTACTTTTCAGCGCTCTCATTTTGAGTAGTGATCTTATTACTTTTAAGTATTCTCACTTTGACTGGTGATCTTATTACTTTTAAGCACTCTCATTTTGAGTAGTAATCTTATTACTTTTAAGTATTCTCACTTTGAGTGGTGATCTTATTACTTTTAAGCACTCTCATTTTGAGTAGTAATCTTATTACTTTTAAGTATTCTCACTTTGAGTGGTGTTCTTATTACTTTTCAGCGCTCTCATTTTA
>NZ_JAHQCS010000163.1 GCF_019042215.1 Evansella tamaricis | reverse complement strand
AATACAAAGCGAAATGGTATGGTAAAACAATCGTGAAAATAAGCAGATGGTTTCCGTCTAGTCAAATATGTTCCGATTGTGGACATCAAGATGGCAAGAAATCTCTTGAAATAAGGGATTGGACTTGTCCTGTTTGCAACGAACATCACGATAGAGATATAAATGCCAGCAAAAATATCCTAGCCGAAGGTTTAAGAACCTTAGTTTTGGCTTAAACAAAAAAATAGAACCGTAGGAATCTACGGGGATAGCTTGGTCAATAAGAGAAACCTCTGTTGGCAAAGAAATACGCTAACAAGTACGCTCTATTCCCAAGAATCTCCCACTTCTAACAACCCGAAAGGGTGTTAAGTGGTGAGTAGTTCAAGAATGGATGGAAGAGAAGTATCTTGGCTATAAAGAGGGGATGAATTAAAATATAATTAATGAATAAAGAGTATTGAATAGGGGGGATTGTTAATGGGATATCCAATCAGGTATTTAAGCGATATTTTAATAAACAAACATGAGATTGAAAAATTAAATGCCAGTTTTTATTGTGTACTGTTAGATAAAATTTTTGTTGGGAAACATGTGTTTGCTGACAACCAGCTGACAAATCAAACCGCTATACTATGGAGGGAAAAACGATTTTTCCATAACAAAAGGAAATTGGAAACTAGATTGCAGAATATTACCTTATACCAGTAGAAAGGTAGTGATGTGATGAATTTGATATTTGAAAAGGATTATTTGGCTTCCCTTTACTCCCGAGATCAACAGAAAAGAATGGCTAATATTGAAAAGTTGCTTAACAATCAACAAGATTTTGACACCTCAAATCCGAATGGATTACCGAAATCTACTTCCCTTGTAAGACACCCACTTCAAATCCAAAAGGATGAAACTATTTTGACGCTATTAACATTTGCCGCAATACACTTAGGGGCAAACACTTCCTGGAACCACCTACTATCATCCCACTTCCTTGATCAATGGTCCAACACAACAGAACCCATGGAACTAAAGCTAGAAAAAGCTGTTTCACCAACCGAAGCAATCCTGCAATCCTTGCAATCTGAAGCTAGTAAACATCCTGTACATTATGCTAGGACAATTAGTCACCACGATAAGCCCATAGAAGGGCCAACTAATTTTGATGCTGTCCTGACCACAAATTCAAAGAACGTTTTTTTCGAATGCAAGTTCACCTCAGATATTTCCCATGACACCACTCATTGCACAAGCCGAAATCAAATTGCCCGTTGCATTGATGTCGGCCTGGAGGCGGTGAAAAATAAGGTGGAGGACTTTTACTTTGTCCTCGTTACCCCTAACCGTTATAAAGAGTTTCCCGGAGACCGATTCTATTACTTCAAAATGGAACAATATCAAAGGGATCCAATGGCAATCGCCCTCGATATTCCACGACTGTATGATTGGTATGAAAGTAAAGAAAACCACGGTAAATTAGAGGAGCTGACAAAACGTATCGCATGGTTAACATGGGAAGAATGTTTGGATGTTTGTCTTGCTTCGACGGAGTTAACCGGTTCACAAAAAGCAGGGTTGCAAAATTTTTATAAAGAACGCTTGCTCTTTGAAGACACGGAAGATTTGCCACTGTAAAAATGGGGAGGGGGAGAATTTAATGCCAAAAAGAGGAAGCGAGAGCGTGGTTCCGTGCAAGGCGTTGGGCAATGGTTTTGATTGTGATTTTCAAGAATAAATAGAGTAAGGAAACTGGGGAAGGACACCACGAAACAACCAATTCCTTACGTGATTTATAGCGAGAAGTTCTAGACGCCTACAGAACGAATCTCTAAGTATATGAAAGGGGATGTAATGATGGACCAACCTTATTTTTTAGCTGTATGCAGAGACAGACCTGAAGATCCGCATGGTTTTTGGTATACGGTGTATTTTGTAAACAATACAGAGGATTATATAGAGAGGCTGTCTTATGAAACAGGTGGGTTTGCAACATTTGATGATGAGGTTGTGCAAACCTCTATCCACAAACGCGATCTTGGCAAGGTTCCGGCCTTTAGTTTTGTGGAAGTGGAAAAAGATGATGAAGGTGCTTTTGATTTTACCATTGCATTTACATTTTCCCTTGAACTCGAAAATGGAATGAGGAAGAGCCAGGATTTTATGATTAATAAATATTTGAGAGGCGGTACAAAACCATTTGAACGGATGCCGGTACTAAATAAATTCGGATATACTTTCAGGAGTAAATAGGTAAGTTGTAAACAGCATTCCAAGATTACCTTGAATAATAGTATACTATAATCATAATTGGAAATTTAAGTTAATGAGAGCGAGGGAGTTCAATGCATAACTTTGTGGATGCATGGCGGGGAAAATATGATTCTAGGAAGTACTCAAAGAAATTCTATCATGATTGCTTAAAAAAAATTCAAAACGCTAGTACTTCAAAAGAATTATCCAGATGCGTTATTGGTTTACTGCATTGGAAAGATGGAAAAGTAGTGGAAGATAGCACCGGAACCTTTGAGTTGGAAGGAGTTAAGTACTCTCTGAAGAATCCAAGAGAGAATACATATTGTGCGAATAATGATAAAAATGTTATAGAATCTCGAGATTTTATTAAGTGGGCTCAAAACATTATAAAACTTACAAACTTTGATTTATCACAGATTGAAGCTCTAAGAGGGAACCGTTTTCCACTATGGACAAATCAAGCAATCGTAATACCATCTTTTGTGCTCCATATTTTAAACCCCAAAGTTTATCCCTTATATGATCAACATGTGGAAAGAGCAAAAAGAACTTTTCTCGCAGAAGATTTAAACAAAGATGCTAGAACCCTTACACTAGAAAATTATCAATCCTATCAAGCCTTTTTCAAAGAATTCGTAGAAGGTGTTCCCAACAAAGATGGACTAGATGATATTCAACATATCAAACAAGTTGATGAAGCATTATGGAGTTTTGGGAAGTTTATGAAAAAAAAACGTAGATGATTCCTATTCGGACAAAAGTCCCCAAGAACCTATATCGATAACTTCAACATATACTCCCGATGAAATCTTTAAAAAACAAGTACTACAACTAATAGACAGAGGTTACAGTCAAGGTAAAGCGATGGAAATGGCAGCAGAGAAGTGTAAAGTCGAACTTCCTGCAAGCTACTTACAATACCCTGGTTCTCATATTCATAGGTGGAGGAAACAGAAACTGTAGATTTTTAAAAAGGGTAACCCTTATTAGTTGAAGTATGAATTCAATCCACTGCCAACAACAAATTGTTCTAAAGGAGAGTTGTAATGAAAAGTTATTCAGATGACCAGAATCAGGTTTTTATAGACCACATGGTTGAATACCGCGATTTTATCGAAGGAGAAAATCCTAAGGAGACACAAAGACTTACAATCGAATTTGCCAGGCAGATGATGAAAACTGTTCCACTTCTTTCTGACAGAAATATTAAAGGAAACGGAGTAGCAGAACGTCTAGTGTATTTTGATAATCTTCTTGCCGGAGTAGAGTTTCCCTTCGATTATTATTTATCGGGTACAAAGGATCTATATTTCGGAAAACTACCTAGAAAAGTCGGCAGTAAGGAGCCTAACAAGTGGAAAACGCAGCATGAGGCTAGGAGAGAAAAAGATAGTCTGTAAGGGTAGGCATACAAACTTTTATTATATTAATAATGCGTAAAACAAAATAAGTGCATTTATTCATGGTCCTTGGTTCTATAGTGGACTCGAATTTTACAATCGTTATATCCATAGCTGTTTTACTAATCACTGCGGTAACAATTATTCGGTTATTCAGTGTTAATGATGTTACAATATCCGTTTTGATTATCATGCTTCCCATTCTTAGTAATTCAGGAGGTCTTATATTATGCACTATCTTTTTTTAGTATTTCTTCCATGAAGACTACCTATTAGAGAAAGGCAGACCTTTCAGCTAATAAATTTAACAGCTAAAATCAAATGCAAATATTAACTATAAGGAGGATTATTGTGGTTACTCGAAAATCAATAAATATTGATGATATTCTAGTTAATGTCCTAAACCCTAGATTTGACCCACAAGAAGATGAAATAATGGAAATGGACCTTATAATTAATGATGGAAGCAAAATTCTAACGTTAATTGAGGATATAGCAAGGTATGGATTAGATCCTAGTGACAGTTTAATTGTTTCTTATGATGAGAATTTAGAAATATATGTTTCAAATGAGGGTAACAGAAGGACTACTGCAATTAAAATCTTAAATGATCCAGGTGTTACACCTCAATTTACTAGAGATAGAGACAAGTTCATCTCAAAGGTCATAAAAATTAAAGAAAAATATGCATATGATACAATTAGTATGGTTGATTGTGTGATTTTTGATGATGTTGAAACGAGAGATCATTTTATTAAACTAAAACATACGGGAGAAAACGACGGGGCTGGTAGAATCGGGTGGGATCGAGAAAGTATAATTCGGTTTGATAAAAATCCATTTAGTGTCTATCTATTAGAAAAGTTAACTCAGATGTTTCCATCTCAAAAAAAATTTAATACATCAACAATCGAGAGAATTCTTGCAGATCCAAACATGAGGGAAGCATTAGATTTGGATATAAATAAAAATGAACCTTCTATGATATTTTCTTCTGATCAAGGGTTTAAAAAGTTTTACTATATTGTACGTGAGTTAATCGAGGGGAATTTTAAAGTTAATGATTTTTACTATAAAAAGGACAGATTAGATTTTATTGATAATCACTTGCTAAATGAAATGTTTGACGACAGTAAAATTGGTACGATAAAAAATGTCTTTAAAACGGTCGAGAATCAAACATCTAATGAAACGAAATCCAACAATAAACATAATCAAACTAAACATAAACAGACAAGCCTATTCAAAACCAGTAGGGATAACCAAGGATCAAAAGAAAGTAATTCAAGAGAAAGCGGCTTTAAAGAAGTAATACAAGATGATATTCCTAGCATAGAAGCAAAAATGCATAGCGATATAAATGATAAAGAAAAACAACAAAATATTAATCTAGGTCGACCTAGAAAAGAACCTCACGAATATGATAATCTATTAAAAGCTTTTCCATTTAAGAATAAGTACCGTACAAATAAGAAAATTAACCAAACTGTTAAGGAACTGGGAAATATCAATTATAAAGAGTATCCTATTGCTTCAATATTTTTGATCCGAAGTTTCCTTGAAACATACGTTAATGATTATATTGATCATTTTGCCGCATTAAATAGATCTAATAGTTCAAAAATGAAAAATATTAATCCAAATAGAGAAAAAAGAACAAAAAAACTACGTGAATTACTATATGACGATATTTATAATCATTTAAAAATAACATTAGAACGATTCCCAGAAACTTATAACCTAATTCATGTGACTTTTACTGAAAATAACAAAACTTCTACAATCCAGATAATTAATTTTTATATTCACTCAGGCGGCGATTATCCTGACCCCAAAGAAATATTAGAAGCTTGGCAAAAGATTTCTTCAATAGTTAAAACACTTGATTATCTTTTAGCAGAAATTACTGGTCAACTTTAGTGATAAAATATAGAATTAGGCCAGGAGTGATAAATATGATAAATCCATCGCCACTACGTTATCCAGGTGGCAAATTTAAAACATACAATTATATTAAATCGATCATTGAAACTAATCAGTGTACTAGTTATATTGAGCCCTTTGCTGGTGGAGCGGCAGTTGGAATTAGTTTATTAATTAATGATGATGTAGAAAGGGTTATTATAAATGATTTCGATCGTTCAATTTATGCTTTTTGGCACTCCGTTATTTATAACTCTGAAGAATTAATTAGCAGGATAAACAATACATCTATCACTATCGAAGAACGAGAAAAACAAAAAAAAATACAAATTGATAAACAATCATCTGATTTAATTGACTTAGGATTTTCTACTTTGTTTCTTAATAGGGTTAATAGGTCTGGAATTATCAAGGGGGGTGTAATAGGAGGCAAAAATCAAGATGGGAAATATAAACTTGATTGTCGCTTTAATAAAGATAAATTGATAAAAAAAATAAGACTAATAGCGTCTAAGCAAGATAGAATAGACGTATATAACCAAAATGCTCTTGATTTCATTGGAAATGTGATAATTGGTGAAGAACAATCATTTACTTTTTTTGATCCACCTTATTATGATAAGGGCCCATCACTGTATACAAATTTTTATTCTCATGAGGATCATAGAGAATTAGCAGAAACAATCATTAATAATCTTCAAGATTATTTTTGGATTGTCACTTATGATCATTCAACTGAAATAAAGGCTTTATATTCAGAATTAAATTCCGTAGAGTATTACCTTAATTATAGCGCACAAGAGAAAACAAAAGGAGTAGAATACATGTTTTTCTCTGTTAACACCAACACATCTCGCCCCAATCATTATTTAAATTTATTCGGGTGATGATTGTATTTTATTAAACAATTAAAATTGCCAAATTATTTAACAAATAATAAAAGAATCCACTCTTTATATTAGGTGTGGTTAATTAGTATTGCCCCTTTTATGTGGAAATGTAAAATATAGATAATATCACTTGGATAATTTGTAGGGTTAGTTAAGGAAAAATTTACTCTTACTGAAGAGGCTACATTCATTTGTGGCTTCTTTTTTAGTAAAGAAAGAACTGCAGTATAAAAGATTACCATCCTTTTTCAAAATCCATCTCCCAATTTATTAAAATCTGTATAACGGAAAGTTTTTTGCCTACTTCTGTGACCAAGCCAATCATAGTTTATCGAAATACTGCGCCATCCTGGATTACCCATACATTCTTTAGGTAGAAAGTTTCATAGTGTGGCAATTTCGTGAAGTGTATAGCTTTTCATGGACTAAAAAGTAAAATTCACAAAATTGTAACACCCTTTTTGGCAAAAAAGTTCTACTTAAATAGTGAGGGACATTAATCACAAAAGGATGTGTTTCGTTGTGGAGAATTGGAAACGTGTTGTCACTAAAGAGGAGTTCGTTGTGTTAACAGGGGACTATAAGCTGGCGATTGTGTTAAACCAACTGCTTTATTGGAGCAGTATGTGAGGGATTTTGATCAGTTTATCGAAGAAGAGTGTAAGAGAGGGAACGGAATTGACCTGGAGCCGTTGAGAGGATGGATCTACAAAACAGCAGATGAGCTTGCGGAGGAGTGCATGATGACCATTTCGCGGAAGACGATGAGAGAGCATTTGAAAAAATTAACGAAGCGAGGTTGGATACTGGAGAGAGACAACCCACGCTTCAAATGGGATCATACAAAGCAATACCGTGTGGACATTGTCAAACTTCAGGCTGATCTTATCGCTATTGGTTATTATTTGAAAGGATATAAATTGGATGTGTCGGAAATTCTGAAAAAAGAACCAAAAGAAAAGAAAATTCAAGGGAAGAGAATAGCTCTCTAAGTGAACAAAACGTAAGCTTAATGTTTCAAAACGAACGAACAATACCAGAGATTACTATAGAGATTATTTAAGAGATAAAAGATAAAAGATATACCTGAGTACTGACCCCCGGTACAATAAAGTATTACCGGACTGGGGGTCAGTACCTTTTACAAACTCTGTGCAAAAGTATACAACTACAAATATAGGCCTTTGATTTCTATGGAATAAGTAATAAAGTGCTAGATTCTAAGTGCTTTGATATGGGGATATATTGCATGTTTTACAATCAATAGCAGGTTCGGCGCCGATTGTGTCGAATGAATGCAATATAATCATAGAATTACAAAGAGGAATGGGAGTGGGATATTTTGGCCAGACGAAAGAGTGCAGCAAAAAGGGAAGATGAATTTATAGACACAGTATTGAAATTATCTAGTTTTGGAGTGTTTTTAATTTCGTTTATGATTACCAAATCTTTGTCTTACTCATTAGTTTTAGCAGGATTCGGTTTAGTTTTATCAATAATTTTTCTGATTTATCGTAAAATTAAATATACCAAAAAAATAAAGCGGTCGAAAATCCAAGATATAGATAAAATGTCTGGTGTGCAATTTGAATATTATTTAAAATTATTTTTTCAAAAAAAGGACTATAAGGTTAAAGAGACAAAAACTACCGGTGATTACGGAGCAGATCTTGTCCTTATCAAAGATAATAAAAAGATTATAGTACAAGCCAAAAGGTATAATAGTCGAGTAGGAATAAAAGCTGTTCAAGAGGCAGTTTCAGCGGTTGCTTATTACAATGCTTCAGAAGCTTGGGTTGTAACTAATAATGAATTTACAGGAGCGGCGATTGAGCTGGCTAGGTCTAATAAAGTTAGATTAATCGAAAGAGATGAATTACTAGGTATGGTTTCAGAACTTCAGGGAGATGTCCCCAGTAACCTTGTGAACCTAACAAATTCCACAGAATTGAAAGAATTATGCAAACGTTGTGGATCGGAACTCATGATCCGCAAAGGGAAAAGAGGAGATTTCTACGGATGTAGCAGTTTCCCGAAGTGTAGATATACACAGGATTTAGAATCAATTACATAAGAGTTTTGTAATAAAATGTAAAATGTATCAGGAGGAATCAATTATATATGTGTGTATTTTGTAATAATGATGGATTGGATGTTGCGTTAGAAAATAACCTTGCTCTCGCCATTTTTGACAAATACCCAGTTAACAAAGGTCACCTTCTTATCATCCCTAAACGTCATGTTAGTAATTTCTTTGATACATCCCTTGAGGAACGGGAAGCTTTCAATGAACTACTTGAAGAAGGTAAGAGATTATTAGATGAAAAGTATCAACCTGATGGCTATAATATTGGGATAAATGCTGGTGAAGCAGCTGGACAAACGGTCTTCCATGTCCATGTTCACCTCATCCCAAGATATAACGGTGATATGAATGACCCTAGAGGTGGGGTTCGAGGCGTAATTCCAGAAAAGCAAAAATACTAGCCCTTATGAAGAGAAAGCTCTTTCTAGGGCTTTTTTTCTAGGAACAACCTCCTTCTTTTTCTCATACTATGATAGACTGTTAAATATATACAGTATGCAAAGGAGAATTGTCTATGCCAACTTATCACAAGCTTGTTCGAGATAAGATCCCAATGATTATTGAAGCAACTGGTAAGTCCTACCGAACTAGAATACTCGAAAATACAGAATACATAAAAGAATTAAGAACAAAATTAGGGGAAGAAGTGGAAGAATATCTCAGTGCCAAAACAGATGATACGGCAGTAGAAGAACTGGCAGATATCCTGGAAATCCTTCATTCTCTTGCGAAAGTTCATGGGAAAACAATGGAAGACGTCGAACATGTACGTCAGGAGAAAGAAGTGAAGCGCGGGGGATTTCAGAAGGGGATATTCCTGATTGATGTGGAAGATGAGTAAAGTACAATTAATTACGGAAACGTTGGTTGACGAATTGGTCACAGCGATTGAAAAAGCTTCATCGATTTATATCTTAACCTCGTTTGTAATGAAATCAGGGGTGGAGGTGTTAGAGAAGTCGTTAAAAAGGGCAATCGATCGTGGAGCGGAAGTGAAGATTTGTACTGGTGATTATTTATTTGTAACCCAGCCAACTGCACTAAAAAAGTTAATACAACTAAGTGAAAAAATAGAAGTGCGTCTGTATAGAAGTAACGGGAAGTCCTTCCATCCGAAAGCTTACTTGTTTCAACAGGGTAAGCAAGATGGCTCCATCATTATTGGCTCTTCCAACATGTCGAGATCAGCATTAACTCATGGTGTGGAATGGAGTTTACTGATGGATTCCAGCGCCTCCATTGTTACATATGAAAAGGCATTAGCTGAGTTTATGAAATTGTTCCTACACGAACAAACTGTGCCGGTAAATGAGGAAACTATATTAGAATATGAGAATCTATATAATAAATATCATCGTGAACATCCTGAGTTAATTCGAACCTGGACGAAGGCTGAGGAACTAGAATTGATGATTCCTAAAACAAAGGAGGAAGAAGTAGCCTCAACAGTTATCGAAACGAAGCAATCCTATGGTTCCATTACACCACGTCATGCCCAAATAGAAGCGTTGGAAGCATTGGAAACAGTGAGGGATGAGGGTTACGATAAAGCCATGTGCGTCATGGCTACTGGCCTTGGAAAAACGTATTTAGCTGGATTCTTCGCTGAAAACTACCAACGGGTAATGTTCATTGCACACCGGGAAGAGATCTTAAACCAAGCGAAACAGTCCTTCCAGAATATAATGCCTAATCGTTCCTTTGGTATTTATAACGGCATATTTAAGGAGTATACGTCGGATTGTGTGTTTGCATCGATCTTCACTTTAGCTAATGAAAGGCATCTTAAACAGTTTTCAAGGGACAGCTTTGACTTAATTGTAATGGATGAGTTACATCACGCTGCAGCAAAGAGTTATCAGAAGGTACTTGACTATTTCCAGCCAGCTTTTTTTCTAGGCATTACAGCAACTCCAGACCGGATGGATGGTAAAGATGTTTATGGTATATGTGATGGGAACGTGGCCTATCAGCTACATTTTATCGAGGCGATTCAGAGAAACTGGTTGTCGCCGTTTCACTACATTGGAGTATATGATGAAACTGATTATTCTCAAATTACTTGGCTAGGTACTAGATATGATGAAGAGGAACTACTGGCAGTGCAGCTGAGGGATGAAATGGCTGACAAGGTATTCGAAAGCTGGATGAACTACAAGCAAACTCGTACTCTAGGTTTTTGCTCTTCTATTAAACAGTCTAATTTTCTTGCAAATTATTTTAAATCAAAAGGCGTTAAGGCAACGAGCATTCATTCCCAAGGGAGCGAATACACCCGGTCAGATGCTTTACGAATGATCGAGCAGGGTCAGTTAGAGATTATCTTTACAGTGGATCTCTTCAATGAAGGAACAGACATACCATCCTTAGATACTCTCTTATTCGTAAGACCGACAGAATCTCTAACGGTATTTACTCAGCAGGTGGGACGAGGACTGCGACTATTTCATGGGAAAGAATACTGTACGATCATCGACTTGATTGGGAATTACCGAAATGCGGACAATAAATTAAGTTTGCTGGACACACAGTCTGAAGAGGAACGAAAAAAGAGTGCTACTCTAGTGCCGCAAGTACCGGAAAACTGTCTGATAGATTTTGATTTAGGTGTAGTCAATTTATTACAAGAACTTAGAAAGAAACGGCAGCCGAGGATAGAGCAGCTACGACATGCTTATTTCGAACTTAAGCAGGATATTGGAAGAAGGCCGTCGTATTTGGAATTACATCTCCATGGTAATGCCAACTCAATTGAGTATTATCAGGAGTTTAAGTCATATGTGGGATTTTTATATTGGGCGGAAGAATTGAATGACCATGAAGAGAAAGTCTTTAAAGCATATGAGGATTGGCTCAAGGAAGTGGAGCGGACAGGCATGGCAAAGAGCTATAAAATGGTGGTCCTATCCTTTATGTTGAGCCGTGGAATACAGGATTGGATGAATTCAGTAACGCCAGTGGAAGCAGCTCCACATTTCCATAAGTATTTAACAGAGAAGGAATACCGAAAGCGAATAGACTTCTCCGATAAGCAAGGAAAACGGTTGTGGGAATATGATGAAACTAAAGTAGCTAAATTGATCGCCGATATGCCAATGTCCAAATGGAGTGGCAGTTCTAAGGGGATGCTTGCATTTGATGAAGGAGTTTTCCAACTGACGTTTGATGTGGCTGAGGAATATAACAAAACGTTGTATAGCTGGACAAAGGAGATTTGTGAGTATAGGTTGCATCGGTATTTTGAGAGAAGGAAAAAATAACAATATTTACGAATGTATTGGAAGTACTCTCTACTGAATTACCCAATAATTATTATTAAATGTTAAAATCTACAATTTTTGGTATTATAAAATTATCAGAATTTGTAGTTTTTTCATAATTATATAGTTTGGGGTGAGGTAATTTGAATATGTATCGATGGTATTTTCCTATTAATGCAGAGGGGGGACAGCCTGAAGGCCTAAATGACTCTGGTGTTGAAAGCTTTAGAGGGAATCAAATTGAATCATTAGCAAGAGAAATTATTCAAAATTCTACTGATGCAAGAAAAATTAATAATAAGCCAGTTAAAGTGTTATTTCGAAAATTTTTTATAAATAAAAATAGTTTTCCTAATAGAACAGGTTTATTGAAATCACTAGATTCTTGTAGGGAATATAAAAGAACACCCCATAATGCAAAAGACTTCTTTAAAAAAGCTATTAATATTTTGGAGACGGAAAAAATTACATTCCTTCAAGTGAGTGATTTTAATACAACTGGATTAGTAGGAGTATCTGAAGAAGCAAGTGATTGGGAAAATCTTGTTAAATCGATTGGGATTAGTAATAAAGGTGGCAGTTCAGGTGGTTCCTTTGGAATTGGTAAAAGCGCACCGTTTGCCTGTTCAAACTTAAGAACAATTTTCTATCATACATACAATCAAAACCACGAGCGAGCTTTCCAAGGTGTTTCAAGATTAGCATCGCATTTTGATGGGGAGAATGAAACGCGTGGGACTGGATTTTATGGACTAAAAAAAAATACTCAGCCAATAACTAATAGTTATTCAATTCCAAAATGGTATGATCGAAAAGATTATGGTACAGATATTTTTGTTGCAGGATTTATTAATGATGACTCATGGGAAGAAAAAATAATTATGGCAGTTCTAGAAAATTTCTTTGTAGCAATCTACGAAGAGAAACTTATAGTTGAAGTAGGGAAAGTCACAATTAATAAATCAAACTTAAAGATGTTAATAGATCGTTACATTAAAATAAATAAAAATTTGTATGCTAATGAATATTTTTCTGCAATAACTTTTGGGGAGCGAACTAGTAAGGATATAAAAGGGTTAGGAACAGTATTGTTGTATTTACAAAAGAATGATGAGTTTTCAAAAAAAGTTGCGATGGTTAGAAGCACAGGTATGAAGATTACTCACATGGACCGGTTTAGGGGTGGAATAAAATTTTCTGGTGTTCTTCTTATACAAGGGCAAGAGCTTAATAAACTACTAAGAAAAACAGAACCACCAGCACATGATAAATGGGAAGCTGCAAGGCATGAAGACCCTAAATTGGCAGATTCAGTCATTAAGGAGTTAGGGAGATTTGTTAGAGAGTCTGTAAAAGGGATGAATAAATTTCATGAAAAGAATAAATTGGATTTTAAAGGGTTTAATAAGTTCCTACCAGACTATTTAAATGAAGATTCACCACTAGAAGAAAATTCTATTGAAGAAAACCAAAATAGTATAATTCCAAAGACTATTAAAGTAAACGCAAGAAGGAATAAAAAGAAGAGTAGAGCAGAAATTGCGTCTAAAGGTAAAGGTGGAAATACTAAGTATAGAAGAAAGAACACTAAAAAAAGGAAGACTTCTAATGGAACAAATAGTAGAAAAAGACTTAATATAACTAGAATTAAATCTATAGTGGTCAGTGGTAATAAAGGTATTTATGATTTGAAAATTGGAACTGATTTGGGTGGGGATGGTTGGATTAAATTAAATTTCATAGGTGAAGATTCTAGATCTTACGATACCAATCCCATTACTGCTCTAGATTTAAATATGAATAAACAATTACCAATAACTAATGGTCGCATTGGTCCAGTAAATTTCGATAATAACGATAAAAAAACGATTCGTGTTGAATTAGAGGAAAAATTGCGGGCTTCACTGGAGGTTATAGTTGATGAAAGTTAAAGAAAGACATTTTCCATATCCAGTGCTAGCAGATTTTACAGATGATTTTGTACAAGGATCCTATGAAACGGACATTAGCTATAATATTGAGTCTACTAAAATTGTTTTAACTATTAAACATAGCTTAAATAATATTGGATTATTAGATTTAATAAACAATGGTGATGCAAATTATATTACTCATATTGAATGTCCAAAAACCCAGTTTAGATTACTAGAATCATCAACACAAGAAACTCAAGAATTAATCTTAGATGCTTCTAAAATTGATAATGGTATTGAGGTATGTACATTTATTGTGGCAACCAAGAAGATAGAAAACTACACTAATATGGATTTTGATAATGATTTTGAAGGTTATTCATTTACCCTTAACAAGGGCGACATTTTAGCTGTAGGTTATGACTTTAATATAAGTATTGATAAAGAAGAACTGAATAAATCCGAATCAATTATACAATTCGAGAAATCTGAAGATGATGCTAAGCCATTTACTATTTTTTTTGAATCAAATCGTTTAATTGTGAAATTGAATGGGAAAAATTACTCTCTTTACAATTCAATAATTGAGTATAATGAACTACTACCAATTTTATATTCCTTAATAGGAGTACCTGTAATCTCTTCTGCACTCCAGGTAATAGGTAGTGAATTAAATGATGAAGAAGGTAGCATTGATGACGGCTACTCTGATTGTCGGTGGTTTAAAGTTTTAGTAGAAAAAATAAAAGAAAAAAATAAGGATCCATACGATCCACAAATATACGATGAATTAGAAGTTATTTTATTAGCTCAAGAAATATTAGAGGATCCTTTATCTAAATCTTTAGATACGCTTATCAATATTTATGATGAGGTTACTGAGGAGGAAGAGGTATGAATAGGTTAAAAGAAAATTATTTAAACAAACTGAAGAGTAGTGTTGAAAGTAATCTGGATAAATATTATGTAGATAAACCTTTTATTGAAGAGTTTGAGGAATTGTTGGGTGAAGAATCAGTTGAATTATACTATAACAGATTAGTTTTAGAAACACAGACAATAAATATTGAAAAATTGGATTATGAAAATTCAACAATAATTTATAAATCGCTATCACATCTACCTTTAGCAGAAGTAGCTGATGAAAGAATATGGGCATTTATGACTCATATTACTCATTGGGACTATATGAGGAAAAGGTGGCCCATTGAAGAGACTATGGGTTCAGCTGTGAATTTTATCTTAAACAGGTATTTTTTCAGGGAAAGACCATTTTCACGTAATGGATTAGCACGACTTTGGTGGTTTGCTCATATCACTTATAATTCCAAATTTGAGAATCCGTTTTATTTAACAAGTATAATGCTTCAGAATCAAGATCAAGATATTGCGAGAATGATACTTGAAACTCCTACAATATGTAGAAATCGAAAGATGGTAGAGGCAACTTTAATTTCCTTAAAAGAGTTAACTGAAGAATACGAAGTTAAATCAAGAGATTATATTAGATTTGTTGCACGATATATTAATTTGACAGGTAGTGTTAGGTTATGGGATTACTTGGATGAATCGGAGTTGAGGGAGATAATTGAAGAAATAAAAAATAGTTGGAAGAAGACACAAAACTTACAAGCCTCTCTCTTTTAACTAATAAAATCGACAGGATAAAAAAACCTGTCGATAGTTTTTTTGCGTTTGTGATCATCTAGATAAACATGGTAATTAAAACTCGCCTACACAGATAAATAAATGACATTGGTATAAGACTTAGGGTAATTGAACTCTTCATACCTAACTAGTTTTATATGTTGAATTCCTTCTTTAGTAGTCTAATTATGTTTTCGGCTGTCTCTTGATTGAATTGAAATGATTGACTAATTTTTCCTTGGAATTTCCGATCACTGGTTCCATAAGTATCAATTTGGAAGTACTTTTCTCCATTGCTAGAAAAACTTGTATAGCTTGCATCTACTTCCTTATGAATGGCATTTCTTTCTTTGTTTAATCTATTAAAGTTTGCACTATTTATCAAAGCCAATTCAAGTCCTCCTTTGTTTTGTAATATATTTATTTTATCAAATTTTTTCGACGGTTCTATATTTTTCCATGCGATTATATTGTAATCTACTATATCTAAAAAGGCCATTGCTGAATAGAACCCATGTACATGTAAATTTATCCAGTATAACAATTAAATGGACATAAAGAGAATCAGCGATAATTAATCAATAAAATTAAAAGGACAACTTAGTTATAGTTAAACATTTCTGTTTGAATTTTCCTATTAAATCATTATTTGGCACATAGGTTCTTATGTTATAATAAGATATTAAAGATATTTTAAAGTTATTAGAGGGGATTTACAATGAATAAATTTAAAGTAATTGATTTATTTGCTGGTGCTGGAGGTCTAAGTGCAGGCTTTGAACAAACCGGTTGTTTTGAAGTGGTTGCTGCGGTGGAAATAGATAAAAATGCTAGAAAAACATATAAAGAAAACCATAATAGTTTAAAGGAACAGTATTTCTTTGAAAATATCAAAGATATAAAAGAAGACCAAATTCGAGATTTAAGAAAGATTGGGGTGAATATAGTAATTGGTGGTCCACCCTGCCAAGGGTTTTCGAATGCCAATCGTCAAAGAAATACACTAGTTTCCACAAATAATCAATTAGTAAAAGAATATATTAGTATTATAGAGAAACTAAAACCCAAAGCTTTTGTAATGGAAAATGTAAATACTATGGATTCAGATAAACATAAGTTTTTCAAAACTAAAAATGAAGATACTTATTTAACAGAAGAATTAATGGTTGAAGTCCGCAATGAAACCATTGTTATCGGAAGTAAGACAGCATTAACAGAGACGCTAATAAACTTTCTAAACAATGGAGGATGGGAAGAAAGTTTTATGATAAATGGAGAGATTTTCTCGAAGTTAAACGCTTTCACTAAACAAAAAGACATATTGGGGTATATTTCTAAAGAAACCAATTTGCGGTATTTTAGTAAGTTAATTACTAAATGGGATACAATACATTCCTCTTACTGGTGTAACGAATATAAAGAAGTATGGCTGGGGTTAGGTGATCAATTAGAATCTCTCATTGAAGGAAACCAATCAATAGAGTTTATTGACAATTTAAGACATATTTTAGAAGTACAAAAGATTTTAATGAAGTTTAAAGAAATATTAGATAATAATGTACATTATCAAAATCTCTCTTCTAAAAATGATAGTATAATCATAGATGTACAAACCTATAATGTGTTTGAGTATGTGAAAAAAAGATTAAAGTCCTTAGGCTACAAAATAAACGAAGATGATGAATTTATTCTTAATGCTGTTAATTTTGGGGTACCACAACAGAGGAAACGACTTTTTATAGTAGGAGCTAAAGAGGGCTTAATAGAAGAAGGTCAAAAAGTTACTCTCCCAGAACCAGTGTTAACTGATGAAAAAAATTTCATTAAAATAGCTGATGCTATAAAGGATTTAGAATTAATTACAACTTCTACAAATACAGATACATTACCACCATCTTATAAAAACAACTACATTTCACAAAGAGATAACAGATTGTTTGAATATTTCAAAGAGGGAAATAAAGGATTTGTTTATAATCATGTTAGAACTGAAACTCGTGAAATAGCCTTAAAACGGTTCCGTACTTTAAGGCCAGGGCAAAACTTTCATGATTTAGATGAAAAACTTAAATCAACATATACTGATTACAGTAGAACTCAAAACACAGTATATAAAAGATTGAGTTACGATAGTGTGTCAGGAACAGTTCTAAATGTAAGAAAGTCAATGTGGATTCACCCGAGTTTAGATAGGGCTGTTACAATTAGGGAAGCTGCTAGATTACAGTCATTTCAAGATAGATTTATTTTTAAAGGAACAAAAGATGCACAATATCAGCAAGTAGGGAATGCTGTACCTCCACTATTAGCAAGATTTGTCGCAGAAAGTATACTAAAAGCCCTAGGTGAAAAACCAAAGATGAATGCAGTTGATATAATTAATAATAAACTTGAAGAAACTGTTGTTTAAAATATAGACAAATTATTGGAAAAAGGGGACTTATTAGTCCTCTTTTTTGTATAATTATAATTAGAAACTAAAAAATGATATTTTCTTACAAATTTTTTGATTTGATAGATTGTTTAGTTATTTAGAAAAGTTGGTGAAAAGGTGAAGACAGAACTAGTAAAACCTGTTGTATCAAATTTTATTAAATCATTAAGAGATATAGGATATTCGTTTGAAGTAGCAGTTGCAGATGTACTTGATAATAGTATTACTGCAAAAGCAAAAAATATACAGATAGCTTGTATACCACAGCCTAAGACAGTGTTTTCTTTATTAGATGACGGAACTGGTATGTCAAATGGTGAACTAATAGATGCTATGCGTTTAGCTACCAATGATCCTGATACAACTAGAGAAAATACAGATTTAGGTCGTTTTGGATTAGGTTTAAAAACTGCTTCGTTTTCTCAATGTACTGATTTAACTGTTATTTCCAAGAAAAATGGAAGGGTTTTCATTAAACAATGGGATTTAGAATATATTTCAACACAAAACGAATGGTTACTAATCACTCCAGATTTAAAGAAGTATGAAAGTGTACCTCTTTATGCTGAATTCAATAAACAAGAGAGCGGAACTCTAGTAATTTGGCAGGATATTGATACTTTTACCGAAGCTGCAATACCGAATAAAGTAGAAATTTTAAGAAACCATTTATCGTTAGTTTTTCATTGTTTCTTAGAAGGGATTGTTCCGGGAAAAAAAGCACTTAGGATTTCTGTAAATGGTCTTCAATTAGAGCCGTTTAATCCATTTAATCCAAAACATATAGCAACACAACAATTAACACCGGAAAAAATAAAGTATAAGGACTCAGAAATTGTAGTTCAGCCATATATATTACCACATCACTCGAAATTATCACAGCAAGAATTTGAAAAGTATGCTACGAAAGATGGGTATACCAAATCCCAAGGATTCTATTTATATAGAGCCCACCGTCTCCTTATTTATGGGACGTGGTGGGGTATGCACAGGGCAAACGATGCCCACAAGCTAGTCAGGATTAAAATAGATATCCCAAATAACCAAGATTCTGCTTGGGGTATTGATATAAAGAAATCATTTGCCAATCCTGATAGTGAATTAAAAAAAGATTTAAAACGTGTTATACAGCAGGTGACTGTAAAAGGTTCAAGACCCTATACGGGAAGAGGGAAAAAAATTGAAGATAAATCAACTACTCGTTTTTGGGAATTGCTTGCTGATAATAAAGAAATTAAATTCGCAATAAACAGGTTGCATCCAATTATTAAAAGCCTTGAAAATACACTTGATGAAGACCAGCGACATATGTTGAACGTCATATTAATGGGAGTAGAAGGCTATCTTCCGTTGGATGCTATCGTTGCACAATTGAACACAAACCCTATGAAAGTGAAACAAGATTCATTAATAGATGAAGTACAAATAAAAGCACTTGTGGAAAATTGGCGTGCTAGCGGTATTAGTGAGGAATTTATAAAGGATTTGTTAAGAACTGAAGTATACAAAAATAGGGAGGAGTATTTTGAATATGCCAATAATGGAAGAAGCTAATCAAAATCAAAATATTATGTATGATCATGTAAAAGAGAAAATTTCTGAGAATCTTACAAAACAAAGTGTATTACAAGAAGATTCAATAAAACAATTAATTGAAGAATGGAAAGGAGTTATTGAAAATACTCCTCCAAATATATTAAAAATTATTCTTGGAATTGAAGATGAGAGGCATATACGATCTTTAAGTTTAGAAGATTGGAAATACATACAAAAGGAGTTAGAACAGTCTTTTATTGTAAAGATCGAATCTGGCGTACTAGTAACTGGTGAAATTCAGAAAACTAGAGATTTAACATGGTGGACAAGTAAAAAGCAACTTGAAATAGAAAACTATTATTCTACAAATTACATGAACTATATGAAACGAAATTTACCAACCGAGGTATTAAACACAATAGATGAAGATACAGATGCGGTAATGAATAATTTAGCCGATCCTGATTTGGGGGAATTTTCAATATACGGTATGGTTGTTGGACATGTGCAATCTGGAAAGACGTCCAATTATGCTTCTTTGATTTGTAAGGCTGCAGATGCAGGCTACCGATTCATTGTTGTTATAGCTGGGGGACTTAATAACCTTAGAGACCAAACTCAAAAAAGGTTAGATGATGTATTTATTGGGGCTAACTATCAAGGTGTTGGTCAATTACCTGGTTTTAAAAGAGAAAAGATGCCAGACAGTCTTACCAATGCTGATAATGACTTTAAACTAGAAACAGCGAAAGCAAGAGGAACAACAAATTTTGAAAATATGCAACTACCCATTTTAGTAGTAATAAAAAAGCACACGAAGTCATTATCAAATTTATTAGAATGGTTGGAAAAACATTATAAGAACCAAATTGAAAAAGCAATGTTGGTTATTGACGATGAGTCAGATTATGCTTCCATTAATACAAAAGATGAAGAAGATCCAACTGTAATTAATGAAAAAATCCGTCTACTGTTAAGGAAATTTAAAAAGAGTGCTTATGTTGCGTATACAGCAACACCATATGCTAACATCTTTATTGACCACGAAGCCAAAAATGACCAAGTAGGTAAAGACTTATTTCCAGAAGATTTTATTTATGCACTGGATGCACCATCCAATTATTTTGGGGCTAACAAAATATTTGGTGGAGAAGAAAAAAAGTATATAGTAGAAATCCCTAATGAAGATGCAGTTTACGAATTAGACGATACTCCATACCCAGTAGGAAAAATACCATTTGTAATTAAACATAAAAAAGACTATGTTGATGAGTTAAACGAGTTGCCAGATAGTCTGAAAGACGCAGTACGATTATTTCTCCTCAATATTGCTATTCGTAATTTACGTAATCAAAGAAAACATAATAGTATGCTTATTCATATTTCAAGATTTACTGATGTTCATATCAAAGTAAAAAAATTGGTGAAAGAGTATTTTGAAGTATTGAAAAAAGATATTACCGCTTATGGTAGTTACGATAATCCTGACCAGTATTCAGGAAAAATCAATCTTATGAGAAAAACGTTTGATACAAGATTGGAAGATATTGAATTTAGCTTTGGAACAGTAATTAAAGAGCTAGTTAAAGTCATAGAACTTGTTATTATTCGTGATGCGCATCAAAAAGCTAAAGACCGGTTAGTTTATAGAGATGATATTCAAACGAACGTAATAGTTATCGGTGGATTAAGTTTGTCACGGGGGTATACACTTGAAGGATTAAGTGTAAGTTATTTCTTAAGAACGACTGTTTTTTACGATACATTAATGCAAATGGGGCGTTGGTTTGGTTATCGCATTGGATATGAAGATATTTGTCGTATTTACTTAACAGATGATCTTTATAAAAAGTTTGGTTTTATCATTGAGGCAACAAATGATTTAATTAATCGATTAAAAGATATGCGACAAGACAATTTAACACCAAGGGATTTTGGTTTAGCTGTACAGTTGCATCCTGATAGTCTTGTACAAGTTACAGCAAGAAACAAATCAAAACACACAGAAGATATGTTTTTGCAGATGAATTTAGATGGGTCGATGAAAGAAACTGGGTGGATAAGTGATTTAGAAAAAGATATTTCAGAAAACGAAGTTGTCTTAAAAGATATAATAAATAGTTTACTGACTGGCGGATATGAGCATGAATCAAAGGAAAGTCATCTGTGGAAAAATGTTAAAAATTCCATCGTTGAAAAATTTGTAAACAATTATAATTTATATAGACATGATCCTTTAGGTTTAAGGTCAAGAATGCCAATTGAATTCATTAGAAAATATATTCAAAATAATGAATCTGATTGGGATGTTGTTTTATTTAATGGAAAAGGAACAAGAAAATTTGAATTTGAAACCATTACTGTTAAGCGTCAAAAACGAAAGGTAAAGCATAAGCATGGTTATTATGAAGTCACCAACAGACAACTTTCTCGAGCAAATCCAGAAAGAATTGTCATGCCTAAAGAATTTAAAAGAATTAGTTCAAGCGAGATGAGAACAAAGTTAGATAAACCCTTGCTTATGCTTCATGCTTTAGAGCTAAGAGATCAGAATGATGAATTTATTATAAATACCGTTGGATTTGGAATTAGTTTCCCTATTACAGGGAGGCCACAAGAAAATACTCTTAAAGTTCGTATTAATAATGTATATAAAAGGCAACTCGAAGAAGCATATCAAGTTGAGAATGATGAAGATGGTGACTATGATGAATAATCCTTGGGCGGACTTAAATTATTTAAATAAAATTAGAGTTAAAGAATCAATTAAATACAATGTTTTTTGGATTAAGGATTCCCTAAATAAATATGGTCTATTAATTCAATGTGATGAAGACTTTATTCTGCCCAAAAGGGAATTTAAGTTAAAAGGTATTGAGATTAAACTAGATAATACGTCGACACCCAACCAACTTATTTTACTTTTGAAAGAAACATATGATTGGGAGATTTTCTTAATACTTTGCAATGATTTGATTAATGTCATGAAGCATTATGACACAGATATAATTGTAAAAGTCATGGAACGATTAGTAAGATGGCAAAAGTTACTACAGAGGACAACGTTGAACATATTATCAAAAGAAGAACAGATGGGACTATTTAGCGAATTAAAGATATTACAAGATTACTTGTTTCCTAGATATGGATGTAGTAGAAGTATAAAAAGTTGGGTGGGAGCTCTGGGCGATAAACAGGATTTCCTACTAGATAATTTAGCAATGGAAGTTAAATCATATAGATTAACATCTGGTAATGCTGTATGGATTTCCTCTAAAGAGCAGTTAAATTCAGAAAAAAATCCATTATATTTATTCGCCTGTGCGATAAATGAAGTATATAGAGGTGAGACAATTATTGATGTAGTGAATTCTATTTCAGAATCCATAGAAGACGATAATCTACTATACGAGTTTTTGGAAAAAATAGAACACTATGGTTATATTCCAGAGATTCAGCAAGAATCTTTATCCAAATTCTCTTTGGAACAGGTGAACGTTTATGAAGTAAAGGATTACTTTCCAAAGATACATCTAGAACATGTTTCACCTTTAATTAAAGATCTGAAATACAGAATTGAATTATCGGGTTGTTCACAGTTTAAAGTAAAAGTAGATGAAATTTTAAAGTAATGGAGTTGTAGGTAATGATAACATTAGAAGAGTTCCATTCAGATTTCTTACAATCAATCTTATCGGATTCCGAAAGTCGTGGATTAATGAAGGCACAGTCATTTTTTGAGCTAGTATGTGAAGATTTAATGCAAGTAGGGGATTTAACCAATAATTACGAAGCTGCAGAATTTATTAAAACTGGTTGTGAAGTATATGGATATGATTTTGATGAAGAAAGAAAGACTCTTACTTTAATTAATTTTCAATTTTTTCAGGATGACATAATCGAAACGTTAACTAAGCAACAAGTATCATCAAAGTTCAAGCGGTTAAAGAAATTTGTAGAATTAAGTATGAATGGTCTCCATAATGATTTAGAGGAAACATCTGATGCCTATTCACTTGCATTTACTATTAATCGAAATGTGCAAAATAAATTAATTGATAAGTTTCGGTTAATTGTTCTAACCGATGGTAAACTGACAAAAACTATTTCGAGCATACCAAATGATGAGATTAGTAATATTACATGTGAGCATAAGATTATTGATATAAACTATTTATATGCTATTTATAAGTCTGAGAATACATCAGGTTCTTATGATATAGATTTAAAAGTGCCATATTTAGAAGTGCCAAGTAATTCCGAAGAATATCAATCATATTTAGGAATATTAGATGGTAGTCAACTTTTTAAGATCTATGATGATTACGGTCAAAAGCTTTTGGAGCAGAATGTTCGTACTTTCTTACAGTTTAGGGGGGGAGTCAATAAAGGTATTCGAAATACAATTCAGTTTAAACCAGATATGTTTTTTGCATATAACAATGGAATCACAGCTACTGCCACTCATGTGGAAACTAAAGAAGGGTATATCACTAAAATTACTGATTTTCAAATTGTAAATGGTGGTCAGACTACTTCTGCTATCTACGCTGCAAAAAAGAACTCGAAGCTAGATATTTCTAAGGTGTCTGTTCAAATGAAATTGTCTGTTGTGAATAATATTGAGAAGAAAAGTGAATTTGTTTCAAACGTGTCTGAGTTTGCAAATACGCAAAACAAGGTCAACAAGTCAGACTTCTTTTCGAATAGCCCGTTCCACAAGGAAATGAAAGATTACTCAAAGCGAATTTGGGTAGCGACACGTGAAGGATCTCAGAAACGTACGCACTGGTTCTACGAAAGAGTACGTGGAGAATATCTAAATGAGCAGGCCTATTTAACACCAGCAAAGAAAAAACAATTCCAAATTGAAAACCCAAAACAGCAGTTAATTGATAAAACATTCTTAGCGAAAAGTGAAAATTCATGGGATAGAAAACCTCATGTTGTTTCAAAAGGTGCTCAATATAGTTTTGAAGAATTCGCTAACTCCGTTACAGATACTCTAGAAAAAAATCAGATGGCAATAACAGAGAAATTTTTTAAAGATGCTGTATCTAGGGTAATTTTATTCCGTGCAACAGAAAAAATTGTGTCTAAGGCTTCATGGTACGAGAACGCTTTCAGGGCCCAAACTGTTACTTATTCTATTGCATTACTGTCACATGCTATTCACAAAAGAAAGGTATTTTTTGATTTCAGTAAAATATGGGATGATCAACGGTTACCTATTGAATTGGTAGAATTAATGAAGGCCATAACAAAGAAAGTCTATGAAAAAATTACGAATCCGCCACCAGGATCAGCAAATATATCACAGTGGTGTAAGAAAGAAATATGTTGGAAAGAAATCTGTAATACTGAATTGGATTTATCACCATTAAGAAAGCTAGTTATTACGAAAGAAGAAGAAAAATATGAAAATAAATCAGAAAAACAGCAAAAAGTATTAGATAGTGGTATTGAAATTCAAACGTTTGTAGTCAAAACCAATTTTGAACATTGGATCCAATTATTTAGCTATTATATAAGCACTAATAGCCTGGGATCACTAACCATTGCTCAAAGAGATATCTTAAAGAAGTATACCGAAGGAAAAATTCCTTTACCATCCGAGAAGCAAGCAAAAGTACTTTATTCATTGTATCAACGAGCACAAAAAGAAGGATGGGAAGTGGTGGATGGTAAGTCATTCAACTAACTAGATATTTTCTAATGTGGCAGTATGGCTGATAGTGCAAGGATAAGGAGTAAGTAATTATGTGGATGTTATCCTAATTCCTTTTATAAAAAAGTGTAGAATGTTATTACAGTAACACGTTTATGCCGGGCCCTAGGGTCCGGCATAAAAAAGGGCACTTTCAAACCTCTCCAAGCAAATTTAACCCCCTCATTGGACCAACGATGTTGCTAGAATTGAGTAAAAGAAGGAAAAAGCAACTCTAAAGTTATTGATTAGCAAATTATCTACTCCGATTGTATATTATTACTCATTAGTTTTGTTAAAACCATTTCTCATATAGAATAGATGTTAGCGAAGCCCCATCATGTTTTTCCAAATTACATTTGGAACATAACAATTGAATATTACTAACGTCATTCATACCTCCTAATGCTAATGGAACAATATGGTCAAAATTCTTATAATTTTGTAAAGATAATAATTTTGATAAATCTTTATTACATAAAACACACCTTCCTCTATCCCTGAAAAAAATAGCGTTTTTTACCCACTGAGGTATGTGCTTTCTATGTAAAACGCCATCTCGTTTAAAATGTTTCTTTTCCTCTAATCTCAGAAAATCATCTTCTAAGGATATATTTGAAATGACGCTTGCAACTAGCTCATTAAATTTTCCTAATAAATATCGGTTCATGAATAAGATATAAAATACCTCACTAGCCATTTTTTCAGATAGAATATAAACCTCGTCTTCACATAATTCAAAGTAATAATCACTTATATCATCTGGTGTTACATCCTCGAATTTTATATTATTAAATTGAATCCATTCTGAAAAACTCTCATGAGGTATTGAATAATATTTTAGTGCCTCCTCGATGGGTAATTCCCTGTAATTTATATCATGAAATCCAATGTTGTATTTTTTCTCCATCTCTAAACGTTCGCTTATAGAAACGTTATTCATCTCTTCATCCATTAAACTTTCAATAACAAATTGAATAAATTGATGAAATACTGAGTTTTTTTGAAATCCTTGTACCAAACGACATTCATTTCCATCTCCATAAAACTCATTCAAATTAATTAGATATGGAAATGGATCATTAATGACATTCTTAATAATATTTGCAATATAATATGTTTCATAATACTTAATTTCAAACAGATTATTCTTCATCTTTTTCCCCCATTCACTTTAATTCTCCATAATATTTCAAGATACATGTTCTATCGGGAAATCAATCCTTTTTTTATGATCTTGTCTGCATAGAAAAGAAGTTATAAGGAGTAAAGTAAAAGCTCATTAGCAAATTATTATAAAAATTTTCTAAAGTTTATAAATTTGAGCCTGATATGCTTGCATACTTATATTAGGAGCGCACATCCATACAAGTTATGATTTACTTACTTCTGTGGTTTGAACAATATTATGCTGCTCAATCTTTATCATCTGTTGCTGATTAATCGATTCTAATAAATCTCCAATCGGTATTACCTCTGCAACTGTATTATTGCTACCTTTTACAGCAATAGCAATTACATTGTTTTCTTTATTTACTACAGGACCACCACTATTGCCACCATGGATAGCCATTGTTGTGGTATATCTTACATAATCGTTAGGATAGTATCTACTAATTCTTTGACTCTGTATTTTTCCTTCCACTTCGTGAAGTGTTTGATCCCGGATATATTCAGGATATCCTAGTAAACAGCATTCCATATTCTCTTTGATATCCAAAGAATAATCAAAGCCATAAAGTTTTTCATCAACGCCGTCAATTTTAAGAACCGCTATATCTCTTCCTTTATCAAACATGATTATTTTTGCAAACCATATTTTATCAGAATACCGGGATTTAGTAACTGGAATGTAATAGTTGCTATTAAAAGTAGCTAGTTCATTATTAATTACACCTTCTATAAAACATTTTACAACATGCCAGTTAGTAACTAGTCCAATTCCTTGAAGTAAAAATGCACTTCCTTGTGAAGAGATAATTTTTTTATTAAGAGAGCCAAGTCTATAACTTATCTCATCTTCTTCGATAACATAAATGTTTTGTTGTCTAAATTCTGTCCAGGTATATGGTCTATAAAGAAAGGCATAATTTGTACCTTCCTTAGTGTTAATTTCACTAATTATCCTATTATATCTAATAACAAACTTTTGAAAAACTGCATCCTGCTTCCCTTTAATATGTCCTATATGAGATATCATTCCTCTAACTATATTAAACATATCATAGTTGTTAAAAAGAGTGGCTCTGTATGGGTACTTTTCTTTGAAGATTTTTACAGCTTCTTCAATATTATCTAAATTCTTTTCTATCGTATGTAAAATTGAACGTATTCTTCGTACATAAGTTCTATTAACATTAAGTTTACTATTTACTTTAACTCCCGTTACATACTGTGCTTTGCTATTTTCGCAAATCCTTGTTTTACTCGAATTTATTTTAAATCCATTTGATTGAATTATCTGTTTAACTTTCTCACCTACTTCTTTTACTCCATCATTCCCATTAAAAATTTCAAATCTAAATTTCTTATTATTTGTTGATAAAGTTATATCATCTGCATATCTAGAATAAATGCAACCATTTGTACGTGCTAATCTACTTAATTGTTTATCTAACTTATACGCAATAATGTTAGATACAATTGGTGAAGTTGCTGCTCCTTGGGGTAGCTTATTATTGTTATCGCAACAAATATTAGCTAAAGTAGTTGCAACTTCGTTATTAAATTTAAAATAAGTCATAAACATGGCTCTTACTCTTGGAAATATAATGCTGGAAAAGAACTCTTCTAAATCTAAATTTAATACTAGTTGCCTATTCAAGTGGCATATGGCATTTGTACGAATACTTTTATGTTTTTCAAAGCCGTGGGATGTCGAATGAGAAGACTTATACACAAGAGAAAGTATGTAATTAAATTTTTTTTGAATTATATTTAGGTTTTTTGAAGGTTTATTTATAATTCTAAATTTATCACTTTGTTTTTTGGGGATTTTTAATGAGTGGTATTTTTTTTTATCAACTACATTTTTCCATAGTACTTCTATAGGTATTTCTAATAGGTTAGCTATATCACTAAAAGAATGTAAGTTTTGAAATTCATATATTAAAAGAGTGTCTGGTTTAGTTAACTCTACATTCATACTAACTTCCTTCCCCCATTATTGAAAAAGTTGGAGTAGCCATTCCACTTTTCTAGTTTCCGTAGAGAATAGTAAACTGAATAATAGTGAATAGGTGCCCAGGAATTAATAATCCTTTGCACTTATCAAAACAGGCGATTTCACCTTTAATGTTCGAAGCTACTCCATTAACATAATATCATAAATAGTTCCAAATGTTTCTATTAATTTATTTTTTTCACTTCTTATTAACTGAGGCGATAATTGACAATGAACGTTTGGTAGCTGGCCATTTCTTGACTAGGCTGGAGTTGACGGTGAAGAGAAAAGGGTAACTTGATTGATTATTACGTTACTCCCTTTTTCCCAATGGATTCAGTAAGCTTCCAAGTGGCCATATGATGATTAAGGGAGTTGCGGGATCAGGGAAGACAACGGTCTCGGTGCGCCGGATTTCATTTTTACATCAGCACTATAGCCATGAAGAAGACGATAATATATTACTAGTAACTTATAATAAAACGTTACTAAACTATATCAAATATCAATATGAAAAGTTTAAAGAAGATGAGCAGGAGATTGAGCATTGGTTCAAGCCAAATGGTGAAATAGAGATTGCAACGATTGATAGTCTCATGTTTAAGTATTTCAATCAATATCAAACGAGAATGAAAGTGAACTATAACCTATCAACAACGCCAATTGAAAATCAGGTGATGGTGAAGGCGATTCATCAGGTCAAAGAAAAGTATCCAACCAGTAAGATATTGTCCCCAAAAAACAGCTACTTTTTGCTGGATGAAGTGACGTGGATCAATGCTTGTCATATCCCTGATGTGGAAACGTACCAGAACATCGATCGTGTTGGGCGGGCAACTGGCGGGAGCGGGACACCTCAGAAGTTGATCAAGAACTCTGAACTACGGGCAGCTATTTTTGAATTGATGGAGGCGTTTAATCTTCTCCTTGAAAAAAATGGGTATATCACTTTTAAAAAGATGAATCTTCTTGCCTTGGAAGAGGCGCAGCAAATGAACCATGGAAAGTACACTCATATTATTATTGACGAAAGTCAGGATCTGACAAAGGTTCAACTTGAGTTTTTAAAGTGTATTTATCATGAGAAGGCCCATTCCTCGATTATGTTTGTTGCAGATAATACACAAAGTATATACTCTCACTCCTGGTTAGGGAAGGGACGTCCTTATACGACGATTGGCTATGACATGAGTGGGAAGTCGCGAATGCTTACGAAAAATTACCGGACAACCACGGAGATTTCAACAGCTGCTTATGGGTTAATTGAACAGGATACCAATATTAACAGCAATGTTGATTTCGTTAAGCCATCATTAATCGATCGCCATGGTCATCCGCCGGTCTATCGCTTTTTTGCTAATAGTGGGAAGCAGCTTGAATATTTGCTTGGTGAAATCAATACGTTATTGAATGACTATGAGCACTATGATATATGTCTGGTGGCTAAAGAGAAGCGACTGATTGAAAGTGCCAGTGTGGGGCTTGAAAAAGCGGGTATTCCTTGTGAGATATTGAATACTTCTAAGCCAGATTTCGAGTCTAATAAAGTGAAATTAGTAACCATGCATTCTATTAAAGGATTAGAGTTTAAAGTTATTTTTCTCATTGATTTGAATGAAGGGATCATTCCGAATGATCGGATGTATGATATTGATGATGAGGCTACATTAGATTCGGAGGAACGGAAACTGCTTTACGTTGGAATGACAAGGGCAAATGAACTTCTTTACATGTCTTCCGTTAGAAAGCCATCGAAATTTATTAAGGAAATAAATAACGATCATCTACGGGTCAAACGGGACTGTTCGTTACGACCGTTTCATTCAATTGGAATACAGGATTATCAATTAACGAACCAAATAGTTGATATTAATGCGAAGGAAGAAGTTGTCCGTCAATGGTTGTTGAAGGAATTGAAAAACACCTACGGTTATCCTTTGGAGCTCATTCAGCTTGAGTTTCCAGTCCAGCAATTTTCCAAACGGGGCTATGTTGACATTGTAGTAAGTATTTATGTGAACGGGGAGCTGATCCCTTATATTTTCGCGGAAATAAAAAGGTTTGGGGCAGGGATTGAGAATGCTTCCGCACAGTTAACGTCTTATATGGAAGCGGACCATTCTGTCCGTTATGGAATTGTCACGGATGGATTGGAGATTAAATGCGTTGATCGACAAGGGGAAGTATTAAATGATCTTCCAAAATGTCGACCGCAGTTTTGAGGAGCACCGTGACGGTTCTCATGCTCCTTCATCAATTTACAGTGGTGAAATATAGTTTGTCCTATTTGAAATCAGAAGCAGTGGGGACGGGCCTTTCGCTCCCTTTTTGGGTAGCGCAAGGTCCGTCCCCTGCTTCTTTTTTGTTGTTTACATTTCCAAACTTGATAGTGCTCCATGAAGCCGTTCATCGACTTGTGCACATGAAGAATGAGAAAAAAATAAAGGACTTATTAAATGTCTTAAGTTTTAATAAAAGCAAACACAAAAACTCAAGGAATAGGGGTTCCTGCTTGGCTTATTCAAGTTCGTGTACAAAGAAGAAGTAGTGAATATCTACTTAGTTAATAACTTTCCATCTAGAATTTGAATTTGTCTATTTGTACGTTCCGCAATTCCTTCATCATGAGTAATGACTACGACAGTTACCCCTTTTTCTTTGTGAATTTCCTCTAATAGATGAATGATGTTACTCCCAGTTTCTGAATCCAAGTTACCAGTAGGCTCGTCTGCTAGAATAATTTCCGGGTCTGTAATCAATGCTCTTGCAATGGCAACCCTTTGCTGTTCTCCCCCAGATAATCGAGTAGGGAGATGGTGGAGTCGGTGCGCCAACCCTACCCGCTTTAACGCATTCTCAGCCCTTTGCTTTACAAACCCAGAAGAAAACACCGTTAATAATGGCATCATCACATTTTCAAGTGCTGTTGCTGTCGGAAGTAATTGGAATTGCTGGAATACATAACTGATCATATTTTGTCTTAGCTTTGCCAAATGTTTATCATTAAGTTGATGAACAGCCTGATCGTTCACCCAAATTTCCCCTTCGTCAATCGGCTCCATTCCTCCGATTGTATGAATTAAAGTTGACTTCCCAGATCCAGAAGGTCCCACTATGGAAACATAGCTATGATCTTGTATCGTAAAGGAAATATTTTTTAGCACGTCCACACGCTTTGTTCCAAGTTTATAGCTTTTGACTACATTCTTTAACTCTATCATTCTAGGTCCCCCTGTTAAAAATTGCATTACGATTTTTTCTCACTGTGTTCATGCTAAGTTTTGCCGTGAAACAAAACGTATAAAGAGAAATGAGAAGGACTGGTAAAACGATGATGCTCCCCACTATCCAGAAAGGTATTGGTATTACTAAAAATGAATGAATGACATAATATCCTCCTAATGCCCCAAGTAAGGAACCAGCGACAGAAACGATGATTGATTCTAAATGAATTAATCCTTGGATTTGCTTCGTTGACCAGCCAATAGAGCGGAAGATATAAAACTCTTTTTTCCGTTCAGAAAAATTTAAATAAAGTAATAAAAATGTGTTGATTAGCGCAAGGAGTATACTCACAAACAATAATGCGGTTTGGTAGTTTGATAGTTTCAAGTCAATCGCTTCCCCTAAAAAGCTCAAATACAAAAAATCAGATAGACTTTGTTGCGTGGCTAAGGTAAGCAAAAGCATAAAAGTAGTAAGGGCAATAACGATAGTCAATAACCCAAATCGCAACGGCCGGCGGAAAAGTTGGTGGACAACATAAGAGAGGATCCCTCGAATAGGTATAACACGCAGGAATGCCCCATCAGTACCTTCACCAGCTAATCCTTTCGATGGTGATAACTTGAGTGCTTTAAAACCGCCAGTACCATAACTAATGACTAAAATAAAGAACGTTATAAGCCAAATAACCATATAATCGATGAACTGCAATGTGTTCATCCACAAGTCCCCGATCCATAAAACGATAAAAGGGATGAAACTGATAATTACTACTTCCAACAATAGTGACATCATTAATTTTGTCCTTGGCCAACCAATTGCTCTAAGCATTGCAAAATCAACAGAACGATTCAGTAAACTATGAGTAATGACGGTGAAACAAAAAATGATACTTATCACTAAAAGATAGACAAATAAAAGAATATTTGTTTGTTCAATCTGGTTTCCGATAGACCAGCTAACTCCACGTTGCTGCCACCCCTCTTCGACCGTCCCAGCTTCATCTACTTCTGTTCCTGCTAGTTGGACATGCACTCGACTGGCTGATGATCCTAACATTATTTCCACGTGATGACCTGTTTTTTCTTGTATTTCAGTAGCGACGGCTTCAATTTTCCGCTGACTTTCTTCTGATCTTTCGTCCACATCAGATACGACTACTCGAATCGAGGAGAGTGGCGGGTCATCTCCATACACATGCCTCACATTCTCTAACGTTGTGAGCATATCTGGTGCCCCTGGATAATACGAGGCTTTCACAGGTATTGGTAATAACGGGGTCGGTTTGATTTCCTCCCCTAGACCATTTTTTACAATCATGCTGTGATGTGGTGTATAAATATCGACGGGGTCCCCTTGTTCCCAAGCTCCTTCATAATTTGGGGTTATTTTTGATGAATCATAGTAACCAATGATATCTACTGTAAAATCATAGATTCTTCTTTGCCCCATTTCATAACGATAAAATGGTACATGAATATTATCGTAAAACTCACTTGTATTCCTGTAAATAGCTGCTTGAAGTATTGGCAGCTCTCCCTCATTGTGTTCAATTAAATCATATGTAATTGGTGAAAACTTGATTATCTCTGTTGGAACCACTTTTAAATTGTGGGGTACCTTCACATACCCATCGTCATCAAAATGAATATCCGCATACTCATATCTTAAGTCTCTGTCCATCGTTGAGATCGTTAATTCTGCAATTTGTTCTTTTGGTAAGCTATTTAAATAATCATCTGTTCTCCCTAGAACATCGTCTGAACTCACGTCTTCTGGAACCGATATCTCATGGACTGTAATCCTTTCCTCCATCTCGTAACTCGGTTGTTGAAGAGCGATAACAGAAACGACAGGCATACTGGCAACTTCAGCAGTAAAATCATCTAAATAGCTTCCAGACACCATACTATCAGAGACATTGAATAGCTTTTCCTCCATCTCAGGGTCTATTGCCACTAAAAGCATCTCATTCGGATAACGCACCGAACTGCCTGGAGTGACATTAATTGGATATCCCCTTTCTTTAAGCCTCCTTTGATATAAATATGTTTCTTCCATGTCTGGACTATAATACTCTGATATAAAGGAGTACTCAGACAATGTATGTGATTTCAGGCCGTCAAAAGCGGTCACCTGTTTATGTATTTCATACCAATTACCCGGCTGAGCATTTGAGCTATGTGAATTCATTCCAACAAACTCGAAAAATCCGAGCATGGAAACGGGAGCAGCAACTTCAACGCCATCAATCTCCTTTATTGCTTCCCAGTCCTCTAACGAAATACCGCCATAACTGGCAATACTGCTTTGAGGGGTTACCCACCCATCCGCTAATCCCCTTACCTCTTGATCTAATTCAGGAGTTACAAGAATATCGTATTGATATCGCCAATGATCTTCCAAATCCTTATGTGCTTCTATGGAAATACGTTCTGTCACCACTTGGGTCGACAAATAACCAATCCCTAAACAGGCGATAACAAGAACCAGCGTCACATACAACTTCCAACGGACGGAAAAACTAGATTTTAAGTAAAGAATCATTGAATTTCACCCCCTTATGAGAATCAACTTATAGTTGTAAAATTATCTCCGCTCAGAATGATAAACTTTAAATGATAAAAAAGGCAATACTCATTAAATAAAATATGATGAGGATGCTTATGCTTGTCAGTTGGAAATATTTCTCTCTACTACGAGCGGTTTACTGTGGACAAAAAGGGCTAACTCGTGTACTAATCGTACGAAACTCTTGCCTAGTTCCGATATGTCTATGCTGTTGTTCATATTTAAAGTAGCCAGCATTGTGTACGCATTGATAGTAAGTATAATGGGTTTGCCAGCTAGAACCACCATGGTGAGCATTACTAACTGTAGGTGTTATCGTTAACATAGCTAAAACCATAGCAGTACAAATAACTTTACTAATTTTTTTCATTCATTATACCCCCTTAGCATGTATGAGTATTGGCATATGGAATATTATAACATCTTTTATCTTTTTTCAATATTTATATTATTTTGAATAATGAAATAAATGGAGTGTTGAAAATTTTGCGGAGAGTTATCTTGGGCTTTTTCTGTAGGTGTGTTTTCTGTTTGAACTACGGGGATAGCATAATCAAAACCGGGAGTTATTCTGGTGTTCCGGAGCACCGTGACGGTTCTCATGCTCCTTTATCAATTTACAGAGGTGAAATATAGTATCTCCTTTTTGATGACAGAAGCAGTGGGGACGGGCCTTTCGCTCCCTTTTTGGGTAGCGCAAGGTCCGTCCCCCTTCTTCTTTTTGTTCCACTATTAACAGGTTTCTCAATTACTAACTAATTGCCACTTCCCAATTAATTATCCCTTTTTGATATGTATACCGTTGAAGAGTGAGCTTTTCCTCTGGAGAAAGGAGCTTTAGCTCTAGATGCAACCTGGATGGCTTGCCTTTCTTTTTGGGCTTTGGCTCCAATGACTTTAGTACCTTTTCCCTCAATGTTGTCGGCTCCGTTTCTTCGTTTACCTCTGGCAAGAAGAAACTACCTTCTTTTTCCCACCAGTAGATTGTTAGTTCTTTCCATGCTACATACTTCTTCCTATCCTTTTCCACTATATTTTTCGCAAACAGGAAGGCCTTGTCCACCATGGACTCAAAGCGTTTCTGTTGTAGTTCTGTGATAGTTACTAAATTCCCTTCCCGTTGAGCAGATAGGGGGATCAGTCTGGTAGCTTGTAGTAGTTCAGCTTCGGGCAGGTTTGACCAATCCGTCTCCTGTTGCGGTTGGAGCAGTTTTATTAGTGATTGAAATCGAGGGTCCTTCACTTGAGGGAGTGCGCCCATCACTCTACCTCTTGCCGCTGAGAAGTATATAGGGTAATTATCCGCATATTTATCTGGGTGGATCCCGACGGTGTACCATTCGTCGAAATAACGATCGGCGAAGTAATCGACCATTTTTTCCTTCCCACGTTACTTCATGGTTCTCTAAACGAAAGCAGTAATCATTTAATTCTTGATGGAAACGCTGCTCCAGTTCTTTCTCCTTTTCCTGCTTTTCTCGAATTCTCGTAGTTTTCTGCTCTTTTAAATCCTGAAAATACTTCTCTGCCTCTGCTGGGAGATAGGTGAACTTTTTGGCGAACTGTTTTTCCCCGGAGTTTTCGCTTCCTTGTAATCCATTATTTGATCGGTTTCAAGAAACCAGCTGGCAAGCTTCCTGTTCCCATTTTGTAACCGAAATTCCTTTTGTTTTTTGAAAAATTTAAAGGTGTAGCCCCTATAATTCTCCACCCCTTTACGGAGTAACGTGTAATAAAAGCTTTCTAGCATTCCATGGCTTAGTTTCATGGGAATCCCTCCAGTTAAAAATTTATTATTTCATATTTTTCAACAATTCCTCCACGAACTGATCCAATGGTTTATCGAAGATTTCCTTCGTCAACTCGTCTAACCAAAGGGTCCCATTGCACGAACCGGCATCATAAACAATGCTGTTAAAATAGGGAGCAGTAAAGTATTCATAGTTGGCAGAAGCCTTAAACTGTCCTTTCGTATACCTGACAAATTGCCGGAAGACTTCATCAATGAGGATGTCCTGAGGGTGTTTGGCTAACTCCTTTACCTTGGTCTCCATCAGAGTGAACAAGGCATCGGCATTCATGGGGTCTATTTCATGGGGCATGATGTTATCCTCGGAACTTATTTGTAAGACGGCAATGTATACAAGGAAATCGATTCGTTGCCTTAACCGATTCCAATAATCATTGGAATCTATGATCATTTTGATGATATTTCCGTATTCCTGCAAAAATAGAGAGTTAAATAGATTCCAATGAAACTCTTCCCGATAAGTAGGTTTAAAATCAGACATTATTTTTTCATAGATCAAAGCAATCCCTCCCATTCATTTTGTTCTACCAGCAACATACAAACGTATTTTATTTTTTTCTACGGGACGGAATCGGGTGAGGCTTGTTGTGATCATTTTTTGAAATGAGAGGTGGGACATAGGGACAGGTACGTCGTCTTAATGGGACAAGGTATGTCCGAGACCTCAAGATAGAAGCAGTGGGGACGGGCCTTTCGCTCCCTTTTGGGGTAGCGCAAGGTCCGTCCCCCTTCTTCTTTTAGATCCCCTATAAAAACAGGTTTCTCAATCATTACCTGATATCCACAGCCGATTTTATAACCCCATTTAATATCCAGTTTAACTAGTTGTCCCCCCTAACCCACCTGATTCCGAAACGCAGAACGGTATCCATTTGGTCCTCTATAGTTTTTTCCATAACTACAGATAAATGTTAGGAATTGTTCAATTATGGTAATGGAATGGCACTCTTTTTTTCTCCAAAAACATCTATATTCAAAGTAGTAGGAAATACATAACAAAAGGCGAGGTCGGGTGTGGATGCTGAAGCGGGCTGTTGTGACGGAAGAGTTGGTGGCGTTGACGGGGGACTATCGGTTAGCGCTGCCGTTGAATCAGATGATTTATTGGTCGGAGCGGGTGAAAAGTTATCGAGAGTTTATTGATGAGGAAAAGTGCAGGTGGAAGGACGGTAGCTCCCAAACGGATCATGGATGGATCTATAAGAAAGCGGAACAATTGTCGGAAGAGACGTTAATGCGTTGTAATGCGCGAACGATGCGTTCGTATTTAATCAAATTAGTAGCCGCTGGTTGGCTGCTGGAAAGGGATAATCCTTTCTACAATTGGGATAATACGAAGCAGTATAGGGTGAATCTCGTGAAAATCCATCAGGTCTACAGGGGCTGGGCTATGAATTGGCGGGATATAAGGTGAGCCTGGCACAGCTTTTTTCAGAGAAGGATAGTGAGGATGCTCAAGGTGAACACGTGCATAAAACAGTTTATTGAGGGTGGAAAAAAGGAAAAATCCATGGACGATTTGATCGCTGTCATGGATAATATGATCGCTGTCATGGATAAAAGTATCGTTGTCAATGACAATATGGTCGGTACAATACTAGAGGTTATATCAGAGAATAAAACAGAGGTTAAAATAGAAATTAAAGAATATATTGTTGAGATTATCTCTTATCTAAATGAAAAGACATTAAAGAACTTTCTCCCAACCACGAATACAACAGTCACACTTATTCAAAGCAGATGGAATGAAGGATATAGACGAAATGACTTTTTCAAGGTTATTGACACCAAGACTGCAGATTGGCTAAATGATGATTACATGAATAAATTCCTCAGACCAAGTACGTTATTCGGACACAAATTCGAAAATTATTTAAATGAGGAACGGAGACAATCTAGTCGAACATTAGACGATTATTTAAACGGGTTGGAGTAGGGAAGCAGTGGGGACAGGCATTGCGCTTTTTTTAGCTGTAGGGTATCAAATTTTAGGTGAATTTATTGGTGTTGCCCTTTTTTAGAAATAAAACAAAATGGTTTATAATAATTTTAGAAGCATGGAGACAAAGGTGGTGTAATAATGGCTATTCGCAAGGAAGATTTATATAAGATGGTAGAGTCATTAAACGAGGAAGTTAAAAAAGCAGCCTTTGACTTTATGGAATTTTTGATTGAACGTTCTAAGAACAAAAAACCCGAATCATGGCAAAAGATTGATGAATTAGAAAGTGACAATGACCCATTAACAGAAGAAGAACGCGAACAACTCGAAAGTAAAGATGGATACATTTCAGGGGAGGATGAGAAGCGTGAATTCGGACTACAAGTTGATTTACCATAAGTCCGCAGTTAAATTCATAGCTAAATTATATAAAAACTCTCCGTGGGGATATTTATAATAGTTTTAACGTGAAACTCTCTAGACCATTCTAGAGAGTTTTGACTTTGACGCCTGCCCCCCGGTTTGGTAAAACTTTAACGTACTGGGGGCAGGTAATTTTTCCAGAGTGGTATTTTAGTTTCAAACGGCTCTTACCGAGGAATATATGATATAGGAATGTATATAGGGAGTCCTTTGGGAGAAGATGGATAATAGTTTGAAAATTTCCCTGAAGAAAAGAGGGATTCTGTGGACAGAAGCCGAATTAATAAATATAATACGAGTAAACCAAAACTTAAAGGAGTGATTCGGGTGAATATGGTTGAATCTCCTACGACTAAACAACATAAGGAAAATGAGAGCCTTGTACTGAAAAATACGAAGGCTCACCAGTTGAGAAAGAAGCTTGCTGTTACATCTCTAACAGGTAAAGGATTAGTTGACCTTTGGAAGGAAGGGAAATAATGGCGAGTGGTTTTGTGTTAGATTACCAAGAAATAGAATGCACAGATTTTAAACAAGCTTCTATTTATTTAGATGCTTGTTTTATTTTGGCTTATTTAGATTCAAATGATGCTAGAGGCGATAAGGTTGCAGATATAATTGACAAATGGAATCGGGATGGTATAAAAGAGCTGTCCATTAGTAATCATGTTATAAGTGAAGTGGTACATAACTTACTAAAGCTTTATATTAGAAATGTTCTTGCTATTGGTTACAAAATTAAGCAAACATCACAAAGCATATCCCCTTATATACCTTCAAAAGATGAGCAAGAATTGGTAGGAGACATTCTTACCGCTAGAAGATTGACTGACTTAATACCTACTCATTTATTAACAACCCTTATGAAAACAGGCGAACTCCGTTATTCTATAGAAGATCTACTAAAACAATATAAATTAACCTACCCAAATGATCGTGATACATTAAGCCATTACTACAATAAAAGTATTGAACGCTTTAATGAATTCATTTCTGGATTGGGATTTAAGACACGAATTTTAGTATCGGATCGTGAAATAAAAGATCTTTCTTTTTCACATATGAGATTGTTTCAGCTTTCCTCAACAGACGCTATGCACATTGCATTAACAGTGAAAAACGAAATTGATTATTTTGCAACTCTAGATAGTGATTTTGTTCATACATACTATACTGAAGAGACTATTGGGAAAGTGAGAGTTTTAAGTGTAGCTTAGGTGGACATGTTCTGTGTTATAGAATTGTATTGCCTGCCCTTGGTGTGTTAATGCTTTCACGCCCTAGGGGGCAGGCAGTTTTTTTAAAAACCATATATAAAGAATAAAACAATGGGCGTTTAGTAGTTTGCCTTTGGTTGATGGATCTGGAGTTGACCTGGAACAGAAGAAATGGCTTTCTTCCACCACAACTATCACTTATTTTTTCCAAGTGAAAAGGGGAGATTGCAGTCATTAAAGAAAGTACGTATTCACAAGAGTTTGAAGAAGCAATAGAAAAAAGTGAGTACATGATGAGATTATTCCTTAATCCTGAGAAAGAGGGAGATGGTTAGATGCAAAGGAAAAACTATGATGATGTTATGAACTTGTTAAAACAGTTACCTGAAGTAAATGATCACTTGAATGAATTTTCTGTATTAATGGGAAAAAAGGTTCTATAAAGGCGGCTTGATTTGGGGTTAACACAACAATGGGAGGACAAATATCCATCCCGGGAGTTTATATTGACAAAATAGAAAGATAAAAAAATTGCGGGGACATAGGTACAGGTACGTCGTCCCAGTGGGACAAGGGGTGTGCCTCATGTCCCTAAAATGACTAATTTAAGGGAGTTGTAATTTTGATGGAGATTAGTCGGAATCAGGTCTGCCCATGCGGCAGCGGAAAAAAATATAAAAAGTGCTGTATGGATAAAGCAAGAATAATAGATATACATAAAATAAAAGAGGAACGCTTTTATGAGCAAAAGGATATCCTTGTTCGAGCAACTACAGACTTTTTATGGGAGCGTTCGCAAGTTACTGGTTTAGAAAATTTACAGCAGATTTTTTACAATCGAATAGGAGATCATGTAGATGAAAAAGCAAGACCTATGATGTTTCAATTCTTTACATTATTTATTCATCGCTATGAAAATGGGCTCCGAGGTATTGAGTGGTTTCTTAAAGAGAATCGTAAGCGCCTGGATACGCCTTTAATGGAAATGTTAACTAATTGGACGAACTTGAAATTTCGTCTTGTTTCTATAACTGAAATTAAAAAAGATATAATATTATTTGAAGATATCATGACAAAAAAAGTATATCCTTTAGCGAACATACAGGAAAATGTCCCAAGTCATCTGGAAGAAGGATATGGAACCATTGGATTATTAGAATTACATAACAGTAAGTATTATTTTAATGGAGTGAGGGTTTTTAAGGGACCGCTTCATGTTGCTCAAGCCAAAAGGAAGATCGAGAAACTTATGGAAGAAACTGGATTATCATATGAATCGGTTCTCATGGAATATACACTAGAGGTTATGGGTGGGATGATGGCTGATGGGCTGCAGGTAAATGTAGAAGTAGAGGATGTTTCCCTTATAGAAGATCTGGGTATGAGCCACCTTCCTGCTTATACGGAAGATTTTCTTTCGTTTTTTAAGGAAAAAACATTAGGTAAAAAAGGGAATACGGTTAGAAAATATCGAGAAAGTCTGTATGATTTAAATGAGCTTCTAGTGAGAAATCAAATCATATCTCTAGAGCAAATTGATAAAGACTCTTGGAAAAGACTTTTATCGCTAGAGTACTTTAATATGTACGAGACGATGACAAAAACTCAAATTACCGATTTCATTAGTACGTTAAAAGCTTTTACCCAATGGATGAAACGGACGAAGAATAATACATTGTGGTTAGGGTTGTCGAAATTTTTAAAGGTAGAGGAAAGCCAATTTAATAATGCTGTAAAATTACCAAACTCCTTTTTTCCAATTCGTATTGGGAATATGAAAGGACCAATAAATGAATTAGTAAAAATACTAAGGGGAGAAATAGTTCCTGAATCTCCCACCGTAGAAGGGTTATTTGAAATTATTAGGCTTAATAAACAAAGCTTTCGTGTCAGCCGTTTGGAGATTAGAAAGGGCCATTCTGATTCTCCTGAACAAGGCTATACAGAGGCAACTGGAGAAGAATACACTATTTCCGGAAGTGATTTGCAGATGGAATTTGTGGAAGAAGGACTTCTGATTTTTGGAATAATTTCAAAAGGCCGAATTAATATGTGGGAGTTGCTGGACATAAAGAATGTGTATCCAAGATCTGCGAAACCTTTTATTTAAGGAACATAGATAGGGACAGTACCTGTCCTTACTGCCCCAAAGGAGGAAAATAGATGGTAAGAAACAAGTTGGTTATTCTATTTTTTGTTTTAATATTAGTATTTAACTTATTTTCAGCAGGATTTCCACTTCAAGTTGCAAAGGCAGAAGAAAGACCAATTGGAACTGGGTTTTATGAAAATTTTGATGATGATTATAATCAACAGCGTTGGTCCATGGCAGGGGTTTGGACGAATGGAGAGATGTTTAATGCAACGTGGTATCCAGACCAAGTGACATTCTCGGATGGTACCATGCGATTGGCTATTGATAAAGAAGATAATAAAGACACAAATCCACCTTACAAGGCGGGGGAGATTCGTACAAATGAGTTTTATCATTACGGTTTATATGAAGTAAGTATGAAGCCTGCTAAGTCAGAGGGAACAGTTTCATCCTTCTTTACTTATACTGGACCGTGGGATTGGGATAATGATCCTTGGGATGAAATCGATATAGAATTTTTAGGGAAGGATACGACCCGAATCCAATTCAATTACTTCACAAATGGAGTAGGTGGAAATGAATATTATCATGACCTAGGTTTTGATGCGTCGGAGTCATTTAATACGTATGCCTTTATGTGGAAAGAAGATTCGATTCAATGGTTTGTAAATGGTGAGCATGTCTATACAGCAACAGAGAACATCCCACAAACTCCGCAAAAGATCATGAAGAATTTATGGCCAGCTGTTGGTGTAGATGATTGGACAGGTGTATTTGATGGAAATGATACCCCTGTATATGCTTACTATGATTGGGTAAGGTACACACCACTATCGGAGGTTTCAGGTCAAGAACTAGAACCATCAGTATCACCAGCGGAGGAAGCAACAGAAACGGAAGTGGGAGGAAAAAACGAGTCTAGCGATAAAGATGACAATAGATTACCAGATACAACTACATCTCTATACACCAATTTATTGATTGGTCTTCTCATACTTGGAACTGGTATAGTAGTTTACTTTAGATGGCGAAAAAAAGTAATAGAGTAGTAGAAACTGAGGGACGTAGGGACAGGTACTGAGGTGCACCCCAAAAGTTAGAGTCAAAATCTAATCTTTTAGGGGTCAGCACAATACCTGTCCCTACTTTCAATTAGGAAGCAAGAATCTCTTTTATGTAATGTATTTATTCTTCTGTCACTTTCCTTAATATAGTCAAATTTCACTCCCTTCTTAACCGTTATATTCAAATATACTTAAAGAGAAATAATCATTTGGAGGGTGATGAGATTGACTAGGAAAGAGAAAGGTCTTTATTTAGGGGCTGGTTTTCTAATAGGACTAGGATTAGGGTTAGTCAGTTTCTCTACCATTAAACTTACTAACATCGGAAATGTTGATAAGTTCATTATTGTAAATCTAAATGATCAACCTGTACACCAAGAGCTTGAGAAGAACGAAAAAGCCTGAGAACCGTTGTGTTCTCGGGCTTTTTCGTCGTAGGATAAAGTTTAATATGCTAGTAGGTGGGAACTACCTTAAAGGTTGTTATTAAGGATGCTGGGACATAACGAAGGTGTTTAAAGGAAAATCCAAACAATACACAACGATAGTAAAGGATATTTTCGTAGCTAATGATTGCTTGGATTTTTCATTGTTAAAACACTTCTATCCTAGCCTCTTATGTACCAAAAATAAAACAATCACCATTCATGATAATAAAGATCAGTAGGTTGGATCAAAAATCAACACCGAAACGAGCCCATGGCTTCCATTAAGAGGATTTACTCGTAAAATGTCGAATGGAATACTATATAAACACAAAATAATCGGTATTTTACGTGGTCAATTGTCGCTAAATGATTTTGAGGCGGTGTTAGCATGGACGTAAGGAACGGGGTTAATTTAGCAAAGCAAGGTCAATTTGAGGAAGCGGTGAGCTTATTAGATCAAGCCTATCAATCTAATAGGAACGCCTTTAATAGCTGGGACTTATTTTTTTATGCGAAAAGTTTAAAAAAGGTTGGTAGATTAAAAGAATCTGTCCAACTTAGTAAGCAGCTTTATGAAGAGGCTCCTGATTTTCAGGCAAATGCTAACATGTTAAGTTGGAGCTTATACCGTCTTTATATTAGTCCGAACCGAAAGGAAAAAGTGGAAGAAGTAATCATGGTCAAGACGGCAAATTTCATTGTTAATTCAGTCAAACAGGAACAATATTCCGCCTATGAACGAACAGTACTAACGATGGTCAAATACTTTAAAAACAAGGCCAATACAAATCAACAACAACTTCTTTACTGGGTATCAAAGCTAGACCCAACAAAGCTATCAACGGAAACGAACACCATTACAGATTCTGAGGGAATAAAACGGGAATTGGCGTCCCCATTAGAAGAATACTATACAGCAAAAATAAAGGCTTTATTTGAAATGAAAAACTATCCTGAATGTTTAACGATCTCCACGGAGGCTTTCAAGAAAATCAGTAAATTTCACTATGACAATGACATTTGGCTACGTTCGAAAGCAGCCATTGCCAAAGGGGAATTAGGGAGAGTGGAAGAAGGCATTAGGGAACTTGAGGAAATAGTAAAGGAAAAGGATCATTGGTCCCTATATTACGAAATATTTAAGTTGTATCTAAAGCTTGGTAATACTGCAATGGCCAGGGAAAAGGGAGCTTATGCTGTGTTAGCTCAAGGAGGGGAATACAAGCATAAGAAGAACTTACTGATCAAGTTCGGTTATTTATTGGAAGAAGAAAAACAACACAAGGAAGCGCTGATGCTTTATACCTTTGCAAAAGAGGTTATTAAAGAAAATGGCTGGAAGGATATGCAAAGCTTAAATGAAAGAATCGCTTTAATAGAACGGGAGATTGGCAAAGTCAACAAGGGCTATAGAAATGAATTGTTCTCTTTTCTTCAAACCATAAAACTTCAGACTCTTCCAAAAGGGATAGGTACGATTCTAAAAGTTCTACCTAATGGAAAAGCAGGATTTATCTCGGGCGATAACGGCCAGCAATATTATTTTAGAATTAAAAACTTGAAGGGGAAACCTCGACCAGGTGTTAAAGAACATGTACATTTTTACATCATGGAATCCTTTGATAAAAAGAAGCAAAGGCAATCCTATGAAGCGATTGAAATCACCAAGGTTTAAGGAGGGGGAATGGGATGAGGTTGCAGTTAACTGATTTTTTCCAGTACGATACACTAACTAATAGTCAAAAGCAAGCGGTAGATAAATTAGAACGTTTCCTGTGGAGTAAGGATGATGTCTTCATCCTTAAAGGATATGCAGGTACGGGAAAAACCTTTCTATTAGAGCAGTTAAGTCACTACTTACGTGGTCATGACTACCCTTTCCAATTCCTTGCACCAACTGGTCGGGCTGCCAAAATTATTCACCTACGGACCAAGCAACCTGCTGTTACAATCCATAGGGAAATCTATCATATGGATGCTGAAAAAACGAAAATAAATGATCAAGATAATGAAACGTATAAACTAGTTTTTTCCCTGAAAAATCTTGACCTTCCCCGGAAAATGGTGTTCATCGTGGACGAGTCTTCCATGGTTTCTGATACTACAAATGAAACAGAGACATTGCAATTTGGTTCCGGAAAGTTGTTAACGGATTTATTCGAATATGTAAATGCAAAGGCGTCAGACCGGAAGATTATCTTTATCGGTGACAGTGCTCAGTTGCCTCCTGTAAATAGTAGTACATCTCCTGCTTTAAACAAAGATTATATTTCTTCACAGTTCCACTTGAGTACACAGGAATTTGAGATGACCGACGTCTTTCGGCAAAAACAAGATAGTGGCATTTTAGAAGTGGCAACTTCGATCCGAAAACAACTTGCAGCGAAGGAATTTGAGTCCATTCATATAACTCCTAATCAAGAGGATATAACAGAAATTCCGATTGAAGATACGTTGCCAATTTTTCAGAAATACTATAGCCCCTCCCGGGAAGACAGCATCATTGTTATTGCACAGACTAATGATAGTGTTTATAAATACAACCGTGCCATCCGCAAATCCCTGGGATTTCAACGGGATACAGTGCAAAGTGGGGATCGATTGCTAATTATTAAGAACACAATGATCGAAGGGATGCCTCTCTTTAATGGTGATTTTGTTCAAGTAGAGCACGTGAGTGAGAATCCGGAAGTAAGACATGTCTTTATCCGATTATCAAAGAAATTTACCCTCTCCTTTCGGGATTTAATTCTTTCTCTCCAGACCCCGTCAGGTGAAAAAGTAAAGATAATGTGTAAAGTATTTGAGAATATTCTTTACTCTAATGACCGAGAAGTGGGGGAGGAGGAATTGCGTGCCCTCATTGTTGATTTTAGGCACAGGAACCCTCATTTAAGACCAAACTCTAGTCTTTTTATGGAAAAGCTTTTGGCTGATCCTTATTTTAATGCCGTTAAAGCTAAATTTGGCTACGCCATCACCTGTCATAAAAGCCAAGGTGGCGAATGGAAACAGGTGATTGTGGATTTTAGATATACGAATAATTACTTTAGCCAAGATTATTTTAGGTGGGCCTACACGTCCTTAACTCGTTCGAAGCAGCAAGTTTATGCCATCTATCCCCCTGCTTTAGATCGATATATATCCAAGGAAGAAGCGGAATCTCAAATAGAAGATTTCTTAACGAGAGTGAAGGGGGACTTGGAGCAATATGATATAAAACTAATCGATACACAGGAGCACAACTATCACTTCATATTGTTTTTACAAACGGAGCGGGGCATTAGCCGTGTAGCCATTTATTATAATTCCAAGTTTATTATCACAAATGTGAGAGTGATTGGAGGTTCTGATTCAAAGGAGAGTTCGTTTTTAATCGAATTCATGGATGACTATAAAGGTCAGTCTATCTTGTCAGAAAATCAACAACTAGAAAAGGAACGGGGAAAATCTCAGAAAATAGACTTTAACACAGTGGATCATGTCTCTTTAGAAAAAGCGATTGAAGAAAAAGTCATCCCTTTTATGATGGGAAGGCTCTCCTTCCAAAGTGGACACTTACAGAAGCAAGCCAATGTCGTAAAGTTAACTGGAGTAGTGGAAGGCTGCGCTATTTCGATCAATTTCTATGTTAATCAAAAAGGGCAGTTTACTAAAATATATGTGGAAAAGGGACAAGCGATACTACCATCTGACATGGTACAGAAAATCGAAGAATTGATAGTGAGGTAAAGTTCGGGGACCTGGTCCCCGAACTTTTTGTGAACTGAACTCAGATGGTGTAAGGATTTAACACGTTTGAATCAATCTAACAGGTTTACTTCAGAGGTGCAAACAAGTAATTCACAAGCAAAAACACATGCGATTTCACAGCAGGAATCACATGTGTTTTTTTGATGTTATATCAGTGTTTTATAGTTAAAAATAAGTGAAATCACAAAGTAATTCACACCCCTATTCGCATAGGTGGAAATAAATATTTCCTTCTTGTGAATTTGATGTGATTTGCCATGTGAATTCTAATGTGAAAGAGAAGGATTTGGATATTTATGTTAAAATAGAATAGAGATATTTACAGGTTTTGTGAAGTGATGTACTTAAAGAAACGGGGAGAATCCTTCAATAAGGGGATGACATTTTATTGAACTAACTACCCCTTATATATAGTACCAGCTAAAAAAGGTAGAGAGAATGCTGCTCTTATCATAATTTACATGTATTCGTAGATAGGGGTTACAAAGACTTGATTTGGGCTCTCGTAGGTTACAAATCTTATTGAGAGGCTTGAGAGTTTTATTTAATAGGCAACTAGTGTTTATCTATCATAACTACCGCGCTTCCGCTTACTGTCCTTGATGAGTAGTGTAGAAGAAGTTCACTTCCAAACAACCCATCAAGGTTTATTGTTACTACTTCCTGGTATATCTTTGATAACGTTGAATACTATAAAAATTTACTATATATATTGTTTCTACAAAGATAGAAATCTGTCATTTTTGTATCATTGCTTACGTTAAATACGGTGGAAAACCATACTAAATATAATCGAAGTAATGTACAATAAGAAAATCATCATTCTGTAATGCGTAGTTGACTTTTACTGTGCAACAAATGATGTGCTTCAAATGACTTTGTGAAAAAATGTAATTAAAGTAACGGACAGGTTACTTTAAGATTTTAAATTGATAATTATCAAGCTGTCGGGAAAAGTATACATAGGAAGTTACTTTTTCAATAGAGGGTGTAAACTTTTGTGTTATATATGACTTTAGTTATTATAATTCTTCTTCTTATTGTTTGGCTTATACCAAAACATATAGATAAACGAGACATACTTACCATTTGGATTAGCACGTCTTATACAGAACTTGTAGTTGACCTTATGATTGGTCTCAATAAACGGGACACATTTTTAGAGTAACTTACTTCCATAATAAATAACAATTTCAATAGGGACTGTTGTATTTATATTTTTAATCTAATTATTTTTTGTCAAGTATACCAACTACAGTATATAGTATGCCTTTCTACTGAATGTAAAAAATGACACAAAATACCAATTATATGATACACTAAGATTATCAGAGGTTACCAAATAATAGTCTTTTACTGTTAGAAAAAACTGGGATGATTATACAGTTAATAACTGGAATCCTTAATGAAGTCAGTTAAAAAAAAATAAGGCGAGAGGGGAAAAGGAATGCAGTTAAAGAAAGTTAATAAGTTGTTTCTTGGTTCTTTAATTGGAATAATACTTGCTTTTTTAATTTATAGTGTGGTTACAAATGAGTTTAAAATTGGAATGTTGTTATCCATTTTAGCAGGTGGAGCAATAGGGTATGGAGTACTATTTTTCTTGATTAAAAATGATTAGTTATAATTACTTAACAAGAAACTTTATGTTACTACGAGGTGCGATTATAGAAAATGCTAAGATCCATTTCACACACTTCCATAATATGGGAATATTTATTTTTCCGTGGAATTCAACACTATCCACTAACATAACATGAAATTTTTTTTAAAATTTTTACAATTGAAATAATACTAATCGTAATAGTAGCAATGTCAATTAGTCCTAAAGGGCTGGTTCTTTATCTGGAAATAGTCAAGTCTTAATCTTCCTGGTTATAACTAAGTTCAATTTAATAGCTAATTCTAACAAAGCTTGAGGTCCCTCAGAAAGAGAGTTTTATTCGAGGAAGGAGGTTGAATCATTGCCCGTGGAAAGCGTCTTTCTTAAACGGATTCATGTATAAGTCAACCTTAGTTATATCAAAAGATTTTAGCATTCATACATAGTATAAAAATAATTTCATCACGAATACAGGTTTTATTCGTTTGAAAAGACAGAAAATTCTTAAATTTATATTAGTAATTTCCTAAAAGTTTTTTTATCCAAATTATGATAAATTATCCATCAATAAACTATTAGACAATTAAAATATTTTAATTTTTTACTATTTTTACTTTTTATGGTAAACTTTTGATAAGAGTTTTTTAAAGAAATTTCTTGATACTTTAACAACTACAAACCATGTCATAAAATGAAGAAAGGGGGATAGGGTATATAAAAAACTATTAATATATGAAAATAGTAGAAATGGGATTTATTGAATGAAAGTCAAAATTAATATTTTGTTAGTTTTTTTAATGCTGTTTATAACCTTTGTACCATCCGTCCAAGCTGTTCAAACAACTGGAACTGAAGGAAATAATGGACTTCCTGATTATGTTACAGAATTAAATAGTAAAGACAAAGAAAAGATAATAGATGATGCAATTAGAAGTAGTGAATTCAAATCTTTTGTCTTGGAACTAGCAAGTGAATACAATATAAATCACCTGAGAGAACAAACTTATGTTAGAGCAATTGAAAGAGGGATACTCGATTCTCAAGTGTATAAGATGGAGGTTCCTGTAGATGAGACTGAAAAAATAGAGGGATATACACTTACTCTAGATATAGAGTTGAGTAAAAAATACTCAACAAGAATTATGTTAATATATGTAGATGGGAACATTGAGATAGGTGGGGGTTTAACCTCTGATAATTCAACTATCTATCTATATGAACTAAAAGACTTTGAATTAATTAATTCGGGGACCATTACCAATGCTGATAAACCTGAATTAAAGCAGGTTGAAGTATACGGTATTTCTGTTGAAAGTAACGCCACATGCGGTCCCACTGGAGATGTAGGTATACAACAATCATGGGGGTGTAGCTCTTGTATAAATGTTTTTAATACTATACATGATTTAGGATGCGGTATTGCAAGTGCACTTTTGTGTACTTTTGCTTGTGCTCCAATAGGGGGGCTTACTTGTCCGATAGTTTGCGGAATTTTGTATGCAGCAGTCTGTGTATTTAACAATTATGGAAGTAGACAAGGTTTACAAGCTTGTCAAGATTTTGGACCTTGTTAATTAGTGGTGTTATAAAGTAGAGATTGGGACATAACTAGCCAAAAATAATACAAAATGGTTCCACTCAACAGTTTTTGATGAGTGGAGCCATTTTTTGTTGTATTGTTTCTCTTATCTATTAAAGAGTTCGAGGTTCTGGCGGTGTATTTCCTAAAGTTCACCGCCATGAATGCAAACCTTAATTGATTTCTTCATCTTCTCCGTACCCCTAACTGAATGTTATGGTGAATAAAATTAAGTGTATGAGTTTGGTTGGATGAACTAATCACAGTAATTAATGGAAAAATCCAAGCTATTTGGTTCTAATCTGATATATTGAATTAAACAATGACTGCTGCACAGTACAACGCTACTACGCATTCAAACCACGTCTATTTGTACTAAATTTATGAAAGACTTCACTTAAAGTAACGGAGAGCGTTAGTGACAATCAGATAACAACATTATAGTAATAATTTCAGACACTATATCACTTGATACAGTGTCTTCCTTTAACTCATTTCATTATTAGTAGTTTGTAATTGTTGAAGATTGCCAAAAACAATAATAAAACTATTAAGGAGGAACTATGATGTTGTTATCGGAAGCTTGGGAGAACTATCAATCGGATAAGATGCTTGAAGGTTATTCACTACAAACATTAAAAGCCTATACCGTTCAATATAATCTAATAGTCAAGCACTTTCCTCAAGAAGTAAAATTAGAAGAAATAGAACATAGGGATTTAAAGGCGTACTTAGTGAAGGATTCTGAACGACTCAAACCAGCAAGCTTAGGGCATCGGATTCGCTTTGTTAAGTCACTTTTTAAATGGGCAAATGATGAAGGATTTATTAAAAATAATCCTGTAAGAAAACTGAAGGAACCCAAAACATCTATTAGGATACCGAAATTCCTTACTGAAAAAGAAATCGAATATTTACGAGAAGCTTGTTGTAATTCATTTGAGAATGCATTATTTGAATTTATGTATTCAACAGGTTGTCGTATCGGGGAAATTGTATTACTAGATAAAGAAAGTATTAGCTTAGAAAGTCGGTCTGCCATTGTAAGAGGAAAAGGAGATAAAGAACGGGAAGTCTACTTCAATATTCGTTGTGAGATATGGCTAAAAAGGTACTTGGAAGAACGATTGGATACCAATAGGGCTTTATTTGTAACGGAAAGAACCCCTCGTCGGTTGAGTATTGCACAGATGAGATATGTAATAAAACGGATATCCAGTAGAGCTGGAATAAATAAAAGCATTCACCCTCACCAACTGAGACATAGTTATGCGACTCATATGTTGAATAATGGTGCTCCACTGGAAGTTATACAGAATTTATTAGGACATGAAAAAAGTGAGACAACAAAGATTTATGCACAACTTAGTGGTGCAATGCGGAGAGAATTATACCGCAAGTATTTCTGATAATGAATAAATATCCCCTTTGGTTAGACATTTATTTGGAAATTCATGTTAAACTAAAGGGGAGGATTGTTCAATAAAATTAATCCCTTCTTGTTGTAAGAAAACTATTTTTAACTAAGCATTAAAGGAGAGAATTTTTTGTTTTCATATTTG
>NZ_JAHQCS010000162.1 GCF_019042215.1 Evansella tamaricis | reverse complement strand
GCGAGGAGGCTGAGGCCGTGCCCGCGGAAAGCGTCCGTCTGTAACGGATTCGAGTATAAACATTTAACTTATTGCTTAAAAAAATTTGTTAAAGGAATTTGAACAACTCATTAAATCAAGAAAGCGTTGTCAACAAAAACTTAACAAAAAGAGGCATTCTTGAACTCACTAAAAAATATGCCCACAAATGGTTGACGCAAACTTGTGCTTTTCTTATTTTGACGTCCTATTAAATTTTCCTTTATACTTTTACTGTAACAAACAAATATTCTGAATTGGGGGAAAAAGATGGAACATTTTACAATGGAGCATGCAATACAACTTGATAATCAGGATCCATTAGCAAAATACCGACAAGAGTTTTACATAAATCATGAAAAAATATATTTGGATGGTAATTCTTTAGGACTATTATCGAAAAGAGCTGAAAAAACGGCACTTGAAATGCTCAAATCATGGAAGAATTATGGGATAGAAGGTTGGACAGAAGGGGAAAATCCATGGTTTTACGTCTCAGAGAGTGTAGGGGAAAGGATGGCCACACTCGTTGGGGCAAACGGTAGAGAAGTTATCGTAACCGGCTCTACTACAGGGAATCTCCACCAACTGTTAGCAACCTTTTATGAACCACAAGGTAATAAGAAAAAAATTCTTACGGATGAGTTGGCATTTCCAACCGATATTTATGCAATAAAAAGCCATTTAAAATTGAAAGGTTTTGATCCTGACAATGAGTTAATAAAGGTGAAAAGTAGAGATGGTCATACCCTATCAGAAAAAGACATCATCAGCGAAATGAAGGATGATGTTCGCCTTGTTATTTTGCCCAGTATTTTATACAGGAGCGGACAAATATTGAATATGAGTAAATTAACAGAAGAAGCACATAAAAGAGATATTTTAATAGGTTTTGATTTATGTCATTCCATTGGATCCATCCCCCATCAACTTACCCAATGGGATGTGGACTTTGCATTCTGGTGTAACTATAAACATTTGAATGGTGGCCCTGGTGCGGTCGGAGGCTTATATGTAAATCAACGTCACTTTGGGAGAGAGCCAGGACTTGCAGGATGGTTTAGTTCAAAAAAAGAGAATCAATTTGATATGGACCACCAACTAGTGTCTGAAGATCATGCCGGAGCCTATCAAATGGGAACTCCTCATATATTAAGTCTGGCACCTTTACTTGGTTCAGTCGATATGTTCCAAGAAGCTGGAATCCATAAAATAAGGGAAAAATCTCTTAAACTGACTGAATTTATGATGACATTGTTAGAACAGGAATTAGCAAAAGAAGAATTTATCATCCGAAATCCTGTTCCAGATGAACAAAGGGGTGGTCACTTATTTATAGAACATTCAGATGCTGCCCGAATTTGTAAAGCATTAAAGGAAAATGGGATCGTCCCTGATTTTCGATCACCTAATGGAATTCGACTAGCTCCGGTGGCACTATATAATACATTTGTGGAAGTTTGGAAAACGGTTCAAACGTTAAAACGCATAATGGATAATGGGGAGTACAGGAAGTATACAAATGAGCGGGGAGTGATTGCTTAATATGGGAGAGAGAGATGTGGTAAAAGGGGAATGGATTGATATAACACAACCATTGACATCAAGAATAGCAAATTGGCCTGGAGATACTCCTTTTTCCTATGAAGTTGTTGCAACGAAAGCAGAAACAGGATCCGTCAATATAGGGAAAATAACTACAAGTACCCACATTGGCACCCATATTGATGCCCCATTCCATTTTAAAAATGATGGGGAAAAAGTGAGTGAGTTAGATATCAATATATATATAGGAATGTGTCGTATAATTGATGTATCTGGATATTCTCAGATTAATAAAACGGTATTATGTAAAGCAAATATAACAGGTGTTACAAGAATATTGTTAAAAACGTCTGTTCCAAATAATGCGGAACAGTTCCCTTCAACTATTCCTTATATTACGGAAGAAGGAGCGAATTATTTAGGGGAAAATGGAGTGAAATTAGTCGGTGTTGATGTTCCCTCAGTGGATCCTCTTGATAGTAAAGAATTAGTGGGACACCATTCTCTCCACAAAAATGGAATTCACATATTGGAAAATGTGATGTTAGATAATATCAATCCTGGTGACTATGATTTAATAGCCCTTCCACTTGCTATTGAGGAAGGTGATGGAAGTCCGGTACGTGCTGTGCTTAGACCAGTAAGTTTAATCGAACAAGGTAGGGGGAATGGTTTTGAAAAAACGTGAAATGTCTACTACAGAAAACGAGGGAGTTTATACAGATTTTTCAAATGATATGACATATGGGGAATACCTTCAACTGGATAAGATTCTATCTAGTCAAAAGGGATTGTCTGATCACCACGATGAAATGTTATTTATAATCATTCATCAAGTGAGTGAGCTATGGATGAAACTGATGATACATGAAATAAATGCAGCTATTAGTTCCATTTCGACTGGGGACTTTCAGACTTCTTTTAAACAATTGGCAAGGGTGTCAAAAACCCAAATACAAATCATCCAGGCGTGGGATGTATTATCCACATTAACACCATCAGAATATTTGGAGTTTCGCGATCAGCTAGGGCAGGCATCGGGGTTTCAATCATATCAATATCGAATGATTGAGTTTGCTTTAGGATACAAGACGGATCATGTTTTACAAATATATAAAAAGGAGCCGACACTGCAACGGGAATTGGAAAAGGCGTATATTGCCCCTGGATTGTACGATGTTTCCATAAAAGCATTGGCAAATGCAGGCTTTGAGATAGATCAAAGGTTATTAGAACGTGACTATAGCATCACATATACACCTAATCAATCTGTAAATAAAGCATGGCTCGAAGTTTATAAGAATGTGAACAAATACTGGAACTTATATCAGTTAGGGGAAAAATTGGTGGATATTGAAGACTGTTTGCAGCAGTGGAGATTCCGACATATGAAAACAGTGGAAAGAATAATTGGATTTAAACGGGGAACTGGTGGTTCATCTGGGGTCAGTTATTTAAAGAAAGTACTAGATCATCGTTTTTTTCCAGAATTATGGGATATCCGGACGGAATTATAAAAAAATAAGATGAAAATTATTGAATTCGATTCAAAAAAAAGACTCAATTCTTTTTTGTATAAGAAAAAAACAAAGGGTAAATTCTATTTCATAATTACACTGGAAGAAAATATTACAGATTTTTTTTATGCAGGAAATCTTATATGAATGTAATTTTCTTTAAGGGCTAAAATAATGAAAAGGATTACAATTGTTGGTTTCACTACAATTGGTAATTGAAGGAAACTGGAAGGGGTTGAAAAAATACCTAATATTATATAATAATTTTGCTAATCTGAATGTTACAACAATATGTAGAATGTGAATTTTTGTTGACATTTGCCGATTTAAAAGTAATAATTTGAGTGTACTTCAAAGATGGAAACAAACCCGTCGTATAGTTTTGGGAATAAGGCCCGAAAGTCTCTACAAGCTACCGTAAATAGCTTTTCTACGAGGGGAGAGGATATGTGATTAGTTTAAACTTATCCTACTCTCACCCAGACACATTTCCAGGAGTAAGACAAGTGTCTGGAATTTTTATGAACGAATCATAAAATCTGATATTAAATACATACTGATCAGATTTTATGGCGACGCGGTACCATTGAAGTTCATTTAAAAAAAACACATTTTTGGAGGGGTCAGAGTGTTAAAACGATTATTTTTTATGGCTTTATTAGTATTGGCTTTAGGTGTTATCACTGCATGTGGTACAGCAGATGATGACGACGCAGCAAACGGCGCAGATGGTGCAGATGAAACTACTGACGAAGATACAGCAGATGAAGACACAGAAGCAGCAGAAGATGAAGAAATTACAAAATTAACTATGGGATTCGTTCCATCTCAAGACGCAGCTAATATTGCGGATACTGTTGAACCTCTTGCAGAACGTCTTGCAGAAATTTTAGGTGTTGAAATTGAAGCACAAGTAATGACGGATTACGTTGGTTTAGTAGAGGGTATGAGAACACAACAAATTGATATTGGCTTCCTACCTCCTTTCGGATTTGTACAAGCGGAAGAAAGAGCAAATGTTGAAGTTATCTTAAAGGCGATTCGTCATGGTGATGATTCTTACCGAGCACAGTTTACTGTAGCTCCTGATTCTGAGATTGATTCTATTGAAGACTTAATCGCTAACGAAGGCTATATTTGGGCATATGGAGATCCAACTTCCACTTCTGGGTTCTTATTCCCTGGAAACACGTTCTTACAAGGTGGAGTGGAAGACCTTGATGCACACTTTGTTCAATTAACAGTTGGTGGACATGATAATTCATTAATCGCTGTTTTGGAAGGTCAAGCTGACTTTGCTACAACTTTTGAAGATGCACGTGAAGTTATCTTAGACGATTATCCAAATGCAATGGACATGAAGGTTATTGGATTCACTGATCCAATTCCAAATGATACGATTTCCCTTCGTTCTGGAATGAGTGAAGAGTGGAAAAATAAAATCAGAGATGCTTTCTTAAGTTTTAATGATGACGAAGAAATGCTACAAGTAATGGACGATGTATATAACTGGACAGGCATTGCTGAGGCACAATCTTCAGATTATGACATTGTACGTTCCACATATGCTGAATTCGAAGATATGCTTAACTAATTAAAAACATAAGGGGAAAAGCATATGCTTTTCCCCTATTCTATGAAAAATGAGGGAAATCAATATGATTGAATTTCGCAATGTTTCTTTAACCTATCCTAATGGTCATCAAGGACTAAAAAACATTAATCTCGAAATTAAAGAAGGGGAATTCGTCGTTATTGTCGGTTTATCCGGAGCAGGAAAATCCACTTTAATTCGAAGTATTAATCAGATGGTAAAGCCAACTGAAGGGGAACTATTGATTGACGGAGAAAATACATTGAAGTTTTCTGATCGTAAATTACGTAAATTCCGTCGTAATATTGGTATGATTTTTCAAAATTATAACTTGGTTAAACGTTCTTCTGTTTTGCGAAATGTTTTAGCAGGACGTTTAGGACATACAGGTACACTCCGTAGCATTTTGTCGTTGTTTTCCCAAGCTGATGTTCGATTAGCATTGCATAGTCTTGAGCGGGTGGGGATTGCAGAAAAAGCATATATTCGAGCAGATCAGTTAAGTGGGGGGCAACAACAACGGGTAAGTATTGCACGTGCTTTAACCCAACAACCTAAATTAATTTTAGCCGATGAGCCGGTTGCAAGTTTAGATCCACCAACTTCCCATGCAGTAATGAAAGATTTACAGAGAATTAACAAAGAAGATGCTATTACCATGGTTGTCAATCTCCATGCCATTGATTTATCCATGCAATATGCAGACCGCATTATCGGTCTCCGCAATGGAGAGGTCGTTTTTGATGGGCCGGCCAGCTCAGTTAGCGAAAAAACATTTGAGGATATTTATGGTCGCCCGATCAAAGAAGACGACTTGGTGGGTGACGCTTCCAATGAATAACACAAAACGTATTCCAATTATTCCACTAAAACAAAAGATTTTTGCCCTTGTCGTTTTACTTATTGTAATTGGTTTATATTATTTAGCGTCCATTGCTACAAACTCATCACCAGAACGACTAATCAATGGAATACCTCACATTTATTACTTTGTGGTAGATGATCTAATACCTCCAAATTGGAGTTATTACAGTAGAGTATTACCTCCTTTATTAGAAACTTGGAATATTGCCTTATTAAGTACATCTGTTGCAGTGGTATTCTGCTTACCTATCAGCTTTCTCGCTGCAGGAAACATCAATAAAAAAGCCTGGCTATATCAAATCGTTCGCTTCTTGTTAAATGTTTTACGTACGATTCCTGATATGATTTTAGCAGTAATGTTCGTTGCTATGGTTGGTATCGGTGCATTGGCCGGGGTTTATGCTCTATTTTTCTTCTCACTTGGAATATTAGTTAAGCTAGTTAGTGAAACAGTGGAAGCCATCGATCCTGGGCCGTTAGAAGCGATTCGTGCAACGGGAGGTAATATTTTCCAAATTATTTGTTTTGGAGCGGTTCCACAAATTTTACCACAATATGTTTCGTATAGTTTATATGTTTTAGAAATCAATGTTCGTGCCTCTTTAGTCTTAGGTTTCGTAGGTGCCGGAGGAATTGGTTTAATTTTAAGACAACAAATGTCCCTGTTTAATTATGGTAATATTGCAATGATTATATTTATTACATTCATTGCTGTAACAATTATTGATACCATAAGTACTAGCTTAAGAAAGAGGTTAGTGTAATGTCACAATTAGATATTAATAACATGAAAAATCCAAAAAGGGCTAAATATTGGTGGACATTTACTGGAGTTACAATTTTCATGGCGGTGTTGTACTATGTGGCATTCACAGAAACACGTCTGCAGGCACAACGATCCATTTGGGAATCAGGCCCACTATTAAAGCGGTTCTTTTGGGACCCTTTCTTCATGTCTGAAATTCATGCAAAAATTCCGGAATACTTTGGATATATGATGGAGACAGTAGCTATTGCATATGCAGGAACTCTCATGGGTGCAATTCTTGCTATTCCTGTAGGATTTCTTGCTGCACGAAATGTGGGAGGGCATTTTACCTTTGTAGGAAAAGCAATCTTGAACGCTGTCCGTGCTTTCCCTGAAATTTTATTCGCCATTATTTTTGTTGCAGCCGTGGGAATGGGCCCATTTGCTGGGGTATTAGCAATTTCTATTAATTCCATCGGTATGCTCGGTAAACTATACTCTGAAGTTATTGAATCCATAGATATGGAGATTATTTCCACATTAAAGGCAACCGGTGCAAGTAAACTTCAAGTTTTGGTATATGGTGTAATTCCACAAGTAATTCCTGAATTCAGTTCTTATGCTTTATACCGATATGAAATTGATGTTCGTTCCTCTTCTGTCTTAGGGATCGTAGGAGCAGGCGGTATTGGAGCACCACTTATATTAGCTGCAAATCAAAGAAATTTTGAAGAAGTTGGAATGATGTTGTTTATTATTGTACTAACTGTTACTGTCATTGATTTGATCAGTACAAATATCCGTAAGCGACTTGTTTAAATTTTTGACTGCTGGTTTATCCAGCAGTCTTTTTTTATATATAAATTTGCAATGGACAGCATATAAATTATTTAGGAGACTTAGGTATATGGAGTGATACAATGCCCAGTATATTGTGGACTATTGCCTGGATATTAGTAGCTGCACGTTGTGGAGTACGGTTTATTCATTTATTAAATAGTGGTTCAAAAGACTTACTCGAAATACTTTTTAACATGTCCGTTGTAATCATTGCTTTAGGATTTCTTATATAATACAATTTTTCCTTATTTCCTCCATTTTTATTGGAGGATTTTTTTTAGGTAAATACTAATACTAATATTAGAATAATCGGCTAGACAGATTTTAATAAAACTAAAGGAGTGAATGGGAAATTGGCCACAGTAGAAAAAAAGGGATTAGTTATACTAGCAATTAGTTCCATCCCTTTAATTATGACACTGGGTAATTCCATGTTAATTCCAATTCTTCCTAAAATGCAGTCAGAATTAGAATTGACGGCCTTTCAAGTGAGTTTAACAATCACCATTTTCTCCATTTGTGCAGCTATTTTTATTCCTATCCTTGGATATATGTCTGATCGATTTTCAAGGAAAGTAATCATCGTGCCATCCCTTTTTTTGTATGGAATAGGAGGTTTACTAGCTGGAATTGCAGCTGCTTGGTTTGACAATGGGTATATATGGATAATAGTCGGGAGGTCACTTCAGGGAATTGGTGCAGCTGGAACAGCACCAATTGCTATGGCACTTACTGGAGATTTATTTAAAGGGGGAGAACAGAGTAAAGTTCTTGGATTAGTGGAAGCCTCGAATGGGTTTGGAAAAGTATTATCTCCTATTGTAGGTTCCTTATTGGCATTAATAGTATGGTATGGTCCATTTTGGGGTTTCCCGTTGTTTTGTTTAATTTCAATCCTTTTAACGATTTTTTTCATTAAAGAAAAGAAAAAAAAGAAAGAACCACCACCTTTCAGCAAGTATTTAAAAGGACTATTTTCTGTTTTCAAGCATGATGGAAGATGGCTTTTTACAGCTTATTTAGCTGGGGCTACGTGTCTTTTTACTTTATTTGGAATTTTGTTTTTTTTATCCGATCGTTTAGAGACACGATATGATATTGTAGGAGTTCTTAAAGGAGCAGTCTTGGCAATTCCTTTACTATTTATGATGACCACTTCCTACATAACAGGAAGTAAAATTGGGAAAAACTTAAAGAAAATGAAGCTAATGATTATACTTGGTCTTTTATTAATGACAAGCTCATTCGGTTCCCTTGTTTTCTTTACTAGGTTAACTCCATTCATTGCAGTATTAGTAGTAAGCAGTATTGGAACTGGTCTTGTTTTACCTTGCTTGAATAGTTTAATCACCGGATCGGTTGGTAAAGCAAGACGGGGGTTTGTGACGTCATTATATGGTTCTGTTCGATTTTTAGGAGTTGCTGCCGGTCCCCCTGTTTATGGGGCTTTAATGGCATGGTCTAGAACCGGAATGTTCTTAAGTACCGCAAGTCTTACTTTAATTGTAGCGTTACTTTGTTTGTTATTCATTCACGTTAATGAACCTTCTAAGTCTGAAGAGACAACAAGTAGTTTATTTAGAAAAATTGAAGTAAAAACAGATCCAAATTAGGGGGAATTTAAGTTGCAAATTTACTTTTCACCAGAGTTTTATAGGGAAGACGGTCAAGTACTAAATATTGTAACAGATAAAAATAAACCCGTCGGATATCTTGCTTTTTTGACACTGGAGAAAAAAATGTATGTCTATGGCCATTTGGAAGAGGAAGGTGTGGCTGAGGATTTTAAAGACTTAGTTAGTCCTTATATTCAAGGTCTTACAAAAGTGAAGTCTGATTTAGAGGTTTTATCCTATTTAACTATAGGTGGTAAAAAAGTTGAAATTGAAGTGGAAAAGGAATAACACCAATAGGTTATTGGGTGAATATCATATCCTAGTATTTTTTTATGGAGGCAGGATATGGATATTTTTCAACTTTTTGAATTACATCATTTGTTATTTCTTGTATTTGGTTTATTATTAGGTATTTTTGTGGGAGCCTTACCTGGATTGACACCGACTATGGGGGTAGCGTTAACTATCCCATTCACATTTTCTCTAGGACCTACAGAAGGACTTATCATTTTGGGGGGGATCTATTGCGGTAGTGTTTATGGGGGATCAATTCCAGCAATTTTATTTAATGTACCAGGTGCTCCAGCATCGGTTGCGACTACTTTTGATGGCTATCCCATGACCAAGAACGGTCAAGGGAGGAAAGCACTAGAACTGGCAACAATTGCATCGGTCATTGGCGGTCTTTTTGGTATGATATTATTGCTGTTTTTTGCCCCCGTCTTTGCTGATTTTTCATTGCGGTTCGGACCAACAGAAAGCTTTTGGATAGCCCTATTTGGTATCACTGTTATAGCAGCTATTTCAGAAGGATCCGTTACTAAAAATATGATAGGTGGAAGTATCGGAATCCTTTTATCTTTTATCGGAATAAGTTCTATTACCGGCACTACCCGCTTTACAATTGGAATGGACAGTTTAGTGGGTGGGCTACATATTGTAGCCGTACTGATTGGCCTTTTTGCTTTTCCCCAAGCTCTGCGATTAATTGAACAACTCCCTTTAAAGGAAAAGGAAAAATCTAAAGAGTTCAGTGTAGGGAAGCAAACGGTCAAAGCCTCTTTCATGGATATCATTAAAAAGCCAAAAGCTGTATCAATAGGAAGTGGCCTGGGTGCATTAGTAGGTATGATACCGGGTGCTGGTGGAAATATCGCAAGCATATTAGCTTATAATGAAGTAAAACGGTTTTCAAAAAATAAAAGGAAGTTTGGAAAAGGGGAGAAAAAAGGTGTCATCGCATCTGAAAGTGCCAATAATGCAATGGTTGGTGGCTCTTTGATACCATTGTTAACATTGGGTATTCCCGGGTCTCCAACTGCTGCGATTTTTTTAGGTGGACTATTAATTCACGGGATCTGGCCGGGAAGGAATTTATTTGTGGAAAATGCCGATGTGGCATATACCTTCCTATATAGTCTCCTTGCTGCTCAATTAGTTTTATTAGTTTTAGGATTAGCAATTATTAAACCAATGATGAAGCTAACGAGAGTTCCATCTGAAATGATGGCTCCTGTCATCCTCTCCTTTACTATAATCGGTGCTTATACAACTCAGAATAATATGTTTGATATTTATACCGTTGTTTTCCTTGGGTTAACCATGTTTTTTTTACAAAAATATGGTTTTTCTCCAGCACCTATAGCATTAGGCTTTATATTGGGTCCTATTGCTGAACAAGGATTATTACACGGTATTCAAGTGGGAGGAGCAAATGGAAATGTCGTTTCCTATTTTTTTACAGGATCTTTAAATATTATTTTGTTCTGTCTCGTTTTGATAACTGTCATATTTTCCTTGTTTCAAAGCTTTTCACTAAAGAGGGATCTGAAAGTATTATCTGTCTTGAAGAGTATCACTTGGAAAGGATTTATGAGCATTCGCGCTATTAGATGGTTGTTTGCTGCAGGGATTAATGTTTGGTTGATCTATTATGTTTTTCAGATGGAGTTTCAACAAATGATATTTCCATTAATAACGCTCCTATTTTTACTATTTTTTATTTTTGTGGAATACGTTAATTCCCTGTTTGTCACTACACAACCAAATAAACCTAAAAAACACTTAAAAAGCAAGGATCAAGGGATTATATTATCTTTATTATTATCCATTTCAATCCTTATGTTATTAACAACAGTTATCGGTTTTTATTTTCAAGTACTGTTATTAATGATAATAGTTCCATTCTTTGCGTACTTTAAAAATTGGAAGAACACAAAACCTCGTACGATTGTGGTTACCGCGATTTTGTTTACGTTAATGATGTACATTGTGTTTGCAGTTGTTTTAAGAGTACCATTATAAGTTAAAAATAATGGGAGCATGGAAAAATTTATCATTTCCCGACAGAAGACTCCCTCTTCAAACCGTAACTATGCGATAGCGAGTGAGGTTAAGGGGGAGATGAATGTCGGTTGCCGTTAGCTGAAACACTCGTTCCCGTGGTGTAATATACTTGAAAGTTGTTTTTTGAAAACTGAAGATATGAGGTTCTAGCATGAAAACGTATGCTAGGTAAAATCTTCAACGTTCTAATCACCTACACGTACGAATTTGCAAAAACCAAGCTGTGCGAGTACAAGAAAAGATACTTCTGCTTTCACCGTAAGACTACGGGTAGAGCGACTCAATAAATGACGGTTACGCTAATGTTCGAAGGAAACCCACTTTAAATTTCGTTAGAAATTAAGTGGTGGGTAGTTCAAGAGAGTATTGCTCAGATAAAAAAAAAACTAAGACTTCACCAGGAGGAATCCAGACAGAAGTCTTAGTTTATTAGCCTGTTAATGTTCAATTTTGATTTTAGCATAATTTTCCAATCTACTTCGGGCAATTATGGAGTCCTGCGCCTCTTTTGGGGTCACCCAAGTATCCCCTTATAGAATTGCCTTTAACATAGCCTAGTTATAAAGGTTCTAATTTGTTACACCGATCGAATCCAATAGTTCTTTGTAACTTTCCGTTCGAATTTTCATATCCTCAATAACTTCTTCTCTGTCTAATACCAGCATATCAGCACCTGCCTGCTCCATTTCTTTCAAGAAATCTTCATCTTGGAGGAGTAGATAAAAAGCATTTTCCAACTTATCAATTATTTCAGGAGGTGTGCCATCCACTGCTGCTATTCCTCGGTCAGTACTCATGATTACTTCAGGATAACCTAATTCTCCAAAAGTAGGGATATCTGGAGCAAAAGAATGGCGTTCTTCGGTTGCAATTGCTAATGGTCTCACTTCGTCTCCTAATCGGTATACATCAGATAAATTACCTGAAAGAACATCTGTGTGTCCACCAAGTAAAGACGCGATAGCATCGGCTGCACCTTGATATGGTACATCTTCCAATTCAATATTAGCAGAATGTTCTAAAAGCAAAATCGCTAAATGCTGACCCACAAACCGACCTGCATTTCCAACCGTTAAAGAACCAGGTGATTCTTTTGCTTCCGCAATAAGATCATCAAGGGACTCAATATGACTGTCACTCCTTACAGCAAAAACGGTGGGATCACCTCCCCAATTCACTAACGGTTCGAATGAATCAACACTAAATGCTGTCTGACCAACTAATGGTTGAGTAATGATATGGGGAAGGTTATAAGCAGCTAGTGTATAACCATCTGGGTCCACATTAGAAAATTCATTCCAGCCTACTTGACCTCCTCCACCTGGCTTATTGACTATAACCAATTCTTGTCCAAGGTATTCACTGGCATACTTTGAAATAATTCTCGCTTGTGTATCGGTTGCTGCCCCTGGTGAGAAAGCTACAATAAGTTGAATACTCTTATTAGGGAAATCATCTCCAGTAGCTTCTGAATTACAACCAGCTAAAATAAATAACGAACAAAGGGACAGTATTACTAATGTAAAGATTCTTTTTAGCATAACATTCCAACCTTTCAATATTTTATACATACCATGCATATGCCCAGGTGCAATGGTTGGAATGTTGTCTTTCTAAAAAATGCAAGTCCTTTTTTAGAGTGAAAAAAATCATTATTTTTTACGCCAAGCCATTTGAACTTGTTTTGGTGGAATAATATTTATGTTATAGATAATATCTACGATCCTAGTAGATAACCATTGAGAAAGGAATGCTAAGAAGATAATTTTCCAATCAATGATGAATGCCATTAGAATAAAAATAAATCCATTAATAATAAATAAGGGTTTTCCTGGAGGAATTTCCAAATAATTAGAAAAAACAAGAGCTAAAACCCCCATACCTCCATTTGACACTTGTTGCCGAAGAAGAATCCCTGCACCTAATCCTAATAGTACGGAACCTATAATTAAATCAAACCAGATGCTTGTTGCAGGGATAAAAAAATGTGTTTGAAAAAATTGTATACTTAAGGATGTTATTGTAATGCCATAAATTGTACCAAAGGTGGTTGCTCCACCTAACCAGTGAATTGCAATGATAAGCATGGTGAAGTTTATCATCCAAAGGGAAATACTTAATGGTAAATCAAATAAGAAATGAAAAATAACCGCAAGTCCCCCTGCTCCCCCGGAAGGTATATTATTTGGGAATAAAAAGACTGCCATAGCCATCCCTTGAATGGTAGCCCCAAATGTAATAAATATATATTTTTCCATTGTCATTCTTAGGATGTTATGAAAATTCTGATCTCTCTGATAGCTAATTTTGGACATAAGGATGTTCCTTCACATTTATTTTTAAGGCTGCTGAGTTAAAGATATTTATATTTTTTAACAAATCCATTTAAATAATGGTTTGTCCAATTAATATAGTGTATTTAGTTTGTTTGATAATTATGAGACTCTTCCATATTTCCTAATTACTTCCACACTTATTATTTCTGTCAAGGTACATACTAAGGAATGCTCTACCCAATCCTTTAAATGGAGGTTTTAACAATGGCAAAGAATGATTTACGTCGAGAAAATAACAACCGTAATGAGAAGGTATTAAACGGAGAAAATCTTAATACGGAGTTTGCAGCGGCGGAATATGATTTTGAAGCGGAGTTACTAAAGAGCGATAATAAACGTAGCCCCCGTAACTGTCATAACAATTGTTAGAACTTATTAAAGGATTACCACGTGAGCACTTGAAAGGGTAAGGAATATCTCCTTACCCTTTTATCATGGAAAAAACTCAATCAACAGTCGTAAGTTAGGACTACGATGAATAGAATGTACAAGCAAGAAAGTTGTCCAATATCAGCAAGACACATCGTTTGGGGGATTGTGATGAGTATTTTTTTTACGTATATCATTTTAGGATTATCTTTAGCTGCACCAATTGGACCTATAAATGCAGCACAAATTGACAGGGGAATCAAACATGGATTTTTCAGTTCCTGGTTAGTGGGCCTTGGCGCTACTGTTGCAGATGTATTTTACATGCTCCTAGTGTTTTTTGGTGTCTATCATCTTATTGAGTTACCTTTCGTACAGTCTTTTTTATGGTTATTTGGTTTTTTTGTCCTAGTCTATACTGGCATCGAAAGTTTATCAGGGACAAATCAAATCTCTTTGGATCATCAGAAAAATATGAGAGAAACAAAATCTAAATCCTTTTTTGCAGGATTTTTTATGTCATTGTTCAATCCGTTAACCATTTTATTCTGGTTAGGTATTTTCGGCTCTATTTTAGCCAAAACCGTTACAACGTACGATACAAGTCACATTATACTGTACAGTTCTGCCATATTTATAGGGATAACTGTATGGGATATTACGATGGCAACTTTAGCGAGTTCCTTAAGGAAATTTTTAACCGTCAAATTACTGAAAGTAATCACTGTACTGTCTGGTTTGTCGTTAATTGCGTTTGGAATTTATTTTGGTATTCAGGCTGCTAGTGTTTTATTTTCGTAAAAAGAGAGCTAATTTTTTCTGGGGGAGACTTGTCTGGATGTTTTTTCCAATGATTCTTCATCAACAATGTAATACATCCAATTATAATGATAAAAAGTAAGCTTACATATAGACCGGGACGACTTGTCTCATGAAATGCTGTCCCGATAATTGCTAATAACACAAGAATGAAACCTAACCCCCTTTTGATATGATCCAAAACCGTCAACTGATTTAATCGACCAAAAGAACCTAAAATAAAAAACCAATTATATAGAAGCATTAAACCGGCAGCCGTAGTAAAGTACTCGTAGATAGAATCTGGCATGATTAAGGATAAAATAATTGATATGGCAATACTCATACTAGTTAATCCGATTGCAGGCCATGCAATGTTATTTTTCCTTTTAGACATTATAGCTGGGGCATCCTTATCCTCTGCCAATGATACTAAAATTCGAATCATGGCGAACAAGGAAGCAACCATCGTTGAAAACCCTGCAATAATAAAGACTCCATTGAAGACATGGGGAATAAATGCAATATTGTACTTGTCTAATGCTTTTACAAAGGGACTTTTATCGGTCGAAAATTGATCCCAAGGAACCAAGAGTAAAGCGAGAGTCAAAGCACTTATATAAATAATAACTAATAAGGAAAGCATTACTTTCCCAGCTTTAGTTGCGTCTTTCATTTCCTTTAACCTAATGGATAGTAATCCGATAATTTCAATTCCAGCAAATCCATAAAAACCAAAAATGAAAGCAGGAAGGAGTCCTTGAATTCCATTAGGGAAAAGCCCTGTATATGTTGCAGGTATCGATACTTTTTCGGTTGTTCCACCACCTAGCAAGCCTAAAATACCAGCTGTCGCTAAAATAATAAACATTACAATAGCCGCAACCTTTAAGACTGCTAGTAAATTTTCAATCCTGTCAAAACCCTTTGTTCCTGTTAAGATGACTAGGATTCCTAATACGGCATACCCACATGCAAAAATCCATATCGGTATATTCGGAAACCAAAATCTAGAAAAGATGGATAAGGCGGTCATTTGACTCCCCATGATTAATAATTCAGATAACCAATAAACCCAACCTGTACTGAATCCGGCCCAACGGCCATAAGCTTTTTTTGCATAAGAACGAAAAGAACCTTTCTGAGGGTCACTAATCGTCATTTTAGCTAATGCTTCATAGACAAAATAAGTACCAATTGCTGCAAGAAGAAAAGCAAAAATGACGGAGGGTCCCGCCATTGATATGGCGATGCTTGAACCAAGGAAGAAACCGGTACCGATTGTACAAGCAACTCCAAGTAATGATAATTGCCACCATAATAATGGTTTTTCTTTTTGTTCTCCTGATGACGTCTTCAACGATACTCCCTCCTCCTTTACTGCATTATTGTTCGGAAAACAGGATGTCATTATGTAAGGATTAATGAATGAACAACTACATTTTCTTTTTTCAATGATAAGTGGGTTAAATAGTATTTTCCCTAATATATTTTAAGAGTGACCTACTACTCGGAGGGATGAAGAATGACTAACATAGGCAAGAGTGTGATCAGAAAAGAAGCACTTGATAAGGTTACTGGAAGGGCAAAATATACGGCAGATTTCCCGTCTGGTGAAATGCTTCATGGAAAGTCAGTAATCAGCCATTATGGACATGGAACCATTAAAAGTATCGATGTGATGGAAGCCAAAAAGGAACCTGGTGTAAGAGCGATCATTACTGGTAAACAATATCCGTTAACTGGGGAAGAGATTAGGGACCGCCCCCCGATCGCCTTTGAAAAAATCCGATTTCATGGTGAAGTGGTGGCTCTCGTTGTAGCAGACACTCCTGCAATTGCAAAAAGGGCAGCAAGTCTGATAAATGTGGTTGTGGATCCATTACCTGTAGTGAATTCTCCCAGTGAGGGAGTAAGCAAGGATGCTCCACTTGTGCATGATAATGTGGCAGAATATGAACGGGAGGAAGGGGTTCATCCCGTTCCCAAAACGAATATAGCTAATCATACAAAAATCAGAAAGGGAGATATGGCATCAGGGTGGGCTAAAAGTGAGATAGTGATTGAGGAAAATTTTTCATTTCCCCCGTCAGATCATATTCCAATGGAAACAAGAAGTGCAACTGCGGAAATAAGACCAGATGGGAAAGTACTCATTACCACATCATCCCAAGCTCCTTTTATGGTAAAGGAACTTCTCTCACAATATTTTGATCTGGAGGTAGGGAAGATCATTGTTAAAACTCCCTTAGTCGGTGGGGGATATGGCGGAAAAGCTTCGGTTCAGCAAGAGATATTAGCTTATTTGGGCTCCTTAGCAGTAGAAGGAAGAACTGTAAGAATGATAAATGAGCGGGAAGAGGATATGATTACGTCCCCTTGTCACATGGGATTGGATGCCAAAGTGAAGTTAGGTTGTACTGCTGACGGGTATTTACAAGCAACGGAACTGACTTATCTAGTAGATAGTGGTGCTTATTCAGATAAAGCTATTCATCTCAGTCGCGCTTGTGCAGTGGACTGTACTGGACCATATTTCATTGAAAATATATGGTGCGACTCTTATGCGGTTTATACAAATCATCCATATCCAGCACCATATCGGGGCTTTAGTCATGCGGAAGTGCACTTTGTTTTCGAGCGGGCCATGGATATTCTTGCAAGAAAGCTGAACATGGATCCCCTAGAATTGAGATATAAAAATGCGATAAAACCAGGTCATACAACTCCTACACAAGTAAAATTGAATAGAAGCACAGTAGGAGATGTTCCAATGTGTATAGAGAAAGTAAAACAATTAAGTCGCTGGGAAGAGGGACAATTAATTGAATTAAATGAACGTACTGTCCGGGCAAAAGGTCTTGCCTGTGTATGGAAAAATTCTACGATACCTCCTGAATCCAGTTCAGGTGCAATCATTACCTTTAATGAAGATGGCACCATGAATCTCATGTCGGGGGTTGTGGAAATTGGTACAGCAACCAAAACAGTATTAGCACAAATTCTAGCTGAACGATTTCGAATGAGTGTAAATGATATCTACGTAAAAATGACAGTTGATACTCAGTCCACCCCAGAGCACTGGAAAACAGTGGCAAGTAGGGGAACGTTGATGGGAGGAAGAGCAGTACTTGCAGCAGCAGAAGATGCGATCCGTCAAATTAAAGAAGTAGCTTCTTGTGTTATGAAAGTAAGAACGGATGATTTAGAAATTGGAAATCGAAGAGTGTTTTTACGCGAAGATCCGAAAGAGGGACTGGATTTTCGTGATGTGGTCTATGGATACACGTTCCCGGAAGGAAATGCAATTGGCGGTCAAATTATAGGGCGAGGTAATTATATTTTGAGAAACATTACCTATCTTGATCCTGAAACTGGTGCAGGCAACCCAGGTCCAGAGTGGGCAGTGGGTGCCCAAGTGGTGGAAGTAGAATTTGACAGGAGAGACTATACTTATAAGATTATTAAAGCCATATCTGTATTGGATGTTGGCCGAGTGCTGAATTATAAAGGTGCCCTCGGTCAAGTGACGGGTGCAATGAGTATGGGCTTAGGATTTGGAGGAAGGGAGTCATTCGTAATTGATGATAAAGCAAGGGTATTAAATCCTCAACTGAGAACCTATCGCCCTGTCCATTTTGGGGAACACCCTGAATACATTGTAGAATTTATCGAAACTCCCCATATTGATTCTCCATTTGGAGCAAGGGGAGTCGGGGAGCAAGGGTTATTAGGAATGCCTGCTGCACTAGGGAATAGTCTGTCCTTGGCAGCAGGGGTGGAATTGCATCACTTACCTCTTCTACCTGAAAGCATCTGGAGGAAAAAGGAGGGTTTGAATACGTGATCCCATTTGAATTTGAATATATTAAACCTAATACATTAGAAGAAGCGGTTACGCTTTATGAAAGACTTGATTCGGAAGGGAAAGAACCTGTCTATATATCAGGAGGAACAGAAATTATTACGCTCGGGCGGTTGAATGTTCTATACACCGGGGCTGTCATTGATTTGAAAAGTATTCCTGAATGTCATGTGATGACACGGGAAAACGATCGTTTAGTATTGGGGGGCTGCTGCCCATTAACGGAGGTTGAGAACGCAAATCCTTTCCCACTATTAACGAGTGCTTCCAAAGAAGTTGCTGATCATACCGCAAGAACTAAAATAACACTTGGCGGGAATATTTGTGCCAATATTTTTTACCGTGAGGCAGTATTACCATTTTTATTAGCTGAAAGTACGGTTACTATCATGGGCCCGGATGGTAAAAAAACTTTGCCGATTAATGATTTATTTGATCAGACCCTCCAATTAAATAAGGGAGAATTCCTCGTCCATATTACAACAGATATTTCATCCACCAAAGCCCCGTTTTTCCATATGAAAAGAAGGAAACAATGGACAACGGGATATCCACTTATTACTGTTTCAGGTATGAAGAAAGACGGTGATATTAGAATCGCAATCAGTGGCTTATGCCCTTTTCCATTTCGATCTGAACGGATTGAATCGTGTATAAATGATCGTTTCAACTCTGTCGAAGAAAGAGTTTCCTCCGCTTTACAACAGTTACCAGGCCCAATATTAAATGATACGGAAGGATCAGATCAGTTCCGAATATTTACACTTAAGAATATATTGAGTGATCTTGTAAAGACATTGGAAGGGGTAGATCATTAAATGTCAATATTCCAATATGTCGTACTAAAAATTAACGGGGAAGACCGTCCTGTGATGATTCGTTCTGCCGACACTTTATTAGAGGTTTTAAGGAATGAGTTAGGGTTAACAGGATCTAAACCAGGGTGTTTAAATGGAGATTGTGGAGCATGCACTGTTATCGTTGATGGAAAACCGATGAAGTCTTGTTTGATGCTGGGTGTGGAAGGCACTGGAAAGGAAATAACAACCATTGAGGGATTACAAGGAACAGCAATTCAGCAGGCTTTTGTGGAATATTTTGCGTTTCAGTGCGGTTACTGTACACCTGGTTACATTATGAATTGTCAGTCATTAATTGAGAATGAACCGAAAGCAACAGATGAAAAAATATCGGAGTGGCTGAAGTCAAATATTTGCAGATGTACAGGATATGAAGAAATTGAAACAGCAATAAAATCCGTTTTGAGGGAAAGTAATTCAAAGGATAGACCTATTTCTAGGGAAAGTGAAATGGATTAAGAATAAGTAATTTCAGAAAGGAAAAGCACAACCACGCATTTACAGCGTGGTTGTTGTTAATTACCTAAATAAATCACAGAGACTTTATTCATGTAAAGATGTCTTGTAATATGGGATCTGTATCTAAAAACTCCAGGGCTTTTTCGCGATACTTTTCAAGATGCAAATAGGTAAAACGGTTTGGTTTAATGGTTGGGGCCAATTTAATAGCTTCTATGTATTCATCTTTATTTAATTCTAACCCTTTTACATAGTCAAAAAATCCAGTACGGTCAAACACTTTGTACATTCTTTCTTTACGATGGTTTTGGACATTGGCCATGATATAGGTAGCAATACCTACCTGTATTCCATGCATTTGTGGGTTCATGGAAATTTTATCTAACGCATGTGATATGAGATGTTCAGAACCACTGATAGGGGCACTGTTTCCACTGATTATAGTTGCTATTCCACTCATAGTTAAGGAACTGACTAATTCTTTTAACAATATGGGATTCCTTATATTCTCCATCGGGGTACGTATAAAGCTATTCACACCTTTTTTACTTAACATGAGGGCAAAGGGATTGACATTATCCACATGGTGGGATTCTTCAAATTCCCAATCATAAAGTGCTGTAATATTTGACATAAGATCTCCAATTCCAGCTAAAATAAATTTCTTTGGTGCTTGTTCGATGATGGATAGGTCAGCAATAATACCATAAGGCACTCTTGCTGGAACCGTTGTTTTTTTGCCATTCACATAAATGGAGCAATTACTGCTGGCAAAACCGTCGTTGGAGGCAGATGTTGGAATACTGATGAACGGACTTCGCCGGGAAAAAGCGATATATTTACCGTAATCAATTACAGCGCCGCCACCCATGGCGATGACAACGTCATATCGATCCATTTCAAAGGACTTTACAACAAGGTCTTGAATATCTAATTCTTGGGAAAGGAGCTTCGTAACTACTGGTACAGAGTGAAAGGATCCAACAATTCCTTTTTCAAACGTCTCATAAGTAAATTCATCAAAGAGAATGATCGCATTGGAAAAACGGTGTTTCAGCAAAAGTTCTTCCAAATTTAAAATAACGTCATTATTTATTTTTAAGATAGATGGAATTGGAACCGTCATCTGGTTTATCATCGTACTATTCCCCTTTACTATCAACTAATATCTACAAGTATAAAGTAGGTGAAAAGAATAACCAAACAAAATATTTACTCCACTATAATTTAAGCTAAAATTCAACATCCGTTCACATCTTGTTCGAACATTCGTTCTGTATACTCGTGTATAATAGAGTTAATTAATAGAGGAGGTGTTAACGTATGATTGAATTACCTAAAGGAATGCTTCTAGATCAGTTTTCCAAAACAGAATACAATCCTGGAGTACTACCTGTCATTTAGCAAACGATTTTCTCCTGATTAGCCCCCTATACTTCCATCCTACCTCGAAGAGAATACTATGATATAAGAGTATGTAAACCGAACACTACTTCATTATTTAGACCACTTAAGTATTTCCAAGTATGATAAAAAAGCATTATGGGAGTGACAATTTATTATTGCGAGAGTTACCTACTGTTATAAGTTATAATAATTTTATCAGACAAAAGAATTAAGACTTATAGAACATTAGTATTATAGAAACTAGGTGAATTCCAGATGAAATTAATTGTTGCTGAAAAACCGGACCAAGGCTCAAAATTAGCCACTCCTTTTACACATAAAAAGAAAGATGGTTATCTTGAAATTGCTGCGAATCATGTTTTTCCAGATGGAGCATATGTAACTTGGGCCGTTGGACATTTGTGTGAACTTGTTCCGCCTGAAGTATATGATCCGAAATGGAAAAAATGGTCTATGGAGACTCTTCCAATAATCCCAGACCGGTTTCAACATCGTGTGGTTAAATCAAAGGGCAAGCAGTTTAATAAAGTCAAAGAATTACTTCACCGGAAAGAAGTAGATGAAGTAATCATTGCAGGAGACGCAGAACGGGAAGGTGAGGCAATTGTTAGATTAATCCTTATTCTAGCGAAAAACCGTAAACCAATGAAACGGCTCTGGATATCCTCATTAACTCCAAAATCAGTTATCAATGGATTTGAAAATTTACTAAATGAAGAAGACACGAGGAATATCTACTTTGAAGCAATAAGCAGAGCTTGTGCTGATTGGTTAGTTGGTATGAATGCATCAAGGGCATATACTCTTCTCCTTCAAAAGAAAGGAGTGAAGGATGTCTTCTCAACAGGCCGTGTTCAAACCCCCACATTAGCTTTAATCGTAAAACGTGAGCTTGAAATTGCAAATTTTCAATCGGAACCCTTTTGGGAAGTGAACGCAGATTTTCAAATCGAAGGAAAAAAATATAGTGGGAAATGGCATAAAGACGGTGAATCGAGAATTCAAACGAAGGAATTAGCAGAAAAAATCAAGGAATTCTGCAAGGACAAGCCTGCTGAAGTTTTGGAGATAAAGAAGGAAAGAAAAGAATTTCACCCCCCCTATTTATTTAATCTTTCGGCGCTTCAGGCAACGGCCAATAAAATGTATCGATATTCTCCCAAAAAAACTTTAGATATTGCTCAAAAACTTTATTTGAAGGGGATTATCTCTTATCCAAGAAGTGACTCGAATTTTGTCACGAAAGGGGAGGCGGCTCAATTTCCAGAAATTCTTGAAAAAATTAGCAATTTAAAGGAATACAGCCTATTATTTCCATTGCCGGTTCCTTCCATCATGGAGAACAAGCGGTATGTAAATGAAAAGAAAGTAAAGGATCATTATGCCATTATTCCTACAGAGCAGGTTAAGGATGTTTCAAAGCTCCCGGAGGAAGAAGGGAAGATATATGACTTGATAATTAGGAGATTAATTGCTGCCCATTACGAAAAGGCAATCGTAAATTCCACGACGATTCAAACATTAGTAGATAAGCGAGCTACATTTGTATCAAAGGGGAAGGTCACCTTGAAGGATGGATGGCGAAAAGTTATTTTTGAGACACAAAAGGCGAAAGACGGTTCTGTAGAGGAACAAAATTTGCCACTACTCGAAGAAGGTCAACTTGGTACGGTTGAGAATGGGAGTGTGAAAGAAAGCAAAACGCAACCTCCAAAGCGTTATACAGAAGGGGACCTCATTACCTTAATGAAAACAGCTGGGAAACATATTGAGGATGAACAGTTAGTTAAAGTATTGAAACAGACAGAAGGACTAGGGACAGAGGCTACACGTGCTGGTATTATCGGTGTTTTAAAAGACAGAAAGTATATTGAGGTCAGGAAAAATCAAGTTTTTTCTACAGAAAAAGGGATGTTACTAATAGATGCTGTCGGAGAAAGTATTTTGGCTTCTGCTGAAATGACCGCAAAATGGGAACAACGATTGACAGAAATTGGAGATGGTATGGCGTCTCCACAAGTGTTTATGGAGCAGGTAAAAAAACTTGCTGCCAGCTTGATTGAAGAAGCTGTGAAAGATTCAGGGCATTGGGATTTCAATCAATATGACGTGGAAAGTATTCAGTCCTCGTCTCCAAAAGGGAAATGGAGTAAAGGACAAAAGAGAAACATTTCCTTTGGCACTTGTAAAAAATGTGGTGGAAATGTAGTGGATAAGGGAAAATTATATGGTTGCTCAAATTATACAAAAACGAAGTGTGATTTCACCATATCAAAAAGGATTTTAGGGAAAAATATTACTCAAACGATACTAAAACAATTATTAGCAACGGGGAGAACGGATCTTATCAAGGGATTTAAAAAGGGTGAGAGAACATTCAACGCCCACTTACATTGGAATAAAGAGGGAGAAAAAATAGAGTTTCAGTTTACCAACTCAGAATTATCATAAATTATTACAACAAACCGAAAAGAACCACATGGACTTCCTGTTTAGGATAGCCATGTGGCTCTTGGACGTTTTGTTATAAAACAAGACTTAAGCTTCTTTCAACTGGTGTTGATCTTCTAACACAGTAACGGAACGCATGGTGTGTAGGGTATACAAATCTTTAGAGATTTCATATAAATTATATATATCCTCTCCAGCATTTAATTCATCTAATAATGATTTCCTGGATTCATTCGCTAAAGTCACATAGGATAATTTTTCAGCTGCTTTATTTGAGCGTACATTAACTTTGCGTATGCGCATAAAAATTCTTTCAATTCCCATTTCATAAAATAATTCATTAAAGAACGCTTCTTTTGCTGGGTTGTTATACCCTTTGCCATGATAAGGTTTTCCTATCCATGTACCAAGGAATCCTGCATTATCTTCAATATCAAATAAATTAATTGTTCCAATTGGAGAGCCCCACTCATCAAGAATAGTCCGTGAAATCAATTCACCACGCTCTTCCGCTTCGATTGTTTGTTTTGTTAAAAAAATAAATTCTTCTTGTGAGTAAGCTTTTTGGCGTACAAAAGGGAAGACATCCGGGTGCACCATCAATTCATAAAGAGCATGAGATTCTTGAAGATCACGTTTTCTTAGCATTTTAATCCCTCCAAATGAGGACAGTCCTGTTGTGTGAGACTCACCCTCGAAATTTTTCGAATGCACAAAAATTCCGGGGTGGGAATCGAACCCACTAGGACCAGCTGAAAACTGGTGGCGCACCATTTGCCTTCCCATAAATAACCAACTTTATATGATTACTTAAATAGTATATTAAATTATTTAATATGGTAACTAAATACTCCCTTAGAGTATATTACAAGAAATCAGCAGAAAATAAAATGTTTTTTTGTATATTTCTATAAATTATTTTATTCCTAAATTCGACAATTATATTGTGCTGAATCCTCATTTATAACCATAAAGCAACAAATTTGATAATAACATATAATTTATTAAAAGAAAACAATATTTTTCTTTAAAATACTCCTGTATTCCTCCGTATAAGATGAAATCGGTTTCTTAGAATCGATGGAATAACTTTAGTCTTAAGAAATAAATGTATAATTATGCGTTTGTTTAACTGAATATTATAAACCCGTCCTCCTCTGCTTATTTATATGACTTGAGATATATCTGAATTTAAGTATATGAATCATTCATAGCCCTTTTTTTAATATTAATACTGTATTTAAATTAGATATCCCTTCAAATTAGTGTGAAAATTAGATATAGTAAATAGGGATGAGGAGGGTTCATAGTTGCAGAACGTCAAAAAACTAATTAATCATAACGATATCGTTTCACTAACAACGGAAGAAAAATTTCGATTAAAAAGATTAGAGGATAAATTTCAAAAAAACATCTTTGAGGTTGCATTTTGTGGGCATTTTTCCGCTGGTAAATCAACCATGTTAAATACATTTTTAGGAGCGGAAGTTCTACCAACAAGTCCAATCCCAACAAGTGCAAATATCATCACTATTCAAAATGGGGAACTTGGCTTACAGGTTCATTCTATCGAAGAAGAAAAACAATGGTCAGGAGAGATACCATGGGATAGAGTGCGCGAGTGGGGGATGAATGGTAATGATATTCAAGGAATGACAATTACAGCAAACTTGCCGTTTTTAGGGGAAAACAGCAGAATTTTAGATACACCTGGTGTTGATTCTACAGACGAAACCCACGAAAAAATGACGGTGGAGCAACTTTATACTACAGATATTATTGTCTATGTAATGGACTATAATCATGTTCAATCCGAAACAAATTTATTCTTTTTGAAACAATTGTCTGTTGAAAATAAACTCCTTTATATTGTCATTAACCAAATTGATAAACATAATGAAATGGAAATTCCTTTCGCTGATTATAAGATGTCCCTCGAACGAGTCTTTCAAGAGTGGGAAATCCAATTCACAAAGCTATATTTTACTACTATGAAAGATAAAGAACACCATTTAAATGAGTTTTCTCTCTTTGAGAAAGAAGTAAAGGGTATCCTATTTAATAGTAACAGTCTTTTAGACAGCGCGTGGGGTCAACTGGAAAAGGGGTTTTATCGTTCTGTTCAACAGAGGATAAAGGAGGAAGAACAGGATAAAAAAGCTAGAATAGTGGAGGAAATGATTGACAGGGGTTTATCGGAAGAACAACTGCATAAAAGACATGAAATTGTTCAGAATTTAGAAAAAGTAAGGAATTATCAGGGAAAATACGAGAAGGACTTTATGGAAAAGACGGATTCATTATTTAAAAACGTGACATTGTTTCCATACTCCACAACTGATTTTACACGTCAATGGATAGAGAGTATTCAGCCAGGATTTAAAGTAGGATTACTCTTTTCAAAAAAGAAAACGCAAGAGGAACAGACGAACAGATTAAACAAAGCAGTCACTGATCTGCAAGATAAAGTGAAAACACAACTATTATTCCATCTTAGAGATTATTTTCAACAATTGGATAGATCAAAACTGTCTAATAAAGATCAATTCGTAGAAGAACTTGATAATTTAACATATGAGGTTACACCAGAACAATTTGAAAAATACGTTTCTGCTGACCATGCCAGCAGAAACTATGTCTATACTTTCACAAAAGACATGACAGATAGAATTGTAAAGGCGATCCGGAAACAGGCTAATTACGTTCTTAATGTGTATATTAGTGGTCTGAAGGAATATTATTATCAAAAAGAAAAGTCTCTATTAAATATCCAAGAAGAACTTTCTCAAATTGAAGAATTCAGTAATAAATTATACGAAACGGGAACTTATTACAATTCGTTAGTTGAAAAAATGGAAGATAAAATCAACAAGACACCCCCTAATCATCTCTTTATAAAAGAGGTATTGGAAGCTTCGAAATTACCGTTTCCAGATGTGGTAGGGGAGAGTTTTCAGCACATCTCTATTCCTGCTAATAGTGTGATTCATAAAAAAACAGAGACGGATCAATTTAATATATCTGATACAGAGTACATAGATACAAAATCAGATCTATGGTTACATGGATTGAAAGAAGTTCTTCATAGTTATAAGAACAAAAGGTACTTGTCAGATGAGAGAAATCGGATTTTGAAAAGGTTGAAAAGGTTTGAAAATAAACAATATATGATTTCTTTATTCGGTGCATTTAGTGCAGGAAAGTCAAGTTTTGCCAATGCATTACTTGGAGAGGTTGTATTGCCGGTTTCCCCCAATCCTACTACAGCAACAGTAAATATAGTTCAAAAGGGGAACGAAGAATATTCTCATGGTACGGCAGTGGTTACTTTTAAAACGAGAGAATCGTTAAACAAAGAAGTAAAAATTATCAGCGAGCATTTAGGATATTCCATTGATCTGGAAAGTCTTATAACATGGAATCCAAAACAGAAAAATTTTATTTCCAATTGGCAAAAAACGTATGTGACTTATCTACTCACGATACAAGGGAGTATTCAAGCACGTTGGGAGGAACTTGGAAGTACGCTATCCATTTCACTAACTGAAATGGAAAGTTTTGTCGCTAATGAACAGAAGGCATGTCTTGTGGAAAAAGTAGATATATATTATGACTGTGAACTTACAGAAAAAGGTGTCGTATTAGTAGATACTCCTGGTGTTAATTCTATTTATGGACGTCATACGAATGTTGCTTTTCAGCAGATGCGTAAATCTGATGCGATTTTTTATTTAACCTATTATAATCATGCATTTTCAAAAGCTGATCAGTACTTCCTGCAGCAAATAGGGAAAGTAAATGAAAGTTTTCAGCATGATAAGTTATATTTTGTCATTAATGCATCTGACTTGGCTGGCAGTGATGGGGAATTAAATGGAGTACGCCATCATGTAAGGGAACAACTCTTAAAAAACGGCATTTCTAATCCAAGACTATTTCATCTGTCGAGTAAACAAGGATTAATGGAAAAACAGAAAAAAATAGGAGACCAAACGGACTCTACCTTCTCTGACTTTGAATCCTATTTTAATAACCAAACAATTGTGGAGCTTAAGCAATTAAGTCTTAAAATAATTAAGAGTGAAGTGCAATTATTTTTTGAAAAGCTGAAGGAAAGTATCGATTATCTGAGGGAAGAAGAGGACAGTCAGTCTAAAAGATTTTCCCAATTAAAAGAAACTGTCCAAGAGCAAAAAACACATATACAAGAATTTAATTTTACTAATGTGAATAGGCAAGTTCTTGAAGAATTAGACCAATTAACTCTGTATTTAAAAGAACGTATGAAGTTTGTCATGAATGATTATTTCACATCATCCATTAATGTGGCTGTTATTACAGAGAGCAGAAAAAAAGAACTACATCAGCAACTAGATGCAGCAATAAAAGAATGGTTGAGCCAATCTCAAACGTTTTTAATACAGGAAATGGATTCCACTACTATTCGCATCGAAGAGAAAATGAAAGAACTTTCGCGTAATTGGCTCTCTGATAGTTTACAGGAAATACGGGAAAACATACCTCATCTTTCTTGTGAACTGGAATGGGAGTGGGGTACGATCGATGTGGAATTCTCTGAACACGTATTGTTCCTTGATCCTACTAAATATTACTCGTACTTAAAAAATAAAAAAGACTTTTTTGAGAATGGAAGGGTTAAGGAATTGAAGGAAGTATTAGTTGCTGATGGGGTGGACATTTCCGGCAGCTTAATTAAGAAAATGTCTCATGACTTACATGGGGAGCTTAACATTAAGTTATCAGAAGTAGAAAAAGGGATAAAGAAAAACTTATATAATGCATGTGATAATGAGTTGAAAAGATTTGAGGAACTGGCTGATAAAACCATAATAGAAACGATTGAAAGGGAAGTAAAACAACTGTCTGAATTCATATAATTTAATCAGGAGAGAGGTCGTCCCTAAGGTCTTCTTATGACCGTTTGGGACGACCTTTTACTTGATTACTTGTAATTATGCTCTGGGATCCTCGTCATATCTTAATGAAGTAACCCGTGTATATTCACCCTTTTTAATTTCTTCTTCTGTGGCCCTTTGACTTAATTCTTCATCATCATCAATGCCTGTTGCAATAGAAGCTTCTGTTTCTTGATCCTTTTTTTTAATCAAGCTACTCACCTCATGAATTTAAAGGAGTGACAGCATATGTTCGAAAGCTGTCAGCCATTTTAGCTATATTGATTTTGCATTTTGTCAATAGCATTTTGGATTGGCTGCATCATATTACTGTTTCCATTTCCGTTATTGTTTTGGCGACCTCGCATCATACCAACAGCTGCAGCACCAATACCAATTCCCACCAATGACATCATTAATCCATTTCGGTTATTTTTCCTTTTCCCGAACATGTTCATTTGATGAATCCCCCTAAGATTGTATTGTTTGAACTGGAACCATCCAAACATTATTATCATCAGTTTTTCGAGGAGAAAATATGTTAGGACATCTTTTCCACCCTAAACCACAACTTCTAATTTAATGATCAAGTGATATATATACACTAGAGGTGATGTAAATGGGAATTTTTCGGAGAAGTACACTATTGGAGCATATTGCTCAAATTCCAAATAAAATGATTCCATATGTAAAAAAAAAATTAGAAACTCTTGGAATTGAAAAAAGTACCGAAAAAAGTTGGAGTGATCTTTCAATAGATCAAGAATTGTTGGATAAACTGAAAGAAAGCATGGATGATATTAATAAATATACAAACCCTATAGTTATATTGCCGAATGAAAAAAAGATAGTTCAAGAAATCAAAACAAGTGTAAGAAAGGAAAATGTAAATAATCTAACAAGAACATCTGCCTATTTAAAAGTTTTCAATAAGTATCCGGAAGTTCACTGGGCGCTTTTAGCTCATTTCGTCTCTAGAAACGGTGGTTGGAATATGACTGATCTTAAAGGAAGTATTCTATCAGGCTTTCTGTCGGAAAGGGCACAGAAAAGTTATTTTACTTTTTTAGAGAGGGCAAATGCTGCCATTTTTCACGATGCTTATCCTCAACTATTATTATATGAGGCAAGCAGAAGAGACAAAAAAAGTTATTCCCATCTGCTACCTGTCTTTGGTGTCTCTAAATTTATGATCCCCATTTGGGAAGAATTTATCAGGAGTAAGAATTCAAAACTCCTTACAGTTGCTCTCATTATAAATGAACAACATTATATTGAAGAACGGATCGTTCAGAACCACATCTTCCAAGAAAATGTTTTTAACACATGGCAATATCAAGTTCAGGAAGCTTTTCATCTCGTACATGTTCTCTTTCCATATGCGACTAAGTCATCTATTCGGAGAATAGCTGGTCACAAAGTGGTGAACTTTAGAAATGTGGAAGAAAGGGTGAATATCGGTAAACAACTGTATTTGATTCTTTTTGGAATTCCTGTGATTTATAAGGAATGTTACTTTTTTGCTAAGGAAAATCCTCACACAGGTTCAAGGGAAGATTATTGGCCACACATGTTCTCAAAAGGAGAACAAATCAAAGAGGAGTGGCACAGTTGTTGGGATAAGGGAAAACCATTTATGTACAGTCCAACACTAACTCATGCATGGGAGAATATAGATAATCCAGAACCGATAAAAGGGGATTGGTATTTGAATAAGGGGAAAGAAATATTTAAGTTGTTTGAATCCAATTCAATGCCGGGTTCATTTGATGTTACAAATGAATACTGTAAAGATTTATATGAAATGAATATGATAGCAGCAGTGAAAAACACTTTAGATTAAATGCTATGTATGAAGGGTATTCACCCTTCTTTGTAATATAAACGATGAATGGGATGTAAGATATGCTCATCCAAAATCATAACTTTGGATGAATAGAAACTGTGTTCTTCGAAAGTAAACAACAATTCATGGTAAAACTCCACTAAACAGCCCACATCCCATACGTTTTCTTTAGAAAAGATACCGGATCGATTAATTAGGATATTTTCATATTTTTCTACCATTCGTCTTGTCCGTTTAATTATTTTCCCCGCATCTTTCATACGGTAAATTTCCTTCAGATCCAGCGTAAACTCATTTATATCTTTTTGAAACTCCTGATTTAACAAATTATTAATTTCTTTTACTGGAGGTACTTCGTCAAAAATAAATTGCTTTAACATGATAATGTCAGTTTGAAAGGGAAGATTTAAAAAGTTTAAATAAATTCTTAACGTATTATAGGAATCGTACATAGGATTGTGTTTTTCACCAATAAACGATAATCCGTAAAATTCAAGTGCATTTTCTACAGATGGATTATTTTTCGAAACCCGCTTTGTAAATATAGCTTGAAAATCGATATATCTCATTTCAATTTTTTTTATTGTAGTAATTGGTACTTCATGTCTCTTTGCATCTAATTTTAATCTGGTCAGATCGCTGGTTGACCAAGAGAAAAATCGTGATTTCTTTATTCCCCGAACCCAGGATAGGAACTCTTCGAATACTATTTTAAATGTCTCAGCTCCTTGTAACTCCTCATCCTTAATTCCAGTTAATTTTTTGCAAAAAGAACTTAAAGGTCTGGGATTACATGGTCTTATATATTGATCGAAGTAGGTAACTTCTTTCGTTTTCAAATCATATTTGACAGCACCTAAACGGATTCCTTCCATCTCTTCAAAGGACATCCCCCGATTGGAACAGAGCATTTCAAAATCAAAGAAAATATATTGTTTTGTTTCCGCCATTGCTATAACCCCCTTCCCAACATTTTATTTTAGTGGATTCTTTCACAAAAGGATAGGAACAAATTTAACCAGCTAAGGAAGTTTTATAGCAAATATATAACTGCCCCTAAAGATAAAAAAACCTTTAGGGGCAGTCTTATAATTAAAATGATGATTTGATTTTAAGAAGCACTTGGTTCCGGTTGAACAGCCGTTTTGGGACGAACGTTCCTTGCTGCAATTTTAACTTTGAAGAAGCTGATAATGTAGGAAATAACAAAAATCGATAAGACGGAATAAAAACCTCTAACTAACCCAACGGAGTATAGTCCAGTAAGGATAACGAGAAAATCAAATGCGAACATCGTTTTTCCAGGATTCCAATTAAATCTTTGTTGGAGGAAAAGAGAAAGGATGTTTGCTCCTCCTAAAGATGATCCGTTCATAAATAATATAGAAAGTCCTAAACCTGCAATGGTTCCTCCAATAATTGATCCGAAAATAGGATGAATAGTAAAAGAAGGGAAGAACTGTACAATTTCTGACATAATGGACAAGGAAGTAATTGCAAATATTGTTGATGCGGTAAATTTCCAACCCATTTTAAAATAAGAAAGAATGTAAAATGGAAGATTAATCAGAAAGAAAACAACAGCGAAAGAAGAATTCATCAAGTAGGAGAAACTTAAAGCTAAACCTGCTGTACCTCCAGTAATCACTTCAGAGTTTTGTAGAAAAAGAATACCAACACTAACAATGAAACAACCTAAGAGCATATATATTATTCTAAGTATTTTAAACACCCCCATGAAGTAATATGTATTTATTATATTCATATTTTAATATAGTTATATATTTGCACCGATAACTATTATAGAATGAATTAAACTGACGTGCAAATATACACACCAAAGCGTTTAAGCTTTAACGCTTTGGTGTGCTTTAGTGGATCTCGCTTGCAGTTAGATTATCTCACAATAAAAAAATGCTTATATTTCACATAGTTAAGTGCTTTCATTATTTAATTGATAGAGAAAAAAATCTAAAAGATGTGAGATAAGTTGAATAGGGTAGAATATAAAAATGGTAAAATAGTCTTGCCTTATAAAAGAAGATTATTGTCATTTTTATCTTTACAACTAGGAGGATTAGAGTGGAACGAATAAAGCTTGAACAGCAGGGGAAGGAACTTGCTCAGAAACAATTGGATGCGTATAATCAAAAGGATTTAGAGACATTTTTGTCAGTATATAGTGAGAGTGTTGAGATTAGGGATTTTCCTTCGAATGAGTTGCTTTATGTGGGAGTTGAAAAAATGAGAATTATTTATTCGAAATTATTTCATGAGAACCCGAACCAGCATGCAACACTTTTGGAAAGAATCACAAATGGGAATATTGTTATTGATCATGAACATGTAACGGGGAGAGCAAACGGATTAGAGGTTTTTGCCATCGCCATTTATGAGGTAGTGAATGGGAAAATATCTAAAGTCTGGTTTAAAAAATAGGCTATGTTAAAGGATAATGGTGATTTTTTGACATAGTGTTGATTGTAGCGAAAGGTGCGAGACTCCTGCGGGAATAGCGAGTTCAGGGGAGACCCCGCAGGAGCCAGCGACGAGGAGGCTCCCGAACCGCCCGCGGAAAGCGAGCGGCCTGAAGTGAAAATCAACAACAAAATATAACAGAGTCAAAAAATAAAAGTATTCTTGGTATGATCTCCAAATGGTGATAATAAACTATTTATAGGCATGTCCAACCATGATATAATACGGTAGCCATTTTTAATACAATGCTTGTGATGTAATAATTCCCAAACCTATTTTATCTTTTTTCGATTGAACGGAACGTTCTTGGAAATACTATCAAAGGAAGGAGGAGGATTGTCATGGAAGAGGAAAAGGGTAAAATTGACCAGAATACGCCACCACCCGTTGAGATAGGAGAATCAGTAAAGATAATTGCTGGTCCAGATAAAGGGGAAGAGGCAAAGGTAATTGCGGTATATACTAATTCTGTTGCAGTAGAGTTAAATAAAATGCAAAAAAATGGAACCCTAGCAAGAACGGTATTAACCCATAAAGAATATGCGAAAAAAAAGTGAATACATACGGTGATTACCGGATTCAAGGTTGTTCCTCTATTGTAGGAGCAGCCTTTTTATTGTTTTCAAAATAGCTAAATAGCTAAAAATAACTTCTGTCTTTAGTGTTCAGTCTCATACCTTCTAATGTGCCATTGAAAAAAGATTATAAAAGTATTACCAAATAAGGACGGTATTTGATTCTTCTGTTATGTGAGGTAAATCACATCAATTTTTTTTGTGTAAAGGTACCCTTAAGTTATGAAAGAATAGGAGGGTATTCTATGTTTGCTCAAGATTATAATGAAAATCCCTTTATTGTTATTTGGGAATTAACACGGGCATGTGAATTAAAGTGTTTACATTGCCGTGCAGAAGCCCAACATAAACGTCATCCACTGGAATTGAGGTTTGAAGAAGGGAAGAAACTGATAGATGATATTCATTCGATGGGCAATCCTATGCTAGTATTCACTGGTGGGGATCCACTCATGCGGGATGATGTATATGATATAGCAAAGTATGCTATTGATAAGGGCGTAAGGGTTTCAATGACACCATCAGCAACACCAAATGTTACAAAGGCAGCGATGGAAAAAGCAAAGGAAGTCGGTTTGTCAAGGTGGGCTTTTAGCTTGGACGGACCTAATGCTGTCATACACGATCATTTCAGGGGGACAGCAGGTTCTTTTAAGTTAACTATGAATGCGATTAACTATTTACATGAACTAAAGATGCCGATACAAATTAACACTGTAATCTCTAAATATAATTATGATTATTTAGATGAAATGGCTGCACTAGTTGAAGATCTTAATTGTGTGTTATGGAGTGTGTTCTTTTTAGTACCCACTGGCCGGGGACAAGAAAAAGATATGATATCTCCAGTTGAACATGAAAAAGTATTTCATTGGCTTTATGATTTGTCAAAACAAGTACCATTTGATATAAAGACAACAGCTGCTCAACACTACCGGAGAGTTGTTATTCAAAATAAAATGAGAGATAAAGGATTTTCAAAAGAGGATAAGCCTTTTAAATACAAAGATGTACTGTTAAAAGGAGAAACAGGTCGGATTGATGGTCTTGGAAGAGCGCCAAAAGGTGTCAATGATGGGAATGGCTTTGTCTTCATTTCGCACATTGGAGATGTTTATCCAAGTGGATTATTACCTATAAAAGCAGGAAATGTTAGAGAAACGCCGTTATCGGCAATTTATCGAGAATCTGAAATATTTAAGTCCCTAAGGGATCCTGATTCTTATAAAGGTAAATGCGGGGTTTGTGAATACAAACATGTATGTGGAGGCTCCCGTTCAAGGGCATATGCACTAACAGGGGATTATCTAGAAAGTGAACCTGCTTGTGTCTATATCCCAAAAGCATGGAGGAGGAAAGCATCCCACGAATGAATTAACAAAAAATGAAGCTCAACGGAAGAAGTGTGCCATGCATGCTTCTTTATTTAAAAGGTGAGAAAGTATAAGTTTTTGCACCTTCGGGCAAGTTGTCTAGCTCCACCGCCTACTCGCATGGGAACTGAAAAAGTGGTGCTTTTCCACTTTTACAGTCCCTAAGCAATGAGCGTAGCCGTCGCAATCTTTAAAAAGCTTGATAGGAGTGGTTTTCTCCTATCAGGCGAGCGACGAGCGCAGCCATTGCCATACAAATAAAAGGAACTGAAAAAGTGGATTTAAACTTTTTCAGTTCCTTCTTAATTACTGCGGGGCACTTCGGAAGTGACAACCGAAGTCAAAGTTCGGACTTCTAGTTGTCATTCCTCCACTGCCCTACGCTCGTGTTCATAGGCGCTTGCGCTTTTCTTGTTGAACAAGAAAGCGATTTTGTGGCCAGTAATCAGTGGAGCGGTGGAGAGGTGGGTGGCATATCAATTTTTTATTACCGATTCAGTAAATAATTTAATGAAAAAATGAGACACTTTATCCGAATGTTTGGGCTTTAAGTAATCATAAATGATAAAATAATGAAAAGGAACATTTAATTGGAAGAAGGTGAATTGTATGAAGAGTTTATATCTAGAAAAAGGATTATTGTATACAGAGATGTCAATAATTTATAATGGACAAACTCTGACCCTGCGCAGAGTCCTAGTAAATACAACATCTCTTAAATCTGGCATTTCAGTAAAGCTGGCTAAGGACATCGGGCTAATTTCTTCTGAGTGCAATACTTTTTCTTTTCCTATGGAAAGGAAACTTGATTATGTTAGTGTCGGTCCATTAAAAGTAAAAGATTTTAAAGTGGAGATTGATGATTATCGAAAGGAAGTGGATGGGGTCATCGGTTTAGATTTTCTAAAGAAAGTTGGAGCAAAAATTAACTTGGATTCGATGACATTATCTGGTTCAAGGGTTAGTTAATATCACATAGGAGTGGCTTATTTCCCTCTGAAAAATCGTTCTATTAAAAGTCAAAACTTTTTTTGTTGTTTGCAATAAGAGTATCAGAATGTCATTTATTATATCTACGGAGGTGAGACTTTTGTCAGGAGAATTAAAAAAAATCTGGATTAAAAGAATGAAGCGTGGTCCCATGGACAACGTCAACGAAGCAGTTTTAATAGAGGGTAAAGGTATTGAAACCAATGCAAACCAGGGTGGGAAAAGGCAAGTTACCATTCTTGAACAAGAGGTATGGGATGAATTAATGGAAGATTTAGGAACCTCGTTAGACCCGTCGTTACGACGGGCGAACTTACTGGTGAGTGGGGTTCAATTAGAAAATAGTAGAAATAAAATTCTTCAAATTGGAACTTGTACCATCCAAATTTATGGTGAAACAAAACCTTGTGAGAGAATGGATGAAGTTTTCCCAGGATTAAAAAATGAGATGTATCCTAAATGGCGTGGTGGTGCATACGGAAAAATTATCAAAGGCGGTACCATTCAAGTGGGAGATACTGTCGAATTAATTGAAACAAAAAATAAAATTATTTGATGAATTAATTTTGTTAACTTCCACTTACCTAAAACAGGAATAAATACCTTATTATTCTGGCAACCTTAAGATATTATTTTGACTTTTTTAAGGGAGGATCAGCAAATGAGAGAAGGTATTGCTGTTTTTTATGATTGGACGCATGTTGCAACAGAAGGTTTCGTAGCTTTGATCTTCTATTTTTTCTTTTATTCATTTATGGGGTGGCTTATTGAAAACGTTTATAGCCTCATCACTACAGGTGTTTTTATGAAAGAAGGGTTTCTCTATAGTCCGTTAAAACCTATGTATGGTTTCGCACCTATATTTTTGTTGTATATAGTTACACCAGAAACTCATTTGTTAATGGTATTAGCAATGTGTTTGCTCGTACCAACAACAGTGGAGTATGTTAGTGGATTATTACTCGAAAAATTTTTTAATCGAAAATGGTGGGATTATTCATCAATGCCCTATCAAATAAGTGGACATGTTTGCTTGTTATTTTCTTTTTACTGGCTTGTTTTATCCCTTGTATTCTTATATTTATTACACCCTATGGCAGAAATGCTGTTCCAACGGGTCTCTGGATTTTGGTACTATATATATCCTGCAATAATAACTGTTGCTTTGATCGATATTTTATTAACATTACAAGTTCAATATAGACGAAGAATAGATTCTTCTTTTTTATTAAAAGAATAAACGAAAAAGGACTAACGAGAATTAGTCCTTTCTTAATGTATTTCATCAACTTTGGGACTATTGAGTGAAGCGCTTACATCATAGGATGAAGAATTTAATCTGAAAATGAGAGACAAGTATATTAGTTCGTTAGTGAATTCTGAGAAGTGGTCATCAGTAAGTGTTGACTGTGGAGGTTAAGTTAGGAAATTTTTACAGTGTGGGCATAAAGCTTTACTAAAATCACTAGGAATTTCTTTCATACAAGTTTTACAACTTCTCTCTGATTCTTCCGGGCCTCCTTCCTTATTGGTACGTTTGTTTTTAATGGAGTTTACTACAGAAAACACAACCATTAGAACAGCTAATCCAATTATTAAGGCTAACCACATATTACCATCTCCTTTTTGTTATGATGGTTACGCTATTATTATATAACAGAATGGAACTGTTTTTTGTTACAAATTATGAATTATTAGTAACAAATAGAAGGATAAAATATAAATTTAAGAGGAATCTACTCTTGATTAACTCATTCAAGTATTGTTTTATGTCCTAAAACCATTCCTGTGATAGTATGAAACGTAAATATTCTACTCGAATTCTTTCAGATGGAATAGGTTTTTAGATAAATACAGTATTTAACTTGGAAGGAGATAACTAACCATGTTCGAAGCGAATAAAAGAAACATCTCAAAAAAATGGGATGTGAGTGTCGAAGAAAGTGAAAATGGGAATCGCAAAGGATTAATATTGGAACCAGGTCACTGGTCGGAATATGATCCCTTTTTACTCATGGCAGAGGACTGTTTTAAACGGGGAACGTTTGGCTTCCATCCCCATAGGGGAATGGAAACAGTGACATATGTGATTGATGGGGAATTGGAACATAAGGATAATAAAGGTGGTGAAGGACTACTTCGGTCTGGTGATGTACAATGGATGACGGCAGGATCCGGTATTATTCATGCAGAAGAACCAGTAGAAGGAACAATGGTCCACACACTACAACTCTGGGTAAATTTGCCAAGCGAGAGAAAAATGACTTCTCCACGATACCAGGATATTTCCAAAGGTACTGTTCCAACCTTTGAGGAGAAAGGCGCTAAAATTAGATTGTTTTCGGGAACGTATAAAGGGAATCATTCTGATACATTAAATCATACTCCTATAACTATGATGGAAATTGAGATGGACGTTCATTCGAGTTGCTCCATTGACATTCCATCGGAGTATAATGGCTTTATTTATGTATTAAAGGGATCAGGTTACTTTGGAAGTAATGAAAAAGCAGGTTGTAAAGGTCAAGTATTGTGGTTAGGAGAAGCCTCTTCCCAGACAGAGTTAAGTGAATTGGTGTGTCGAACAGAAACAGAAAAGGTAAAGCTGCTTCTTTATGCAGGAAAACCAATACATGAGCCGGTAGTTGCAGGTGGTCCATTTGTAATGAATTCAGAGGAAGAAATTAAACAGGCTTATAAAGACTATCGTGATGGAAAATTTAATTAAAAAAATCTACTCACATCCTTTTTAGCAATTTGTGAACGATAAGAGAAGAAGAACTAAGAACATGCAATATAATTTTTCGTTTTTTCTGAAAGGAGCAAAAGATGGATCTTATTTCAGAAGTTCGGCAGCTTGCCGTCATACGAACAAAAGAAAAAGTATTAGAGGATATTAATTATTATTTAGGTAAACAGGAAGAATTACAGCCATTCCGGGATTATTTATATGAAAGAGGCCATTACATAGACCAGATATGGATGAATGTTTGGTTAAACAAAGTATCCAATGATATATCAAGGAAAGAAAAAAAATTATATCTTAAAGAACGGAACTTTGAGGTGGATGGAGCCCCACGGAAATACATTAATCATTTGTTTCGGACCGAAATGAAGTCCTATGATCCTTTTGATGTAGGGAGTTGGCTTAAGGAGACGTTTTTAAATCAGGGAAATAAATGGGAGGAACGTTATGTACAAGCTAGAGAAGAATTTTTAGAAAATCAAAAGAAAGAACAATTAGAAAAAGAAAAGCAGGAGGTTCGTTCTCATCTTAATGAATCCGTTATCTCCATCTTGGAAAAAGAAAACAGCAAATTATATCTTTATTTACGTTATGAACTTGCAAAGCAAATAGTAAAAGATTTGAGAACTTCTAAGTATAGATTAGTAGACGAAGGACACTACGGTGATAAATTAATTTCTGACAGTCTCTTTAACGAGAATGATTATAAGAATGTGGAAGATTTTCTATATGAACTAACAGGGTCAACGGAAAAAACGATCTATTGGGAATATGAAAGGTATTTTGATAAATACAACAGAATGTTGGAAGAGATTTTATTAGATAACATATCAGAGAAGATTCTAAATCAATTACCTGTTTCCCTTAAAGAGAAATTTTTCAATATTACAAATGAAACCTTATCCTGTTGGCATATTTATGAAATTTTGACAGAACCACTCAACAATATTCAAACAGTTTTTATGGAAAAACTAAAAGAAGAGTATATAGCGGATTTAATCACTCTAGCAGCAATTCCATTTGATATGGTTATTCACGAAGAAATTTATAAACTGGATTTGGAGAAGAAGGAACAGAGGAAAAAGAATGAGGCGGAAGCAATCGAAAGGGAAAAAGTAGCAGAAGATCGGATGTTAAAAGATATCTTTGGAAGAGAATATAGTCCATCCTATCTAAGAAATATACAATATGTATTACATATCGGTGAAACCAATACAGGTAAGACCCATCATGCATTGGAAAAAATGAAGCGGGCTAGCAGTGGATTATATTTGGCTCCACTACGCCTCCTTGCACTGGAAGTTTACGATAAGTTAAATTCAGAAGGGATTCCATGCGGATTAAAAACCGGGGAAGAGGAAAAAGAGGTGGAGGGGACCAGTCACCTTTCCTGTACTGTAGAGATGTTCCATGAACGTGAATTTTATGAAGTGATTGTCATCGATGAAGCGCAAATGATCACTGATAAAGACAGAGGCTTTTCATGGTTTAAAGCAATTACAAAAGCAAATGCCAAAGAAGTGCACATTATTGGGAGTCTTAATTCAAAAGATATGGTGCTGGAGTTACTTGGGGATGCACAAGTGGATGTGAAGGAATACAGACGGGATGTACCTCTTGAAGTGGAACAAAAACTTTTTCGGATGAAGCATACAGTCAAAGGGGATGCACTTGTATGTTTTTCACGAAAACGAGTATTGGAAACTGCTTCTTTATTAGAAAACGAAGGACACTCTGTCAGTATGGTCTATGGGAGTATGCCACCAGAAACAAGAAAGAAGCAAATGAAACGTTTTATCAATGGAGAGGCTACAGTGATTGTATCTACTGATGCAATTGGAATGGGATTGAATTTACCCATTAGGAGAATTGTTTTTTTAGAAAACGAGAAATTTGATGGAACTGGGCGAAGGAGATTGACCTCCCAGGAAGTGAAACAGATTGCTGGACGTGCAGGAAGGAAAGGGATTTATAATGTTGGAAAAGTGGCATTCATGACTGATATCAAAGTTATGACACGCCTTTTAGAACAAGTAGATGAACCTGTTCATACCTTTACAGTTGCACCTACCACTGCCATCTTTGAACGTTTTCAGCGTTATTCAAGGGATATGGGATATTTTTTTCACTTGTGGGATAAATTCGAAAGTCCGAAAGGCACAAAGAAAGCATCGTTAACCGAGGAAAGGGAACTGTACACCTTCGTTCAAAATACAGAAATTGAGGCAAGACTTCCTTTGATGGAATTATATGGCTTTCTACACCTCCCTTTCTCTACAAAAGAAGTAGTCCTAATAAAACAGTGGCGGGATACGATGGAGGCATTAGTCAAAGGGGAAGAACTTCCAGAACCACAAATTAAAACGGGGGGCTTGGAGGAACTAGAGCTATCCTATAAGGCCCTAGGACTTCATCTTTTGTTTTTGTATAGACTTGGACGGGTAACAGAAGCCATCTATTGGGAAAGGTTGAGAGAAGAAATCAGTGATGATGTCCATGAAAAATTAAAGACAGATGTAAAAAAAATTCGTAAGAAATGTAAACATTGTGGAAGAAATTTACCCTTTGAATTTAAATATCAAATATGTGATTCTTGCCATTGGACCAGGAAAGAAAGGAGAAAATACGACTTTTTTGATGAGTTTCCATAAAACAGGAAGAGGATGGAGTGAAATTTTAGTAACTCGTATCCTTTTTCCCGTATTTTAGATTGGTTGGTTCACTTTCTTCCATTCGGCCTCTTTTTGTTGAAGCTTTTCTAATTGTTCTGGTTTGTGAAACTTTAAATGATGAAAAACAAAATCATCAAAGCCAAGGCGATATAAAGCCTGGAGTACAGATTTTGTGAGAGCGTGTTCCCCCTTATTTTGCAAATCGATGACTTTTCCATCCACCTGATCCAAGTGATATGTTACTAAAACAGCAAAGTAATATTCCTTTGTATGGCGTTTATCTCGAAAAATTTCCAGTGTATACTTCGTTTTTCTACCACCAAAATGTAAGAACTGTTTTGGAACCGGAGGCAGATTCTGCTTTTTAATCGTTTTTTCATCTGTTTTCAATTTCACATATTCATTTTGTGTTTGATTATATTGACGAAGATCTTTTATATTAAACAGACCTGGATTCAATGACCGTCTTCCGTAAAATGTTGTAATATAGATGGTTTCTGGGTCAATCATGATAAAAGTAAACAAGATATCATCATCTATTATGCCTGTATCGTCAGTTATTCTTTGAATATGATATGGAAGTAATAATAGTTCTTGTAGTAATTTAGAAAGGTTTTGAATGGAAATTCGGGGACCAACCCTTTCCTGCCACCGTAGAAAGGCATGTTCTCCGATCTGAATTTGCTTTACTTTGTCAAACGGCCTATATTCCCGGGTTGTCAGCATGACTTTTATTTTATGTAACTCACTTACCTTTATCGTCTCAGGTATAGATAAAAAACATGCCCCTAGTAGAACCTTCGATTTATGTCTAATTAATCGCCTAATACCTGGATAACTCCCCATCTATGAATCACTCCTTACAGTGAAAAAAGTTACGCTCTTACAATTATACTAAAATTCAGAAAAATAAATCATCATATTTGCCATAATTTTCTTTTAAACTTTTTAGAAGGAATAAGGAAATACATGAAGAATTAATTAGAAACACGAAATAAAAGAATATGTTGAGGTGATGTAATATGGATAAAACTTCTTGGTATGACGATTATGATGGCTATATTTTAAAAATGCAACAGAAATACAATGTTCCAGGTATTGCTGTTGGTGTCATAAAAAATGGGGACCCTCTTTTTGAAAATGGCTATGGCTATCGAAACTTAAATGAAAAACTGGAAGTTACTTCAAATACTATTTTTGGAATTGCATCGGTTACAAAATCTTTTACCTGTGCTGGAATAATGCTTCTTCAGGAAAAAGGAAGACTCTCTGTGAATGATAAAGTAATAAAGTATCTTCCAGAATTTCTATTACCTGATCAACCGGAACATACTGAGAAAGTAACAATTCATCATTTTATGACCCATACGACAGGCTTACCGCCTCTATCTTCCTTAGCATATGCAATGAAACAGACTATGGACAGGGATCCTTCTGCAAAGGATTACCCCGGCCTCGACTTGGCAGGAAAAAAAGGGAATCCTATTGAGACGTATGAGGCGTTAATGGAACACATAAGCGAAAGTAATGTGAAATTATTAGGAAAACCTGGAGAGGAGTTTAGTTATTCCAATGATTGTTACGCTTTACTTGGAGCAATCATTGAAAGAGTGAGCGGTATAACATATGAAGAATTTATAACGGAGAATATCTTAGTACCTTCAGGAATGAATAACAGTACCTTTTATTTAGGCGATGTCCTGTCATCAAAGGATGTAACGGTCCAGTATTCCATTCGTGCAAGCCAGGAAAAAGAAAAAGAAAAAGAAGTGTATGAAGCTCCAGTTTGGTGGGATGCTCCTGCAATGAGGGGAGCGGGTTTCTTACGTTCTACGATGAAGGATATGCTCCTTTATTCCCAAATTTATTTGAACAATGGTGTTATAGGGAAGACGCAGATCTTGTCCCAGGAAAGTGTGGCTGAAATGATGAAGCCACATGTTGCCATTGATGGAACCCGCTGGTATGGATATGGACTCATGGTGACTCCCAATTATCATGGCGTTACGTTAGTGGAACATGGTGGAAGCCTCAAGGCGATCTCTTCCCAGCTTAGTATGATTCCTGAAAAGGGGATTGCTGGAATAATGTTAACTAATCTTGTGGGTGTTCCCACATTTCAGATGATGTTAGGTGCATTGAATGGGGAAATGGGATTACCTGTAGAAACCCCGTTCATAAGCTATCCAGAATATGAAGCTGAAAAGGATTCCTTTACTGATTATGTAGGTGAGTATGCCACGGAAGAAGGGGCAACTATTACTATCAAGATGGAAGATGACCAACTGATTCTTTCCCAGGATGGAACTGATATACAGCTTCGTCAAGTAGGAAAAAATAGATTTGTTTTATTTGTGAAAGAATCAGAACAGTTAGTTCAGTTTAGATCTAATGGTGATGGAGAAATTCGGGCCATTGCTATGGGAGTAAGGCAAATACCAAAAGTATAATTTTGAGATTGAAATTCCGTGCGCTTGAAATCCCCATGTAGTATGATATTGTCTGTGTAAAATCTATGAAATTATGAATTTGTAGTAAGGGGATAATATATGAAACTTATTTCTTGGAATGTAAATGGGATTAGGGCATGTGTAAAAAAAGGATTTTTAACTTATTTTCAAGAGACAGATGCGGATATATTTTGCATCCAAGAGACAAAACTTCAAGCTGGTCAAATCGAGTTGACATTAAATGGTTATCATCAATACTGGAATTATGCTACTAAAAAAGGGTATTCAGGAACTGCAGTTTTTACAAAAAGAGAACCATTATCCGTTGTAAGAGGTGGAGTTGGAAACGAGCAGCAGGAAGAGGAAGGCAGAATCATCACCTTGGAATTTGATCATTTCTACTTAGTAAATGTGTATACACCAAACTCTCAAAGAGATCTCGGTCGTCTTAGTTACCGCCTTGAATGGGAGGATTCCCTTAAGGCATATCTGGTAGATTTAGATAAGAAAAAACCGGTGATTGTCTGTGGTGATATGAATGTTGCTCATAATGAAATCGATCTTAAAAATTCGAAATCAAATAGGAAAAACTCTGGTTTTACACAGGAAGAGCGAGATAAGATGTCACTATTGCTCCAATCCGGTTTTGTTGACAGCTTCCGGTATTTATATCCGGATAAAGAAGAGTGTTATACTTGGTGGTCATACATGAGAGATGTGAGGGAACGTAACATTGGTTGGAGAATTGATTATTTTTTAGTGTCAAAACGTATTCAAAACACCATTCAGGAAGCTCAAATTCACTCACATGTGTTGGGAAGTGATCACTGTCCGGTTGTTTTGTATTTGAAAAATGGAGGGGGGCAATAGCCTCCCTTTGTTGTTCTTGAAATTAAATCCCCTTCCTTATACGTCGGTTAAAATTCAGAATTTTATGATATCATGAATGTGAGCGCTTATTATCAAGGGCCATATCCTTAATCAATGGAGGTAGGAAATATGAGCGAATTAGTGTTTGTTGCTTCAAGAGAAGAGTTAATGAAGCAAGGTGTAAAAGTTGTCAAAGGAGGAAGACACGGGATTGCTGTGTTTTATCATTGTGACGAAATATATGCTGTTGACAATCGCTGCCCACATTTAGGATTCCCATTGCATATGGGCACCTCCTGCGATGGCATTCTGACATGTCATTGGCATCATGCGCGATTTGATATTAAAAGCGGAGGAACACTTGACCCATGGGCAGATGACGTTCCCACTTATCCAGTTGAAATAAAAGGTGAGGAAGTTTGGGTTTATCCGGAACCTGCTCGTATACAAACGGTCAGTAAACTGAGAAAAAGACTCATGGATGGATTAGAACAAAATATAAGTCTGGTTATTGGGAAAGCAGTTGTTGGATTGCTGGAAGCGGGAGAACCAGCAGAAAACATTGCGAGAATAGGTGTAGAGTATGGAACGAAACATCGATGGAATGGCTGGAGGTCTGGTCTTACCATTTTAACCGCAATGACTAATATCCTTCCATATCTTGATAAAAACGGTAAAATATTGGCTCTCTATCATGGGATGGTCCATGTTGCCCGTGAAAGTGCGGGGATGGGAACAAGGTTTTTACTTGGACCATTACCAGTGGGAAATGGAGAGAAACATCCATCAATTGAGCAATTATCTAAATGGTATAGAAATAATGTGGAAGTTCGTGATGTTCAAGGTGCAGAAAGGGTTTTGTTAACAGCGATAGAACTTGGTGCATCAACCGAACAATTATCTGATATGATGTTCACTTCCATAACTGATCACTTTTATATGAATGTTGGTCATACGCTTGACTTCCATAATAAAGCGTTTGAAATGCTATCTCACCTAGGAGATGAACACCGCAAATACACTTTAACCTCTTTGTTACCTGAATTAAGAGACGCTTCCAGGAGTGAGGAGTCTCATAGCTGGAAGTCACCAATCAACTTAGTAAAGCCACTACAAGATGCATTTCAGAAGATTCCTGAGTATAATGATGGGATTGGAAGAGGTAATCACGAGGAGATATTTGATGAAGAAGAAACAGTAGAGCAACTTCTAAGTGATACTCCCATCGAGACGATTAACAAGCTGACAGAAATGTTAAAAAAAGGTATGTCCCCTGTCCGTTTATCACAATTGGTTACCCTTGCCGCTGCAGAGAGGGTTGCGAGATTTCATGTTCAAAATGAATTCCGAGATTGGGTAACCGTACTGCATACCTTTACCCACGCCCATGCAGTTCATCAAGCATTACGAAGATCCACAACTTCAGAACTCGTCAGGGCGATTTATCATGGAGCGATGAGCATTTATTTAGACAGGTTCCTCAATATCCCTTCTGCCAAAAGGCCAAAACCTAGTGTTTCGATGGATCCGCCACCGGAAGCAATGGACTTTCTAGAACTCTTAAATCTACAACAGCAAACGGATGAAGCGGCGAAATGGGTAGTTAACTACTTAGAACGTGGTGGAGAAAAGAAGAAGTTATTTAATGTACTTGGTCATGCCCTACTACGTGAAGATGCAGAATTTCATTCCTTCCAAATGTTCGAAGGTGCAATCATTGAGCATCATTTGTGGTCAGAAGAAGGCTCTTCTATAGCAAAAAAGGCACAGGAAACAATGATAGTGGCACTCACCCGTTATTTAGCAGCACATGCCCCCACATCTAGGGAAGTGCCCCATACTGCGAAAATCGCAATGAGACTACATCGGGGTGAAAAATTGTTTGAAGAATGATGTTACTAGTGAACGGGGACGGAGAAACAATTAAAGTGTTACTTGAAAATCCGAACAATAATCAAACAAAGGAAAAAATATTTCCGGAGCTAATGATTTCATCATCTATTATCCCTAATATGCGGGATGCCGCAGGACGTGTCGTTTATTCCATGGAAGGACCCATTTCAGTATTATGGTTAATAGGAAGACACATAGGCGCTTGCGCTTTTCTTAAAAGATAAAGTATAAGTTTTTGCACCTTCGGGCAATGTCTAGCTCCAGCGCCTACTTGCTGCGGGGCACTTCGGAAGTGACAACCGAAGTCAAAGAGCGGACTTCTAGTTGTCATTCCTCCACTACCCTACGCTCGTGACCATAGTCGCTTGCGCTTTTCATATTGTCTAGCTCCAGCGCCTACGGGCTCGGATCACTTCAGGCAGGCTGCTACTTGAGTTGCATCCTTGCTGCCTTGCGACGAGTAATCGCAGGAG
>NZ_JAHQCS010000161.1 GCF_019042215.1 Evansella tamaricis | reverse complement strand
TCTTAAAAAAAGATCAAAGAAGCGGAAAGTCCACTAGTGGTATAGTGAAAGATATTCTGACTAATTCAAACAGTCATCCCCACGGTATAAAAGTCAGGCTAGAGGATGGGCAGGTAGGCCGGGTAAAGGAAATTTTATCAACATTAGATCAACCTTAATGAATTCATTAGATTACTTCACTTAAACTGGAGTTGATAATTATGTACAGTAAAGAAGAATTACAACGTATGAGCAAGCGAATTGAAGAGGATATGAAGGAAAAGGAACTTGAAATAGATGATGGGAAAAAGTACTTATCCTCTGCCAATCTGGAAATTAAATGTACACATTGCAGTCATGACTATTTTCACAAAAGTAAAGCATTACTTAACACAAGAGGTATGACTTATTTTAATCTAGACTGGCTTAATGAAACAGCTACCACATTGATATGTGATAAATGCGGTAACATCCTCTGGTTTGGAAAAGAAGTTTATTCTATAGAAGAAAAGAAGGCCTAGTTTACGATAATGGGGATGTTACTTCTTGCCTCCCTTCGTGAACCGTTAGTTCTCCACGACACTGGAGGACTCTTTAAATAAAAATGTTAGCCGCTGTCCATTTCCAATTCCTCAATTCGGCGCTCAACATATTTCGTATCCTTATGTGCATGATACGTATCTGCTTTTTCAACAATGGCAACCGTGTTATATTCTGGTATTCCAGCATACTTTTCATAAACCCCTCTTGGGATCAAGACGTTCCCTTCCGGCCAATAGAGAGATATATTCCCACGATGTGTATGGTCCATTGTTGCCCTCCCGTGAAAAACACCGTATTTATTATAGACCACAACTGATTCTCCGTCCTTTATACTTAATTCCCTGGCATCTTCTCTATGAATTAATACATCGTAACGCTCTGCTCCGTTCGATGGGTCCCGGTGACTATAAATCATAGAGTTAAATTGTTTCCCACGTCTCGTCGTTACATAGAAATGCCCCTCTGGTTTTCGCAACTCGGGAACTTGTAACGGTAACAATTGCCCACGTCCATCTTCCGTTGGACAAACACCACCTTCACACAGCCACGCACCACCCCATTGAAAGACATCTCCTTTATCTTTTAACTGATGAATTCCATCGTAGATTTGATTTGCTACAGCAATCTCTTCTCTAATTTGTTGTGGTGAAGTAAAGTCAATTAAATCTGCTTTAAATGGCTTCACCCTTTTAGCGAGATCTACATAAATTTCCCACTCTGCCCGGGCTTCAGCGATTCTTGGACCCTTTATTTCTGGCGAAAAGTATACCATCCTTTCCGTTGATGTGGATGTTCCACCACCAGATTGTTCATAGCGCGTCATTGCTGGTAAAACAATCACTTCTTCCTTTGCATCTACTAATGTGGATGTATTAAAGATAATATCTTGATGAACCCTTAAGTCCACACTTTCCAAACACTTTTTCACAAAATCTGGATTTGGCATTGTGTCTAGAAAATTACCACCTGAAGTATAAAACACTTTTAAATGACGAGGATGATCCATAGGGAGCATGGTATTTTCAAGGGACACACCGACTATATCCCCTTGCCATTTAGGAATGGAGAACTTCCATACTTTTTCCATACGTTTCCGGTTTTTTTCGTCAAAGTCACTACCAGGAAGGACAAATGGGTCTGCCCCCATTTCTGCAGAACCTTGCACCCCTGAATGACCACGGATTGGCATAACACCACAGTTTTCTCGTCCAATAAACCCTCGCAACATGGCAATATTAGCCACTTGTGATATATTATCTGTACCAAACCGATGTTGAGTTAGGCCCATCGACCATACAAACACACTTGTTTTCGCTTTCGCCAATACTATTGCAAATTCTTTCATTCTGTCCTTCGAGAGTCCTGCTGACTTCTCTAGAGTTTTCCAATCCTGGTTTAAAATATGTTTTTTAAGTTGTGAAAAACCTTTTGTGTGATTTTGAATAAATTCAAGGTCTATTGCTGAACCAGCTTTTTCCCTCTCCATCTCAAACCAATGCTTCATTATTCCGTTCATGAATGCGATATCCCCGCCTATATTTACCTGATAAATATCATCCGCTAATTGGGTTCCAAACAGGGCACTTTCAGGAATAGATGGAATCCAGTATTTCTCCATTGATGGCTCGCGATATGGGTTAATGACAATAATTTTTGTGCCTTTCCGTTTTGCCGCATACATATATTTCGTGGAAACAGGCTGATTATTGGATGCGACAGACCCCCAAAAAACTAGAACATCCGTCCCAATCCAATCCTTGTAACTACAACTGGAAGCCCCAATTCCGAGAGACCTTTTAAGACCTGTCTTACTAGGCGAATGACAGATACGTGAAGCATTATCAATATTATTAGTACCAAGAAATCTAGCTACTTTTCCAGCCACATAATAAGTTTCATTTGTTATACCTCGGGCTGTCAGAAAAAATGCAAGCTGTTTTGGATCAATGGATTTTATTTTTGCAGCAATTCGATCCAACGCGTCTCCCCATGAAATTCTGGTGAACCTTTTTTCTCCAGGCTTACGGGATAGGGGAAAAGGAATTCTGCCCAATTCCCTAAGTTCGGAACTGTTCAACTGTCTTAATTGGTCTATGTCTTGAAAAATGACTTGTTCCTTCATCTGAGGCATTGTATTCAATCGGAGTAAGTTAAGCCTTGTTGTACATAAATGTGGTCCTGTTAATGTTTGATCTTTTAGACCGGACACCCCTAGAGCACAACCGTCACAAACACCTTGAGTAATTATTCGCGATGCATAGGAGGCATTATCTTTGTTTTCCCATACTGTCTTAGCCATGTCACGAATATGATTTGGCTTTACTTTTCCAATACCCATAGGCACCCAACTAGCCCAAAGGTTAGGATCTGGTAATTTCGGTAACTTAAGCGGACCATAGTGCTTTGTCTTCCCCATCCCATCACCCTTTTCAAGTTTGTTTGGATAAATCAACGTATTCGAAAGCGTTAACCACTCATGTCAATACTTTCTTGATTATGCGATTGATAAAGATAAATCGTAATTAACAATTTCAATTAAACCCTTTCGTCCTTACTATATTTATAGTATTTTCTTTAGGATATATCCATTTTTTCATGCGAAAAAAGGACGGAACGAAATAAACCCCCTCTCATAGTAGAGGGAGTTTATTTATAGAGAAGTTTTTCTATTCTTACAAAACCCACTTTTCAATTGCTACAGCTACACCAGCTTCGTTGTTAGTTGATGTAACCCAGTCAGCTGACCGTTTTACGGTTTCTTGAGCGTTACCCATCGCTACTCCAAATCCCGCTTCCTTAATCATTGCCAGGTCATTAAGGCTGTCACCCATTGCTATAACTTGATCCATTGAAATATTTATCCGTTTACATACCTTTTTGAGGGCTTCTGCTTTGTTCACACCAATGGCATTTATTTCAAGGTTTGTTAGGCTGGAATTACTAATCTCCAATTCTTTATTTTCAGAGAGTTGTTTTATTATTATTTGGCGTACCTCGTCGTCAGGAATATCGAATCCAAACTTCAGCCATTGATGATTTTCGATATCAAGGAGTTCATCATTATTGTTCCATACTCTATTATCAGAAATTGCCCAAAATCCTGTATTATGTTGATTCCGCAAATCCCACATCATTTGAATATGGTCAGCGTGAATAGGGTTTTGTTCTATTAAAGACCCTGATTCATCATAAATTTCACTTCCATTGACCGTCACTAAATAAGAAGATAATTTTAAGGATTGAGCATACTCCCGACAAGTAGCGATGGAGCGTCCTGTACTTAAGACGACATGAATCCCCTTTTCTTGGGCTCTTTCTATCATTTTGGCATTTTCTATGGGAATTTCATGTTTATCATTTAAAAGTGTCCCATCCATATCTAGTGCAATAAGCTTAAATGTCTTATCCATAATCACAACTCGCCTCGCATTTTATACATTCAGATTTTTAAGGTTCCTCTATAGTATATCTATTATAGTACCTAATCACCAGTTATAGAAACGTACACAAATTACTAAGGGAATCCATTTCATGAATATGATTTTTTATACCTGAGCCGAAGTAATTGATTCCTTTAATGTTGGTGATTCCTTTATTGGAAGAACGACCTCTACCTTTGTTCCAATTCCTTCTTCACTTGTTATGAACAATTCTCCTTGATGTTCACGGATAATATTCATACTAATCATTAATCCAAGTCCTGTCCCATCTGGTTTCGTAGTATAAAACCGCTTCCCTAAGTTTCCTATTATTTCTTTAGATATTCCTGGCCCCTCATCAATAAAAAACAAATGGAGTTTATCCCCTAATTTCTTAAATTTAATATAAATATTTCCTTCTTCATTCATCGCCTCGATCGCATTTTTCAGAAGATTAAGGAAGACCTGTTTTAATTTATTTTCCTCACAGTAAATCATTATTTTTTCCAGTTCTTCATTATAAACAAGTTTTATTTGTATATTATGTAAAATCGCCTGTGTGTTAGCAATAGTGACCACTGTTTTTAATAATGATAAAATACGTGTTGGCTCAAATTCCATCTCCTTTGGTTTTGCCAATAATAATAGTTCATTTACAATCAAATTAATCCGCTCTAATTCTGAAGACATAATATCTTCATACTTTGATCCACTACTTTCATGACTTATGAGTTGCAAAAATCCCTTTAAACTTGTTAATGGATTTCGGATCTCATGAGCTATTCCTGCAGCAAGTTCCCCAATTACTGATAGTTGTTCCGAATGTCGCAGACGCTTTTCACTATCTTTTAGATCCGTTATATCCTTAATTACTAAGCCATATCCCCAACTATCTTGAAAATATACTTGCTGGTATGTCATGCTAATATCTACTTTACTACCATCTTCCCGTTGTAAAACCATCATATTATGACCGTTTGCAGTTGATTTAAATAAGGATTCTTCCTTTGTACTAGGTTCCCAATACTCCCTTGGGATATAATGAAAAATAGATTTCCCTTCCACATCATCCTTTAAAGTTGCGCCCAGCATCACTAAACCCGATTCATTGATATCTTTAATCTTCCCCTTAATAAGGAATATTATTGCTATGGGAATATCCTTAATGAAACTTTGGTATTGTTTTTTCATCATGATTGTTCTATTTAATTCATTCACCAGATTTCTTTTTTCACGAAAGAAATAGAATAATAGACTATTTGAAAAAACTAGCAATGCTATGATAAGGATTATCATCCATGTGAATCCATACAAAAAAACGTTGAAAATAATTAAAGTAATAGAAAGGATACAATATATAGATATTATTATTAATTTCAAATGCGTTTGAACGTACATCCTTAATTAATCTCCCCTTTTCTCCTTAAAACCTCGCTCGCAAAGTGAAATAATGATTTACAAATCCCTTTTCTAAGATTTTATTAATGTAAATAAAAACAAGCCTAACCCCTTAACATAAGAAGTTAGGCCATGTGCGACTTTCGCCGGATGTGACTTATCCACACATTTACCTGAATATTATTTAAGTACAAATCCTACCATTGATTTGTCCTCTTTGAAATCCCAATCTATAAATAGATCTTGTACTGGAGTTGTAAATATTGTGTTGAAATTTGCATCACGATGGAAGTAACTTTTTTCTAAGTCATCTTTGGTTAACAGGAGTTCACTGGAGTAACCTTTTAGAATAAGGGCCTTTTCGATTGGGATTAAAATCCCAATCCTCTCCACTAGAATAACATTTTCAGATAGTATATATGTTTTGATGGCGTCAGGTTCTCTTTGAACAAGTGAGGTTATTCGAGCAACCTCTAATTCCAAAGCCTGCTTATTAAAATTTGGGTGAACTTGCTCTGTTTCGGTTGTACCATTTAAAACGAGCATGAGCATCCCGGTGTTATTTGTAAAGTTCCAATCATGAAAATACTCTTCCACTTCCACATCAAGGCTTATTTGAACAACGCCTTTTAATTCTTCCATAACGTGTTTTATTATAACATCTCGCGCATGGTTGACATATGCCGTTTGACTTGTTTTTAAAAGAACTTCTTCCATTGGAGAGACGAACCCTCTTATATAGAGAACCAAGTGGTTTATACCTAAAGTTGCTCGACAAGACTCAGGTCCACGCCCAAACTTTTGCCTTAGCATCTTACTTGTGTAGCTACTGATTTTACTCAGTATATCTTGATTATTCATTAAAAACCGTCCTTGATTGAACACCTTAATTATCGCCATTGTTAACAATAACCAATTCTATCATAACATAGAAAAGCTTATCATAATGAAACTTTTCCCATATTTAACATATTTTAATGGTTAAATAGGTGTACTATTTTAATTTTGACTACATTTATTTTCAGCAACATGATTTAACACGGGACGTTAACAGCGCCTTCATTTCAAACGAAAGACTAAATTATCTTCTTATTTATAACTAACTGCTACTTCTATAATTTATACAAAAATAATGCTTTTATACATTTGAATCAATTTCACCATTCAATATTTCACTATAAAAACGAACGTTACTCTTAATAGAGGATAATGTCGTTCGATTTCCGCTCTAGACAGACGCTTTCACCACAGGCACAAGTGCGACACCTGTTGTACTCACAGTGTCTTCTTTAATGTGGGGACGTCTTCAACTAATTTTTGACGGCTAAACACCGTCAAAAATGGATTTTCAACTCGTGTTGTTCCCTCAAGAGTCGCCTCTTTCGCTTCCATCGTAAAATGATGTTCGTCTTTCATAGTATAAAAACTATTTATGAAATTAATTCATTTATATAAATTTTAATACTAATTCAAATCTCTTTTTAAGAAAAAAATAAGGTAACCCTTATCCTTCATTGCGTCCCGAAGAAAATACATATCACTGATTCTTCTTTGCAGTACATTCTCAAAATTTATTTTATACTCATATAAATGTTGCCTCATGGTGATACAGTGCTCCATTAGTAAATCTCCATGGCCCTTTTTTAACAACGTATTTTCAATTGGTAAATGAACGTCATCACATTGAACTAGCATGGAATTAGGATGTATTTCAAATGTCTGAACTTTCCTCGGCACTTTATGATAACGGAAGAATACTTCCTCCACTACCTTTTCCAAACTGGAGCAGTTCATTGACTTCCACAAACTTTTTCTTTGAATTTCATCTTCCTTCTCCCCGAGCATTAATAGAACACCTGTATTCTTTTCATAATTCCAATCATAAAAAAAGGATTGAATCTGAAATCCAGCCATATCCGAAATATCTTCTAATGATTCCTCCAATATCGCCTTTATAATTACCGATCGGTAAGATAGTGCAAGATTTAATTCATTTTTTCCCACTAGTACCTCTTCTGCTGGTGTCAAAAAATGACGCACTTGTACTACTAACATTTTCAATTGTTTATTGATTACGCAATAACAAGACTCTGGGCCTTTACCGAAACTTTTCTTTAGTTGCTTACTAATTTGACTGCTTATATTAATTAAATCTTCTTGAAAACTTATTCCCTTTTCCTCAATCATTCCTTCTTTCCCCCTGCTCCCGCACCTTTATCTTTTTTCCCTTTCACTTTTGCAGATTTGATCTATAACTAATTTATTTCACTTTTTGAATAATACTCTACGACCTGAATTAGAACTAACTGGCAAATCAATGAAAAATAAAAATGGCCTAACTCCATAAGGTTGAAGTTAGGCCACGGATAAGACGACTATTTAATAATAGATCTCCCATTTACCAAAAACATATTTTAAGATTCTGAGTGTTATTTTCTTTATGCATTAAATATGCTTTTTTTTCCATTTTGATCAATGACAGCTAGACATTTATCAATGATAATATTATCATAAAATGTTTAAATATACAAAATGAAATCATATATGGCCTAACATTTGTATAAATATTTTAAAGTTAGTTTTAATATTTTTACCTTCTTTATTATTCATCAATATCATGAAAGATTAGTTTTCCAACTATCCCATCCTAATGTTGCTTGTCCGACAGGTCAATCCCTTCCGGACGATAGTGAAGTCTAATATTTGTAATAACCTCATTAGAGCCAAGGCTTACAGCTTTCCCTTGAAGCTTTATGAGCAGTTCCATAACCTCATCCATAGAACCTTCTATCACCGTTTCCATCGGCCCCACTTCAAATTTCAAACCTGACTCCTCGATCTCTTCCACTAGCTTTGGTAAAATTCCATTCGTATTCATGTCTTTACCGTTCGGTAACACTTGTACTCCTGCCATAACCGTACTCATTTTATCACCTTCCAATTTTATTACAAATTGTTTTAATTTTCGTTTTTTCTTCCTGAATATTTTTTAAATACCACGTTTTCCCCTACATCAAACCTGTTCACAAAAAATACCGGGACCAGGTCCCGGTATTTTTTGTGAACAATATTGATTGATATCTATTTGTATAAACGGCGTAATTAAAGTAAAACTATGGATGTCACCTAACAGAAAATGAGGAGGTTACTATGATGAATAAGGAGCGTGTCGTGGAAATCCTTGATTCCCCAGATATGATTAAAGTAACGTATAAAGGAAAACCTGTTTTCATTCAACAAGTAGACCAAGATGTAGAGAAAGCAAGGGTTTTCCCAATGGACGAACCTGAAAATCAATTTGATGTAGAAGTTATTAGCCTTCAGGAACACTAATAAGAAAAGCGGAAGCGCCTATAAACACGAGCTTAGGGCAATGTAGGAATGACAACAAGAAAGTTCGCTACATTGACTTCGGTTGTCACTTCATAGGAAAAGGACGAAGAATGCTCTTCGTCCTTTTTATTAACATAACATAATTGCATATAATAACCCGTTAGCTGAACAACATTACATATCAGTTCACATCTATTCTCTCAATGCTATACCGTTTATTCAATAGGCTCTGTTATATATTTAGTTGTTGATTGGAACTAATAAGAACGCTTGCTTTCACCACAGGCACAAGTGCACATCCATGTCTACTTAGCCGCGCGGGCAGTTTGGGAGCCTACTTCACTAAACACTATTTAATAAAACCAACCTCATCCTTTAAAATAGCCATTCAATTAGGTACTATATTAAGAAAACCAAATTCTAGATATTTGTAAAGGGTTAATAACTGACTTCAATCTACCGTCGGGATGAAATAATTTAATTGTTTCCATTCTTTTAAAATCGTAGGATGATACCTCTAAATTTTCCATTAGCTTAGTTGTTTCACTGTCGCTAAGTTTAAATGAAAGTGATTGCCCAGTCATTAAAATCTCTGCTTTAGTAGTATCTTTCGTTTCATCCTTTCTAAAAAACATTAACTTGTACTTCCGTTTGCTTTTTACGAGAACTTTTACTGACTCTTGCAGTTAGTTGTATAGCTTGTTTAAATAAGCCTTTAATTCTTTTAGAAAAATAAGTAGCAAACCAATTATAATAAGAATAATACTCAAAAAGTAAGGTACGTTTACCATAGTTTCAGCACGAGCAGTCGCGAATTTCCCTGGGGGATTACTCCAACCTCCCATGTTTGGAACATAATTAGCTATGGCAAGATGAACAAATCCAAATAACATGATGCCTGAGATAAATAAAGTTGCACCTATGAAATCTAATCTCTGCAAATTCTTCTCCTCCAAATTCAAGTGTGATTTACTAACGAAACCCCTTCGCTGAAAAATTCCTTTAAGCTTTTATTCCTTCATTACACCATTCGTTCTGGAGAAAAGGGACTTAAGTCAAACTCAGCAGAAACTGTCCCCGTCACTATCTCACCTGCCAGACGACCTATATATGGCCCAAGGGTTAGGCCTGAAGCACCTAAACCATTTGCCACAACTACTCCAGGAATTTTTCTTAAGTTCCCTACAATTGGTAACACGTCCGGCCCCACCGGACGAAATCCTACCCTCATATCCTTGACCATCCCATCCGCTAAACCTGGTGCCACTGATAACGCTTCCGTCAGAACCTCATTCACCCCTGCCGCTGTCACGCGATAATCAAAACCAGAGCCTGTTTCCCGAGTGGCCCCAACAACGATCCGTCCCCCATCAAATGCAAGTAAATAATGACTACTCGGAGGGAGAACGACCGGCCAGTCCCCAGTATCAACCTGGTCTAACTCCAAATGCAGAATCTGACCTTTCTGTGGCTCCACTGAAAAGCTGACACTCTCTGTTTCCAAAAGCTCCTTTGCCCAAGCACCAGCTGTTACAACGACCGAATCAGCCAAAACAACTTCTCCATTTATTCGAACACCTTTCACTCTTCCCTCCCCATGAGGATCCCCTTTGCCTTTCTTCCAGTCTACTGATTCCGATATTAACTGGCCTGTCCCCTCTAACACAATTGCCCCTACATTTTTCGCTGCACGTAACATGGCATCCCGAAACAACCGCCCATCTACTCTCGCCCCACCAGTCACATGAACTGCACCAAACCCTTCCTTCAGCGGAGGAAATAACTTCTGAACCCCTTCAGAATCTAACCTTGAAATCTCTCCCACCTCAGAGGAAACTTCCTTTCGCTCCCGTACTAAAACCTCTATTCGATCCAGTTCCGTCTCGTCCTCACTTACACGCATTGCCCCCACTAGTTTATAGCCAAGATTTCCTTCACCAAAAGCCCCTAACTCCTCAACAAGCGATGAATAACATAGAAACGCTTCCTTTGCCAACTGATGCCAATGGGGATCCGTCACATTCGATAACCACGGACATACAATCCCAGCTCCTGCCGCCGTCGCTTCCCCATCCTCTCTCTTATCCACAATAATAACCTCATGCCCTGATTTCGCCAGATGATATGCCGCACTTGCACCGACAATTCCAGCACCAATAACAACAACCTTCATGACAGCACCCCCTTTTTTAAAAGACTATTCTGGAAAAACGCTAGTTGCCCTAACACTTACTATGTGTTTTTTTGGTGTCGGTCCGTTTATAATTTATAAAGCTCCGTCCGACGGTCACTAAAAATAGGAATCGTTTTACGAACTTTTTTCACCTCTTCAAACTCCAGTTCTCCAAAAAGGACCGTTTCCTCCTCGGCACCTTCTGCCATAATTTCTCCCCAAGGACCAATAATCATTGATTTTCCCCCAAACTCATTATTAGGGTCAGATCCTATCCGATTACAGGCCACCACATAACACTGATTTTCTATGGCTCTACTCATTAGAAGTGTTTTCCAATGATCGATTCTCGGTTTCGGCCACTCTGCCACAACAAAAAGCACTTTTGTATCTTTAATCATATGTGTCCGGATCCATTCTGGGAATCGTATATCGTAACATATGACCCCGGCACATTGTTCCCCATCCACTAAGAAGAGTCCATCTTCATTTCCTTCCTTAAGATACTTCTCCTCATCCATTAATCGAAACAAATGGGCCTTGCTGTATTCCTTCTGAACTTCTCCATCCCGATCAAAGACAAGCATCGTGTTCGTTATCCCTTTTTCTGTCTTTTTCGCAACAGAGCCACCGATTATATTTACACGAAATTCTTTCGCAAGCTTCGATAATAAACCTTTGCTTGTTTCTGCCCCATTATCTGCAATATCATCTAATCTCGTTAAGTCATACCCTGTTGTCCATAACTCTGGGAGGACGATGATATCTAGGTTCCCATGGGAGGTAACCTCCCGGATTTTCCGCTCCACGTAGGTATAGTTTAGTTCAGGTTTTCCAAAGGCTATATCCATTTGTATTACTGCTGTTTTTAATTTCATTCAAACCACCTTTCCTTTTTATCTTCAACTCTTTCCTGAAATTTGTTAGTTTTAGTCTACCATGTACGTAGAAACTCTGAACATAAAATGCTTATGAATCACAACAATACGATACACATATTTTTTCATGTTATTGAACAAAGAATCAGAAACTCTTTCGTGTTAAACTAAAAGGAGATTTTTAGATGGAGTGTGATCGACTATGGTAAACTTTGAACCTTCCAACACATTAAAGGAATTACCTGAACAGTTTTTCGCCAAGCTTGTTCAAAAAGTTCAGAAACTTAAAAATGAAGGACATGACATTATTAATTTAGGTCAAGGAAATCCAGATTTGCCAACCCCACCTCACATCGTAGCTGAATTACAAACCGCCGCAACACAACCAAATTTCCATAAATATTCCCCCTTTCGTGGATATGGATTCCTTAAAGAAGCGATTTGCGCCTATTATAAACGGGAATATAACGTGGAACTAGACCCCAATTCAGAGGTGGCTGTCCTCTTCGGAGCGAAATCAGGCCTAGTGGAGATTAGCCGTTGTATCTTAAATCCAGGAGATACGGTCCTCGTTCCTGATCCAGGTTACCCTGACTATTGGTCTGGAATTGCCTTGGCACAAGGTAAAATGGCGTTCATGCCTCTATTAAAAGAAAATCATTTTTTACCAGATTACACTAAACTGGACAATGACATTTTAAAAAAATCAAAACTAATGTTTTTAAACTACCCTAATAATCCAACAGCTGCTACAGCAACAACGGACTTCTTTGATAAAACGGTAGAAATCGCAAGGAAACATCATATTTGTGTAGTCCATGACTTTGCCTATGGTTCCATAGGATACGATGGTGTTAAACCTCCCAGTTTCCTGCAGTCAGAAGGGGCGAAAGACGTGGGGGTGGAAATGTATACCCTCTCTAAGACATACAACATGGCAGGGTGGCGAGTCGCGTTCGCGGTTGGTAACCCCTCCGTAATTGAACATTTAAATCTTTTACAAGACCATATTCACTGCAGTTTGTTTGGTGGGATTCAAAAGGCAGCCGCGGAAGCTCTCACAGGGGATCAAAGATCTGCTGTGGAACTGCGAAGAACTTATGAAAGCCGTCGGGACACCTTTATCAAGCATTTAAATACGATAGGCTGGAAAGTGGAATCACCGAAAGGATCGTTTTTTTGTTGGTTACCCGTTCCAAAGGAGTATACATCGGAAGAATTTGCAGACATTCTGTTGGAAAAAGCCCATGTCATGACAGCACCAGGAAACGGATTCGGAAAATTTGGAGAAGGTTTTTTACGGGTTGGTTTATTAGATACCGAAGAACGTTTAGTGGAAGCTGTTCGCAGAATTGAAAAACTAGGTATATTCACTTATTAAGAAAAGCGCAAGCGCCTATGGACACGAGCGAAGTGCCCCGTTATTTCAAAAAAGGCTGCCAGAGCACGCAACATAGTGCTTTGACAGCCTTCCTATTTAAAGTTTCCTTAATTTATCTTTCGCAAGGATGATTTGCTTTGCCACTTGACTTTGGGATGTACCACCATAACTATTCCGTGCACTTACCACGTGTTCTGGAGTTAACACTTTAAATATATCTTCCTTGAACAATGGACTATATTTTTGAAATTCATCCAAACTCATGTCTAACAAAAACTTACTTTGTTTAATCCCATCCAACACTATTTTTCCAATGACCTCGTGCGCCTCACGGAAAGGCATTCCTTTAGTTACTAGGTAATCGGCAATGTCCGTTGCATTCGAATAGTCCTGGTTCGTTGCCAGTCGCATCTTATCGTGATTTACCACCATCGTTTCGATCATCGGAGCCAATAGTTGGAGTGATCCTTCCACAGTTTCCACTGTATCGAACATTCCCTCTTTATCCTCTTGCATATCTTTATTATAAGCAAGTGGTAACCCTTTTAGGACAGTCAACAGTCCCATTAGATTTCCATAGACGCGTCCCGTTTTTGCCCGAAGGAGTTCTGGGACATCCGGATTCTTCTTCTGCGGCATGATGCTTGAACCTGTACAGAAGGAGTCATCCAATTCCACAAATTGAAACTCCTGACTGCTCCAAATTACTAATTCTTCCGAAAGCCTTGATATATGCATCATCATGATGGATGCAGTGGAGAGAAATTCTAAAATAAAGTCCCTGTCACTCACCGCATCTATACTATTCGGATACACATGCTCAAATCCTAATAATTCTGCAGTCCGTTCTCGATCAATGGGAAAAGTCGTTCCGGCCAGTGCCCCTGCCCCAAGGGGGAGCCAATTAACTCGATCAAGACTGTCAACAAGTCGCCCCTTATCACGTTCAAGCATCCAGAAGTAGGTGAGCAAATGATGAGCGAAAGAAATCGGTTGTGCTCGCTGCAAGTGGGTATATCCTGGAAGTATAGTATCAATATTCTTTTCCGCCTGTTCCACGATCGCCCCCTGAACCGATTCTACCAATTTAATGATCTCTTCCGTATGGTTCTTTAAGTATATATGCATGTCCGTTGCCACTTGATCGTTTCGGCTCCGGCCTGTGTGAAGTTTTCCTCCTACTGGTCCGATCTCATCGATTAAAAATTTTTCGATGTTCATATGGATATCTTCGTGTGCGATAGAATAGGATAGTTCACCCTTTTCCAATTTTTCCCCAACCACGTTTAGTCCTTTTGCAATTTTATCTGCGTCCTCTTTAGAGATAATATTCTGTTCACCTAACATCTGTACATGGGCTAAGCTCCCTTGAATATCTTCCTTCGCAAGCTTCTGGTCAAAGGAAATAGATGCCGTCAGTTCTTCCACTAGTTTATTTGTTTCTTTTGTGAATCGTCCGCCCCAAAGCTTAGACATATGTGCTCCTCCTTTTAGAAAACCTTACTAATCACCAACTGTGTTCCTTACAAATATAATACTGCTTTTACCATTTGAATCCAAATATCACTTAACATAAAATAGGTCCGGGACAGTTTTCACACCACCCGAACCACATGAAAAATCATTTTATGTGAACCTAAATCCTCTTAGTCTCTTACTTTGACGGAGTGAGTTTACTTGATGACACAGGATCTTTTTTATGAACCTCTGAGTACACCTTAGTACTAAGTCCATGTAATTTAATAAATCCAACTGCAGCACTATGATCAAACGCATCCCCTTTGGAATAAGTGGCAAGCGCCTCATTATATAAGCTGTTTTCAGATTGTCGTCCAACGACCATTAAATTACCTTTATGAAGTTTCACTCGGATTTTTCCGGAAACGACCTGTTGAGTTTCCTCCACAAATGCATCCAAAGCAGCTTTTAGTGGAGAATACCATAGACCGTCATAAATAATTTGAGTCATTTTATTATCGATATCACTTTTAAACTGGGTTACCTCACGAGTCAGTGTCAACAATTCCAGCTCTTTATGTGCATTAATTAAAATCAGTGCCGCAGGATTTTCATACACTTCTCGGGATTTAATACCCACTAGACGATTTTCCACATGGTCAATTCGGCCAACACCATGTTTCCCCCCAATATAGTTCAATTTCTCAATGATATCAACCAATCCAAGGGATTCTCCGTTCAGTGCCACCGGTACGCCTTTATCAAACTCAATTTCAACATACTCCGCTTCATCTGGAGTCATGGAAATAGGTGCCGTCCAGTCAAATGCTTCTTCGGGTGCTTCTGCCCAAGTGTCCTCTAACACCCCGGCCTCACAAGCGCGCCCCCAAATATTCGCATCGATCGAATACGGTTTATTGACATCCACAGGTACAGGAATATTGTGTAGTTTTGCATATTCAATTTCTTCATCCCGGTTCATTCCCCATTCACGAACAGGTGCAAGAACTTCTAAATCAGGATTTAGTGCCGCGATCGATACATCAAACCGAACTTGGTCGTTCCCTTTTCCTGTACAACCGTGAGCCACTGCCACAGCACCTTCTTGCTCCGCAACCTCCACCAAGAGTTTTGAAATCAGTGGTCGGGATATTGCCGATGATATTGGATACTTCCCTTCATATAGACAATTGGATTTTAAGGCAGGTAATATATATTCCTTCGCAAGCAATTCCTTCGCATCTACGGAAATGGACTTAATTGCTCCAACTTCAAGGGCTTTATTTTTCACCGCTTCTAGATCTTTCCCTTCGCCCACATCCAAACCTAATGCAATGACATCATAACCATAGTTTTCCTGTATCCATTTAATTGAAACGGACGTATCCAGTCCGCCGGAATATGCTAAAACCACTTTTCCTTTACTCATGATATACCTCTCCTCACATAACCTTGTTTTGAATTATTATATATCCATACGAATTTTTATGCAACCCAAAACAAAAAAATTCCACAAAAAAATTAATCTTCCATCAGCAGCTTCATGAGAGCCTTTTGTGCATGTAACCGGTTCTCTGCCTCGTCAAACACAACGGAGTGAGTGCCATCCAGTATATCCCCTGTCACTTCTTCGTCCCGATGAGCAGGCAAACAATGTAAAAAGATATAATCATCCTTTGCATGTTTAACCAATTCCCCATTTACTTGATAGGACTTTAAAGCTTCCATTCTTTGTGCCTGTTCCGATTCTTGCCCCATACTCGCCCAGACATCTGTAATGACCACATCGGCACCAGTTATAGCTTTCACTGGATCATCCGTTACAACCACATGACATCCAACCGACACAGCTTCTTCCTGTACCTTTTCCAAAATACTAGTATCAGGCTCAAAACCTTCAGGACACGCCACCGATATATCCATTCCTACTTTCACAGCACCTTCCATTAATGAATGGGCCATATTATTATTCCCGTCCCCTAAGAAACAGACTTTCAACCCTGCTAAGTTCCCTTTATGTTCCATTATCGTCAAGAGGTCTGCTAATACTTGTGCCGGATGATGCAAATCCGTCAATCCGTTGATCACCGGAACCGATGATGCCTCCGCGAATTCAATGATCGCGTCATGAGCAAACGTTCTTACCATCAGTCCATCCACATATCTAGCAAGGACCTTAGCAGTATCAGAAACCGTTTCTCCCCGACCTAACTGTATGTCCTTTGAACTCAAAAAGATCGCATGGCCACCTAATTGAAGCATTCCCACTTCAAAAGATACCCGCGTTCGGGTGGAAGACTTCTCAAATACCATCCCAAGCGTTTTCCCTTTTAAGTAAGGATGGGGAATACCCTTCTTCTGTTTCTCCTTTAACTCCAATGCCTCTTTCAGTAAATACTGAATTTCCGCACCACTGAAATCACCGAGAGTTAGAAAGTCTTTTCCCTTTAATTTTTCTTTCACTGCCTGGCCCGCCCCACTGTAATCACTTAATTTTTTAACAACTGACATGTTTCCACCCCATTCAATGTATGATATTCCATAAGCGTTCGTGGCGAACATTGTGCTGTTCTTGCACCATCATTCGTCACCGCTCCCATGTATGCCTTCAACGTCTCAAAACTCGTAAAATACGGTACAGAATACTCCACCGCCAACTCCCTAATTCCAAAACCAGCCTTCGTTTTGTCACGACCTTGACTTGGTATATTTAAGACAACCGTTGGGGTATTCCCCTTCCAGTAATCCCGTAAATCATCCTTTGATTTCGGTACAATAGCCGGGTCGATTCCATTCTCCTTTAGAAACTCACCAGTCCCTTCCGTAGCAACCACCTCATAACCACGGTTCACAAACTCCTGAATCAACAGGACACTCTCCTTTTTCCATCGGTCAGAGATGGAACAAAACAACCGTTGTTTCCCACTGACGGATGCCACCTTTCCAAACGCTGACAACGTTTTTCCAAATGCCTCTTCCCACGTCACTCCAAGACCCAGCACTTCCCCTGTAGATTTCATCTCCGGTCCAAGCACATGATCCACACCCTTTAACTTACTGGCGGAAAAAATAGGTGTTTTGATGGAATAAAATGCCGGTTCCTTCATTAGGCCGGTGGCAGGATACAACACTTTTAAGTCATCACCTAACTGGACATGTGTTGCCAACTCAATCATTGGGACACCGGTTACTTTACTCATAATGGGAACCGTACGAGACGACCGGGGGTTTACCTCAAGCACATACACTGTTTCTTCATGTATAACAAACTGTATATTCATCATCCCAATAATTGGTGCTGCCTTTGCAATCTTCTCCCCATACTCTATCAATCTTGCTTTTATCTCCTCCGATAACGATACGGGGGGGAACATGGCAATACTGTCTCCGGAGTGCACTCCTGCTTTTTCCAAATGCTCAAAAATACCTGGAACAAGAATCGTCTTTCCATCACTAATAACATCTATTTCACATTCTGTCCCTGGCAAATATTGATCCACCAGTAATGGCCAAGAACGTTCATTCCCAACTTCCTCAATACGTTTCACATACTGCTCAAGCTCCAACTTATTGTTGCAGATGAACATGGATTGCCCACCTATGACATACGAGGGACGGATTAATACGGGATATCCAAGGTTCTCTGCCTCCATTACAAGCTCTTCCGGTCGATAGGCCATGTTACCTGCGATATGGGGGATATTTTCATTCTTTAATAGATTATAAAACTGATGACGGTCCTCAAATTGATCAATGGATGCGGTAGATGTTCCAAGGAGATTAACTCCCTCTTCTTCCAGTTCTTTCGCTAGATTAATTGCCGTCTGGCCCCCAAACTGAATTAAAACCCCATCCACTTGTTCCTTTTGAATCACTGCCAACACATCCTCCACAGCCAACGGCTCAAAATAGAGTCGGTCTGCAACGGAATAGTCTGTACTTACCGTTTCTGGATTATTATTGATAACAATAGCTTCATACCCTTTTTTCTTCACGGCAATTGCTGCGTGAACAGAGCAATAATCAAATTCGATTCCTTGACCGATCCGGATCGGTCCTGATCCAATGACAAGGATTTTCTTTTTCCCAGTACTTGAGGATAAATCCACTTCATCTGCACCATGCCATGTCCCGTAATAATATGGAGTCACTGCATCGAATTCTGCTGCGCAAGTATCCACTAGCTTGTAGGCTCGCTTTAACCCAACACTCTCCGTTTTCTTCCGTACCTCTTTTTCTAATACTCCTGTGATCTCCGCAATCCTTGCATCTCCCACATTCATCCCTTTCGCCTGTTTCCAGATGTCCGAAGGGATCTCCTGTAATGACGGATAATCAGCTAACTTTTTTTCTATCTCCACTATGCGTTTTACCTTCATGAGGAACCAATAGTCAATTTCGGTTAAAGACATTACCTTATCAAGACTCCAGCCTCGATAAAATGCTTCTCCTATGCCAAACAATCTCAAATCGTTCGGAACACCGAGTAAACCTTCCAGTTCCACATTTGACTTCGATTTGACCCCTTTGAAGTGGAGGCTATGGACATTCATTTCAAGGGAACGGAGTGCTTTGTTTAAAGCCCCTTCAAATGACCGATCAATCGCCATCACCTCACCGGTAGCTTTCATCTGTGTTCCAAGGGTTCGGTCCCCTTCTGAAAACTTATCGAACGGAAAACGGGGCAACTTAACGACCACATAATCCAATGCTGGTTCAAAGGATGCAAAGGTGTTCCCGGTAATGGGATTTACTATTTCATCTAAGTGATACCCGATAGCACATTTTGCTGCAATCCGCGCAATGGGATACCCCGTTGCCTTAGACGCCAGTGCAGAGGAACGACTTACCCTGGGATTCACCTCAATGATGTAGTAATGATTAGACGATGGATCCAACGCAAATTGGATATTACATCCCCCAACTACATTTAACGCACGGATAACTTTCAAGGAAGAATTTCGTAGTATCTGATATTGGACATCTGTCAATGTCTGAGACGGGGCCACGACAATGGAGTCTCCTGTGTGAACACCTACCGGATCCATGTTTTCCATGTTACATACAATGGTACACGTGTCATTTTCATCCCGCATGACCTCGTACTCCACTTCTTTCCAGCCTTTGATACTCTTCTCCACTAATACTTGATGAATCGGACTAAGCTTTAAACCACCCTTTAAGACCGTTTCAAACTCTTCATCGTCATAGGCAAATCCCCCACCAGCACCACCGAGAGTATATGCAGGGCGAATGATAACCGGATAACCAACCTCTTTCACGAAAGCAAATCCGTCTTCGATACTTTCCACAATGGCAGATTCAGGAATAGGTTCCCCTATTTCAAGCATTAGAGAACGAAACTTTTCTCGGTCTTCTCCCTTTTGAATCGACTCTACAGATGTACCTAACAGCTTCACCCCGTATTTATCTAAAATCCCCAACTCACAAAGTTCCACTGTCAAATTCAAACCAGTCTGACCGCCTAACGTTCCAATCATTCCGTCTGGCCTTTCCCTTGTAATAATGGATTCAATCGTTTCCACATCTAAAGGTTCCATGTATACATGGTCGGCTATCGTCTGGTCTGTCATAATGGTAGCCGGATTATTGTTAACAAGAACCACTTCCATGCCCTCTTCTTTCAATGCAAGACATGCCTGTGTTCCCGCATAGTCAAATTCAGCTGCCTGCCCAATTACAATAGGACCAGATCCGATCACTAGTATTTTTTGTAACTCCTTATGCTTCGGCATACGCCTTCCCTCCCGCTGATGCCACTTGACTCACCTGCTCCATAAATTGGTCAAAAATATATTCTGTATCTGTTGGTCCTGGATGTGCTTCTGGATGAAATTGAACCGACTGGATCGGCAGACTTTTATGTTTTAAGCCTTCCACTGTCCCATCATTTACATTGCGAAACAGTACCTGAAACGCTCCCTCATTAACACTATCTTCCACGACTACGTAACCGTGGTTTTGTGAGGTCATACGAACCTTACCAGTTAAGAGTTCCTTTACTGGATGATTTCCACCCCTATGACCAAATGCCAGCTTCTTCGTCCTCGCACCATGGGATAAGGCAATCAACTGATGTCCAAGACAGATGCCCAGTGTGGGCCAAGTTTCCGTCATTTTCTTAATTTCAGAAAACCACGGCTTTAGCTCCATTGGATCCCCAGGTCCATTGCTCAATAACACACCATCAGGATTCAGCGCCTTCACTTGCTCAAATGTATAATGATATGGGACGACCATCACCTTACAGCCTTCTTTCAATAAAGCATGGAGAATGGATTTTTTATACCCATAATCTAAAAGCACTACATTCTTCAAAGGATTCGCTAGGTCCAAACCAATTGACTTCGGTTCAAACACCTCCACCTCCTTCGTAGATACTTGGTCTACCCAGAACGATGTTACTCCATTCCAGACTGTCAGTTTCATTTTTGCAGGATCACAAGTAATGACACCTTTTACCGTATGATGCTTGCGAATTGTTTGCACTAGTGTCCTCGTGTCCACACCCGTCAAAGCAGGAATTCCAGCCTCCTTCAGTTGCTCCGAAAATCCTTTAGTCGCCTGGAAATGACTTGGTTCCTCACACACGTCGCTCATAATGACACCAGATAATGCCGTTTGAAAACTCTCATCATCAAACGCATTCAACCCGTAATTTCCGATTAACGGATAACAAAACGTGAGAATCTGACCAGCATACGAAGGATCTGTAATCATCTCCTGATACCCTGTCATACTCGTATTAAATACGACTTCACCCACGTCTTCCGTTAACTCTCCGAGCAGTGTTCCCTCGAACACCTCACCCGTCTCAAGTACTAAATATCCCTTCTTCATTGGAGCTCCACTCCCTCTGCCAATATCTCTTCTAACACACCGATCAAAACATCAACCTCTTGTACCGTTGCCGTGAGTGGCGGTAAAATCCTTACCACATCCGGCCCAGCCGGGAGCAGTAACACCTGTTTTCCCCTTGCCTTAGTGATAATGTCTTTCGCTTCCCCGTTTATATATAATCCCCTTAGTAACCCAAGACCCCGTACTTCTTTAATTTGCTTTGGAAACCGTCTTAACAAATCCCACAGCCTCTGTCCCAAATACTCCCCAAGACCCTTCGCCGCTTCCAACACCCCTTTGGTTAAAAGGTAGTTTAACGTTTCAAAACCTGCCGTGGAAGCGATTGGGTTGCCGCCAAACGTACTTCCGTGGGTTCCTGCCTCGAACGCGGCGGCAACATGACCCTTTGCAACGAGAGCACCGATCGGTATCCCGGAGCCAAGCCCCTTGGCAATCGTCATCACATCCGGTTCAACACCATAGTTTTCGTAAGCAAACAGTTTTCCTGTACGGCCAATCCCTGTTTGGACTTCATCAACCATGAATAAAATCTCTTTTTCTTTACATAAGTCAGAGAGGTTTATGAGCCATTCATAATCTGCTGAGACAACGCCCCCTTCCCCTTGGACAAGCTCTAACAAGACAGCACATGTTTCCGAATGAACAAGGTGTTCCAGTGCCTCGAAATCGTTATAAGGTAAATAACGAAACCCTCCCACTAACGGGGAAAATCCATCTTGTATTTTTGCTTGCCCTGTTGCAGACAATGTGGCCAATGTTCTCCCATGGAATGATTTTTGAAAGGTGACAATTTCAAAGGCGTTGGTACCTTTTACTTTTTGAGCATACCTTCTTGCGAGCTTGATTGCCCCTTCATTCGCCTCTGCTCCACTGTTACAAAAGAAAACTTGATCACCAAAGCTGTGTTCTACTATTTTTCCCGCTAGTTTCTGTTGTGCTGGTATGTCGTATAAATTGGAACAATGCCATAAATCTTCTAATTGAGATGCCACTGCTTTTTTCACCGCATCAGGTACATGACCCAAATTACACGTGGCAATTCCAGAGGTGAAATCTAAATATTTTTTTCCTTTATCATCCCAGACATAACTTCCTTTACCTTTAACAAGTGTCAAGGGATAACGCTGGTACGTCCCCATAATAGGATTCCATTGATTAACTGTCTCAGGCATAATGAATCTCTCCATCTCTAATCAATTTGGTCCCAACCGCTTTTCCCGAGATATAATCTATTAGTCTATTCGGTTCCATTCCATTTAAGATGACCACTTCCTGCACATGATGAGTTAGCCCGTCTATTGCAGCAAGTACCTTCGGAATCATTCCACCTGTTATTTTCTTTTCTTGAATATACTGAATGGCATCCGATTGTTTAAGTTCTGTTAGTATTCTCGTGTTGCCGTACTCTTCAATATAAATTCCTGCAATATCACTGACAAAGCACAATTTAGCATTTAATGCTTTAGCAATTGCTGAAGCTGCCACATCCCCATTGATATTGTATTTTTGTCCTGATTTATCCATCCCAAGGGGGGAAACTACTGGTATAAATCCTTGATCCAAGATGTGATCAATCCAATTTGTATTAACATTCACCACTTCTCCCACATAACCAAGAGATTTATCTGCTAAGGCATTCGCTTGTAGGAGGTCTCCATCAACACCACTCAAACCAAAGGCTCTTCCCCCTGCTTGACTGATCTTCCCTACAATCTGTTTATTTACAGCACCACTTAAGACCATCTCTACCACATTTAAAACTTCTTCTGTGGTGACACGTAACCCATCCACGAATGCTGTCTCTACTCCAAGCTTTTTTAAAGAAGATGTTATGAGTGGACCACCTCCGTGTACGATAACAGGCTTCCATCCCCCTGATTCCTGAAGTTTTACAAGGTCCTTATAAAACGAGACAGGTAGATTATCTAACACACTTCCGCCGCACTTTATCACTAAATAATTCATTTCTATCCCCTCACGTTCGATAAGAAGCATTAATTTTGACATAATCGTAAGTCAAATCACATCCCCACGCAGTGGCTTGTGCGTCCCCCTGCTGAAGGTCAACATGGATTTGAATATTTTCCTGTTCCAAATATTTCGTACCTTCATCTTCATCAAACGGCATTGGTAATCCGTTTTCCACCACAGAGATGTTGCCGATCGCCACTTTTACTTTATCTGGCTGAATAGGCTGTTCTGCGTAACCTATAGCACAAACGATCCTTCCCCAGTTAGGGTCTGAACCGTATATCGCTGTTTTAACTAAGTTACTTGAGATAATTGTTTTTGCGATTTGCCTTGCTCCCTTTTCTGTTGCTGCACCTTTCACATGGACTTCCACAAGCTTCGTTGCCCCTTCTCCATCCCTTGCGATTTGTTTGGCAAGGGACTGACTAACCATTTCTAACGCTTTTACAAATTGTTTCCATTGAGGGTGACTCTCTGATAATTCGTTGTTCTCAGCTTTTCCATTTGCCAAGACGAGAACCATATCATTCGTACTGCAATCCCCATCAACTGTGATCATATTGTATGTTCTATCCGTTACACTCTTTAAAGCATTAGATAAGCTTATGGGATTGACATTTGCATCTGTCGTTACGAATGCCAACATCGTTGCCATATTTGGATGGATCATCCCTGAACCTTTGGCAACACCTCCAATGGAAATTTTTTTCCCATCAATCACAAGCTGCACAGCTATATTTTTGATACATGTATCTGTCGTTAAAATGGCCTTTTCAAAACGGCTCGGATCCTGAGTTTTCTTATCACCATATTGGTTTATTCCCCACTTGATTTTTTCCATAGGTAATGGAACTCCGATTACCCCTGTTGATGCTACGGCCACGTCCTCCTCCAGTACTCCTAATTCATCCGCAAACTGCTGCCGCATTTCATAAGCGTCAGTCAAACCCTGATCCCCGGTACACGCATTAGCCACACCGGAATTCACCAACACTGCCTGAAGCGTGTTTTTTACAGCAATACTTTCTTTTGTCACCTTTAAAGGTGGCGCTTGAAACTGATTGAGTGTATAAACTCCTGCTGCTGCCGCTGGTACTTCTGAATAAATCCATCCAAGATCTAGGCGTTTATGTTTGATTCCACAGTGGATTCCCCCTGCTGAAAAACCTAAAGGTGTCGTTATATTCCCATTTTTCACCACGTTAATACTTTGCGTTGAAACTGTATACATGGAGATAATTCATCCTTTCTTCTGTTACGGATAAACAGGTATATCTAAAAGTCCCGTCCGTACATCCCAACCGTTTATAATATTTAGATTCTGAATAGCCTGCCCTGCTGCACCTTTCATCAAGTTATCAATGACTGAGATGAAGGTGATTCTTCCGGTTCGACTGTCTAAATGAATTCCAATATCGCAATAATTACTGCCTGCCACTTCCTTGGTGGATGGCCAAGTCCCGTACGGTCTTACCCTTACAAAAGGGTGATCTTGATAAAATGATTGATACTCCTCCACGACCTTATCGGCGGATATGGAATCATCATTCAGTTGTCCGTAAATCGTACACATAATTCCCCTTGTCATTGGGACGAGATGTGTAGTAAAGGTAACTTTAGGATCTAGCTCTTCTATAAACCCCTTGCTTTCCTTTTGGATGTTCTGTTCAATCTCAGGAATGTGTTGGTGTTTTCCAAGCTTATATGCTTTCACATTTTCATTAATTTCCGAGTAATGCGTTTGAAGGGATATACTTCTACCTGCCCCAGATACCCCTGATTTCCCATCAATAATAATGGTATTAACGTCGAGCCACCCTTTTCGAATAATTGGTATTAGAGCCAGCAACGTTGCGGTGGGGTAGCATCCCGGATTGGCGATAATTTTACTATCTCTAATTTCCTCTCCATAAATCTCCGACAGCCCATAGATTGCTTTGTCTAAGTATAGTGATGATACAGCTGAGTTTTTGTACCATTTTTCATAGTTTGCTGGATTATTCAGCCGGAAATCACCGGATAAATCGATACATCGAATCCCTTTGCGATAGCATTCTGGAATAAGTTCTTTACTAACGCCTGCTGGTGTCGCGAAAAAAACGACCTCCACCTCGTTCAATTTTTGTATATCAAATACATCCATTTGTATTTTTGAAATATCTGAGAGGTGAGGATAAACCTCTTCGATTCCCTTCCCCCCTTGGGAATGGGAAATAACAGATACTAACTCAGCAAACGGGTGCTTATCTAATAATCGGATAAGTTCAACTGCTCCATATCCGGTTCCCCCAATAATTGCCGCTTTCATTTTCAAGCCCCCTACCATCTTAATTAGTTCATAATTATACTCTCTGATATATTTTTATGCAATAGACTCCAAAAAAATTTTCCATTTTTTTAATTCAACTTAAGTTACATCAGTGAATCTTATTTTATTCCCCATATATTCCCCATGGAATCAGGTATATTTTCATAGTATAATAATCCCATATATACAATAATTACACATTTTGAAACGGGGTATTCGATGGAGAAAAAATGGATCTACATACTTAGCGCAATTGCGGCAGCCTTAATTCTCATCTTAAGCATTTCCTATTTTCAAGGAAAGGATATTCAACCATCCACTGCAGAAGCAGAATCAACAACAGAGGCAGATGCCGAAGAAGATAATCCTGATCAGAATTTGATTAATGTGGGTGATACAGAAGAAACTTCTTTGGAACAAGAACCTGAAGAGGTTGTTGTAGACCGAGATGAAGAAACAGAAGAGACGGAAGAACAGATAGAAGAAGAATTAGAACAGCAGGAAGAAGAGACGGTTAAAGAGCCTATCTTAAAAACGCAATATGTATCTGTATCCTCATTAAATGTTCGTTCCGGTCCAGGTGTTCAAAATAGTGTACTTGGTGTTCTTTCCATTAATGAAAAAGTGGAGGCAGAGTTAGAGAACCCCACTAACGGCTGGGTGAAAGTAACTTCTGAGAAAGTAACTGGTTTCGTTAACAAAACCTACCTTTCTGATAAGGAAACAGAAGTAATTACTAGTAATAATACATCCGAAAAGAAGGAAGAGAGCACTAAAAAATCAAGTACTCCAAAAGAAGAAAACAAATCAAGTTCTGACTCTTCTCCCCCTAAAGAAAAAAGTCCGGAAAAGAATGCAGCAGACAAACTTACAACAGTCAGTGGAAATAATCAAGTTATCATCGTAACAACCTCTGGATATTCCACAAGCTCTGCTATGATTGAAACATTTGAACGAAACTCAAATGGTTCCTGGGACAAAGTCATGTCTGTTCCCGGATTCATTGGAAGAAATGGTTTTGCAAACACAAAGGTTGAAGGGGACGGAAAAAGTCCTAGGGGAAAATACACCATTGGAACTGCCTTTGGTCAGAAAGGGAATCCTGGAACAAAATTATCATTTAGGGGGATTACCAAGGATGATGTATGGGTTGATGATCCTGAATCAGCGCTATACAATACGTGGCAATCTAGAAAAGAAACAGAAGGGCAATGGTCCAGTGCCGAAGACATGGCCATCCCTCAATACAATTATGGATTCGTCATCAATTATAATACTAGTAATCCAAAACCATATGCCGGAAGCGCCATCTTCTTCCATGTGGCCACAAGGGGAACTTTAGGTTGTACCGGTGTCTCCGAAGGGAATATGGTTAAAATACTGCAATGGCTGGATCCAGCTAAAAACCCGGTTATCATTCAAGCACCGGTTAATGAATTATCAAATTATTAGTTTTACATCAGAAAACACCCCTTTCTTTATAAGGGAAACGGATTCAGTTGAGAGGGAAAAAAATATAATTCACACTTAAACTAACCTCCCTTTCAGGAGAGCATTTAACAGGTAAATTAGCAGGCCGAGTTGTATATATGGTCTGCTTTTTTTGAAAATCTTTTACTTTTGCATGTTATCATTAATGTAGAATGTCAAGTGACATACGAACAGTATTTACCACTTAAAGATAGGTCAAGGTGATTCTCGGAGAGTTATTTTTATAATAATGGAGGGAGAACTTATTGGTAAAACACTTTCTTTTAGTTATACTAATTCATGTTCTTACTGTTTTTATATCAGGCTTCACAAGGTTTGACTGGTCAGATATAGCCGCTACTGTTGGTCTGATCGTATTTGGATTAACATTCTTTTTTTCCGTTGCTAATGATGGATTTACAAGAGTAGCTGAAATCGAGGAATCAGTGATGTTAAGGGGATTTTACAAACCAAAAATTGAAAAGCTAACATTTATTTGGAACCCTTTGCTGACGAGTAGCCTTACATATGTTATTTTTGGAGTTATTGTAACCTTGAATTATTAAATAGTTATTGTTATTAATATACGTTTTAACACCCAAGTTAACACCTTAAAAAACAGATGTGGAAAATTTATTCACACCTGTTTTTTATTTAACATATTATATCTTACATAAACAATTGCTTTTTTAAAGCGAACTCTGATCTCAACATGGAAAAAACGATCGTGTCATGAAACACTTTTCCATCGAAGTCTGTCTGCCGCAAAACACCTTCCTGTACAAAGCCAAACTTCAATAGTAACTTTTTCGACCCCGTGTTCCCTGCAAAGATATCCCCCACAATTCGGTTTAATCCTAATTCCTCAAATCCATAAGGAACGATTGTACGAAAGACCTCCGTCATAACACCCCGTTTCTGAAATTCTTTACGAATAACCACCCCCATCTCTGCCTTTCGATGCCAGAGATTCAATTTATGTAACCGAAACATTCCAATCACTTGATTCATTTCCTTTGTCTCAATCACCCATGGAATTTCTTTCTCCTGTTGAAAGTTTTCCATACTCTCCTCAATAAACTCTTCCATAGCCTCCACCTGCTTCACCGGATTTGGAGTTATATACTTCATTGTCTCCTTATCTGACATAAATTTAAATAATTCCGGTGCATCCAATACTTTAATTCCCCTCAATACAAATCTTTCTGTTTCTATTTTCGGGATATCTCTCCCTATTCCCATTTGTTGCATTATCCTACACTCCAGTGAAAATAAATTTGTTTTGTCTTATCTATTATAGACAAAACCCTTTCAGATTTCTTAAAACTAATTCCTTCCCGCTATTCCCCCAACTTCGTTTCAGTACTATAATGAACGTAATTAAATTATAAAGAGAGCTGGTGAATGAACCATGGTTAATAAATTGCGTGTGGGTATAATTGGTGCAGGGGCAATTGCAAGAAGTGCCCATATACCGAATTACCAAAATGACCCCCGAGTCGATGTTGTTGCTGTCGCAAATCACAACTTAGCAAAAGCGGAATCATGTGCTGATGAATTTAACATCCCCCATGCTTATGAAAATTACTTGGACATGCTGAATGATGTGGCAGTCCTTAACCTTGATGCGGTGAGCATTTGTACGCCAAACAAATTCCACGCTCGACAGGCAATAGATTCCCTGAACGCCGGTGTTCATGTTCTTTGTGAAAAACCTCCAGCAGTCACAGATCAGGAAGCCCGACAAATGAATGATGCAGCAACAAAAGCAGGGAAAATACTTAGTTATTGCTTCCACTACCGACACTCCCCTGAAGTGCGGACACTAAAAAAATTCATTGAGGCAGGGGAATTGGGTGACATTTATGCAGCATCCGTTTATGCTGTCCGGCGTCGTGGCATTCCCGGATGGGGAGTATTCACAAATAAGGATCTTCAAGGTGGAGGTGCCCTCATCGATATTGGGGTTCATATGCTTGACACCGCCTTATATTTAATGGGTTATCCAGAACCAGACACCGTCCTCGGAGTAACTTACGAAAAGCTTGGAAAAAGGCCTGGAGTCGGCTTATTAGGGAAATGGGATTGGGAGAACTTTTCTGTGGAGGACATGGCCCGAGGGATGATTACCTTTAAAAATGGTGCCTCTATCACATTAGATGCTGCCTTTGCAGCAAATGTGGAGAAAGATGATGTTATGAACGTCACACTGACGGGAGATATGGGAGGCGCAAATGTCTTTCCCCTAAAAATATTTCAGGAGAAATATGAAACACTCTTGGATGTGACACCTGCCTATTTAGCAGAAGAAAATTATCATGCAAACCTCATTGCTGAGTTTATAGAGGGATGTTTAACTGAAACCCAACCAATTTCCACTAGAAAACAAGGATTAATTTTGCAAAAAATCGTTAACGGGCTTTACCATTCGGCCCAAACAGGACGGGCTGTTATCCTTTAATGTTCGAAAAACAACAGAATACTATTGATTTACTGTTGGTATCGTCAACGATGGATGATCCCTAGCTTGAATAAAATGAATTAAGAAATCAAAAAATAGGGGTGAATACCATCCTTCGTAACAAAAGGAGGCACCAAACTAATGGACAGCCAACGCATTCAGGAAATTGTGGATTCCCCTGTAATGGTTAATGTAAGTTATCATGGCATTCCTGTATATATCCAGGAGGTATATCCTGATAAAGAAACAGCAAAAATATTCCCATTAGATGCAATGAATCATGAACAAGAAGTGGATATTAAAGGCTTACTGGAAGAAGGTCCAAAAGTAATTGATTAATATCAATTAAACGGAGGGGTGTAACCCGATGAACAGTCAGGAATAGAATTTTCCGAATCCCCGTGATGGCAAATGTTACTTACAAAGGAACTCCAGTATATATTCAACATGTGAATAACGATAGCGAAACAGCAAGGATTTTCCCATTAGGAGACTCTCAAAAAGAGCATACCGTACAAGTAAGTGATTTAATAGAACATTAAATCTGAGGATTTAAAATAACTTTGATTGTTGAACAATCTTAGTTATTATGTTACAACTATAAATGGAATTCTTTTCATGGAATTTTTTGAAAATTAAATAGATCACTCCTAGGGGTGCTCATATTGAGCTGAGAGAGACATTTGTCTTAACCCTTATAACCTGATCTAGTTCGTACTAGCGTAGGGAAGAAGTGTGGATGATAAATTACTTTTTAATGAATTCTTAAAAAAGTAGTTCGTATCTATTGTTATTTCATTCAACCACTTCTTTCTGGAAGTGGTTTTTTATTTTATACTTTTAGAAATGGAGGTAAGGAAAAAATGAAGTTCAGTGAAAGATTATATGAGAAATTACAGCCAATCTGGAGAAAAAATCATACCCACCCCTTTGTTCAAGGGTTAGGTGATGGCACCTTGGACAAGGAAAAGTTCCGTTATTTTATGATTCAGGATTATTTATATCTTATTGATTACGCTAAATTATTTGCTATTGGTGCCGTAAAAGCAACAGATGTGGAAACGATGGGCAAGTTTGCTGGTTTACTAGATTCCACCTTAAACGAGGAGATGTCGTTACATCGGCAATATGCGAAAAAGTTCGGAATTACCGAAGAAGAACTGGAAAATGCTGAACCTGCACCAACAACTTTAGCATATACCCATTACATGCTTCACGTTGGTCAGAATGGTACACTTGCAGACCTTCTGGCAGCACTTCTACCTTGTATGTGGAGTTACTGGGAAATTGGAAAAGAGTTAAATGAGATTCCAGGTGCAAGGGATCACGAGTTTTATGGAGAATGGATTCAGATGTACAGTTCCGACGAATTTGGAAATTTGGCTCAGTGGTGTATAAATCTATTAGATGAATTAACAGACGGCAAAAAAGAAGAGGAACTTGAAAAGTTGGAAGAATACTTTCTAAATACAACACGGTTTGAATACTTGTTCTGGGATATGTCCTATCATTTACAGACGTGGCCTAAAGATGAGTAATTCCACTCTACAGTTTAAAAAAGTCTCTTTTCGATATGAAAGTAAAAATAATGATATAAATCCTAGTATTATTGAGTCCCTTAGCTTTACTATTCATTCATCGGAATTCGTATCCATTTTAGGACCAAGTGGTTCAGGTAAGACAACTTTATTTAAGCTGATTACGGGGTTAGAACAACCTTCTTCAGGTGACATTCTACTTAATGGGAAGTACATGAAAAACAGATTGGGTTGTGTAGGATATATGCCTCAGAAAGACTTATTATTACCCTGGCGTACAATCCTTCAAAATGCGTCACTTCCCCTTGAATTAAGAGGAGTGAAAAAGAAAGTTGCATATCAACAAGTCATAGAACTCCTTGAAGAGTTTGGATTAAAAGGTTTGGAAGATGAACTACCTTCTGTTTTGTCCGGTGGTATGAAACAAAGGGTTTCCTTTCTCCGAAGTATCTTAAGTGGGGCTAATTTACTCCTATTGGATGAACCTTTCAGTTCCCTAGATGCTATCACACGTCTTTCAATGCAAGAATGGCTCTTAAATCTTTGGGAAAAGCGGAAAACAACGGTTTTATTTATTACTCATGACGTTGACGAAGCTCTTTTCTTATCTGATCGAATCTTCGTCCTCTCGGAAACACCAGTACGACATTTAAAGGAAGTTCCCATTCCACTTCGAAGACCTAGGGGCATTAATGATCTGCACTTGCCAGAAATTATCAAGTTAAAAGAAGATCTATTGAATCAACTTAGACAGAAGGTGAGACTATGAGTAAACTTAGGGACTTATATGCCCCAAGTCTATTAATTGTTATTGGTCTTATCATCTGGGAACTCATTGCCCGTGCAATAGGGATGTCCTTTATATTACCATCTCCCATTGAAATCTCCCGAAAGCTATGGGAATTAAAAGGGATATTATTTTTTGGTCATTTACCCGCAACTCTTGGAGTCATCCTTACAGGTCTTTCTCTATCCATTATCCTGGGGGTTGGATTAGCCATATGGATGAATACAAGCAAGATTGCTGAAAAAACATTTTATCCAATTATTATCTCCTCACAAACAATCCCGATCATAGCACTTGCACCTATTTTTGTGCTTTGGTTCGGCTATTCGATCTGGAGTAAGGTTGCAGTAACATTATTAATTACTTTTTTTCCTATTACGGTCAGTACTTTTGATGGGTTAAAGTCCAGCAGTAAAGAAATGAGAGATTTACTATTAACGATGGGGGCAAGTAAAAAAGAAATCTTTCTTAAGTTACAAGTTCCTTCTGCATTACCGTATTTTTATTCAGGGCTTAAAGTTGCTGTTACGTTAAGTGTTATCGGTGCAGCTATTGGTGAATGGCTTGGGGCACAGGCAGGTCTTGGATACTTTAGCAGGAGAATGATGACCCAGTTTGATGGGGCAGGTGTATTTGCTCCAATCGTCCTCCTGTCTGCCATAGGTATTGTCTTGTTTTTACTCGTCGCATTACTGGAGAAATTTACATTAAAATGGAGGAAAACGATATGAAAAATTTCTATATTTTGCTATCTAGTTTATGGTTAGGAGCGCTTCTATTATCTGGATGCGGTACTGACGATAATTCAAATACGGAAGCAATGTCGGGGGACGATAGTTCTGATCGTGAGTTAAGGGAAATTGATGTTATGTTGGATTGGTATCCAAATGCCGTACACAGTTATTTATACACCGCCATAGAGCTTGGTTTTTTTGAAGAAGAGGGGTTAATCGTAAATTTACAGTTTCCTGCAAATCCAACAGACCCTATAAATCTAGCTGCAGCTGGACAAATCACTTTAGGTATTACATACCAGCCAGATGTTGTAACCGCCCGTGCAAATCAAGATGTGCCTGTAAAAGCAATAGGAGCTATTGTTCGTTCTCCTTTAAATCATACGATCTTTTTAGAGGATAGTGATATTCAATCCCCACGTGACTTAGAAGGAAAACGAGTAGGTTATCCTGGTATTCCTTTGAACGAAGCATTGATTAAAACAATGGTGACAAATGACGGAGGAGACCCTGATACTGTACAGATGACTGATGTTGGCTTCGAACTTGGTTCGTCCATTATTAGCGGGCGCGTGGATGCTGTTACAGGAGCATATATCAATCATGAAGTACCCGTTTTGTTACATGATGGATATGCCACCCGTTATTTCAACCCGGTAGACTATGGTGTCCCTAGTTTTTACGAATTAGTATTTGTAACAAATGACCAAATTTGGGATCAGGATGAGGACGTGATTCGTGCGTTTTGGCGTGGAGCAACAAAAGGGTATGAATACATGGTTGAGAACCCAACAGATGCTCTAGATATTCTATTAAATAACCAAGATGAGGCTAATTTCCCCCTTATTCCTGAGGTTGAAAAACAAAGCCTTGAAATATTATTGCCAAAAATGGAATCTCCCAATGGATTTGGTAGTCAAGATAAAGAATCTTGGGAGGAAACGATCGATTGGATGAAGGATTTCGGATTAATTGAAGAAAATCCATCTATTAAAGACATTTTTGTTAATATCGTAGACTAAAAAAAGAAAAGGTTCCTCCAGCAATTGTTTGGAGGAACCTTTTCTTCTGTTCTCATTTATTCTTCTAAGGAGATGACTGGAGATTATCCAATAATATGTTTCTTTCTCTTCCAAGTTCTGCTTCTAATTGGGCATTTATCCTGTCTAAAATTTCCTTTGTGTCAACGCCCCACTCTACCCCTTGACTTAAATGAACATCCCAAATGGTTTTCGCCCTTTGGTCCAGTGGCGTTAATTTATGTTCTTTCGTTTGGCTCATAAGTTCCTCAAAGAGAGCTTGATCATACTGCCCCCCAAAAAACTCATTCTGGTGATGAATGGTGTTGGCATTATTCCTTGCTGATAAATAGCCAGGTACGCTTCCCACTGTTCCGTTCATCATGGCTTCAAAAGTATAATGTTCTATAAATCTCCAAGCTGCTGCTTTATTGTCACTATCTCTTGGAATGGATAGAATTGTACTGTTGCTCCATCCGAATATATTAAATGGTAGCCTCGTCATTCGCCACTTTCCCTTTTGTTCTGGCACCCATGTTTCTAGTTGACCAGCACCCCACGCTCCTAGATAAAGCATCACTAATTGATCCGACTGTAGTTTAGAGTTTCCTATAGGGGACCAGACATCAAAGTTTGCCACTATACCCAATCTGTACGCTTCCTTTGCCACATCAATCCCTTCCACAAATTCCTCGTTATCCCGCAAGAAATCTAATTGATTACTATATAGTCCAGTACCAGAATTATATATATGCATGATCTCATTAATCCACTGAGTTATCCACCTATCATCTTTTTTTAAAGTTTCTCCAATAGTAAGCCAGTTTTTAGGATCCTCCATGAAAACAGCCAATTCTTCAGGTTCTGATGGAAATCCATATTCCTCCATGATATCTGCCCGATAAAAGGTGACAAGGGGAGACGTGTTAAAGGGTATTCCAATTAATTTTTCCTGATCAAATGATAATCCTACTTCCCATAAATGGGTTGAAAAGTCCCCTTTATATTTTCCAGCTGAATAAGGGGGATCTTTTAAATTTTCTAACCCTTCAATAGCAGTAAATGAGCCAAAATGATCACTATCAAAGACCATAATATCTGGGACATTCCCATTTACAAGTGCATTAAAATAAACTTCCTGATACTCTTCAAATGGAAATGTTTTTACTTCAATTTCTATATTTCTATGGTCTTTTTGAAACTCTTCAATTGCCTCATCCCAACCATCACTAAAGTAAGACCATAATGTTAATTCATAGTTTTCATTAGGGTCATACTCTGGTATTACCCTTTCGTCGAGTGGACTGTTTATGCTTAATAGTTCTTCCTCTTTCCTTTCCGTTTCTGGCTCCATTAAAGAGCATGCCGTTCCTATAATAAGAAACATGATTAAGAAAACAACTTTACTCATACTACCCACAATGTTATCCCCCTTTCACACATTCATTTGCTTCCTTCATTCTTTCTTTTAATAAACTCCAAAAAGGACTCTTTTGAAAGTGGCTTACTATAGTAGTATCCTTGAATTTCATCGCATTTTTCTAGTTTTAAGAAGTGCATTTCCCCTTCTGTTTCTACACCTTCTGCCACAACATTTAATTTCATGTTTTTGGCTAATTCAACAATTGCTTTGAAAATAGCCGCTTTCTTTTGATCCATATTAATTTCACTGATAAAATTTTTGTCTAACTTCACTTCATTAATAGGAAGATGGATTAAATGATTTAACGATGAATATCCTATGCCAAAATCATCAATTGAAATTAATACTCCAATTTCTTTTAACTGCTCGATTTTAGTTATGACAGCTTGTACATTCTTCATAAATACACTTTCAGTTATTTCTAACTTTAAATACTTTGGGTCAAGACCTGACTCATCCAGTGCCTTTGTTACCATAGGTACTATATGATCATAATAGAAATGTTTCGCGGATAAATTTACAGACACAGGTATCGAATCCACTCCTGCCGCTTGCCATTCTTTGTTCTGTCTGCAAGCCTCCTTTAATCCCCATTCATCCAATTGAAAAATCAGACCCAGTTCCTCTGCTAAAGGTATGAATTTGGCAGGAGATATGTTCCCTAGCTTTGGATGATTCCAACGCATCAGGGCCTCAAATCCCGAAACTTCCCCTGTTATATTATTAATTTTTGGCTGGTATACCATCTCAAAGTGTTTTTCCTGAAGTGCCTGTCTGAGTCCGCTATTTAATAACATCCTCTCCTTAAAGTCTTTTTGCATCTGTTGATTAAAGAACTCTATATGGTTTTTCCCCATTTCTTTTGATTTGTACATTGCCATATCTGCATGCTTTACCAATTCATCTACCGAATTACCATTGTCAGGAAATAAACTGACACCTACACTAGTTGTTATATATAGTGATAATGTTTTTAATGTGAATGGCTCAGAGAACATCTCTTGTATTGTTACTCCAAATTCTGATACTTCTTCTATTCCTTCTACCTTCATAACGATTACAAACTCATCTCCGCCAAGACGAAATACTTTTATGAGGTTTGTTTCTAGTTTTTTAAACTTATTGGCCACCCGTTGTAATAATTCATCTCCTGCTGCATGCCCTAATGTATCATTAATAGACTTGAATTCGTTCAAGTCGAAAAATAAAACAGCAATCTTACCATTAGCATTTCTAGCTTCCTTAAGTAAAGTTGTTAAATACTCTTGAAAGTACGTTCGATTGGGAAGTTTGGTTAAATTATCATAATAAGCTAATTGTTGCAGCTTTTCTTCAGATTTTTTAAGTTGAAGTGTTGTGTTTTCCAGCATCCTATTAGTCTCGTTACTCTCTTGGAACATGCTATTTAAGTTGGAAGACATGGACTTAAAATTATTCATGAGAGAATTAATTTCTAAAACAGAACTGCTTGGCCACTCTATTGTTTCCGATTTCTTTAGCTTTGTAGGTAATCCCGTTGTAGTAATAGCTAGCTTGTTTAAATTTTCAACGAAAATACGTTTAATAAAATATAAAAGAGTAGCTGCAAAAACTAGAAAGAGCAGTATAAATTGAAGTTGTCCAAAGTACTCCTCCAACACTTTGTTTTGGTAGTAGGAAATTGGAAAATGAATTGAGAGATTTATTTGTTCATTCGCTATTTCAGTTTCATAAATATATTTTCCCTTTGACCATGCTAAGAGAAGTGGTTCCCTTGAACCATATGATAAATACTGATAGAAGTTCTCTGAAATGCTCTCCACATCTGCATTGTTCGTCGAAGTAAAACTGGCTCCTAACTCCCTTTCTGTATAGGTTGTTGACATCACTTTTCCTTGTTGATTTGTGACTACGATATCATATATTTCAGCGGATGAATTTCGGTTAATCACTTCATTTAAATACCCAAGTTGAATAGTACTAAAGAGCTTAAGATGATCCATCTCTTCCTTAGTCCATTTACTTATTTCTTTTTCTATATTATTGGAAGCATTGATACCTAATTGTTCCGCTGCAGATTGATAGGACTGATAACTATTCCAGTGAATAATGGCGTTGTTAATTAAAAAAGGAAAAATAATGGCACAAATAATCATATGGAATAGTAAATGTTGAAAATTAAATAAATGCTTCTTTCCATTTTCCTCCAACCATTTTCGTAATGGAATGTAAGACAGTATAATATCAGCAATTAAAGCATTGATAAACGCATTAAAGACATTCAATAAAATTTTAAATGATAAAACAATTCCTGAAAGTTCCGGCAAAAAGAGTTGATAAGATATTAAAGATGTTGGTATGCCTAGAATAATCCAGAAAACAATAACCCATAGAACCATGTTCCCTTTTCTTTTGGAGTTATAGAGGAACCCAACAATGATTACTTCCATAATATAGATAATATCCCATGGAATTACTTCAAAAACGGTTACATTAATGAAGTGAATTAATAATGTTGCAATTAGTGTTTTCCGAACACCAAATAACGTAACAAACACTAGTAAAAAAATCGTACTAAATGAAAGAGTTATACCATAAATAAAATGAAAACTTTGTAATTTAAATAGAAGTGCACACCCAATCAGGAACAACATCATCACTAGATTCTTTATGGTCTTGGTTGACATGTTACTCCCCCTTTATATCACCTATGTATTTAATTTTAATTAATTAGCTGAATGTATTAGAAAAACTTGGCTTACTTTAATCCTTTAGTGAAGTTAAAAATTCTTAAGGTATAAAAAATACTGCGTAACCGCAGTATGTTAGACACTAGATCGCATAAAATCTGAGGTAACCCGGCTATCTTACATTCTCATGTTTAGACCCGTGGCTTTGCGTCCTAGGCTTTCGCATAGTTTGCCATTTAATCTATTTAATTATTAAGATACTAAATAAATCGAACATATGATTTCAAATTCGACATCTTTTTCCTGTTTTCTCCTTCTATTATAATTCTTATTACCTATATTTAAAATAGTATTTTTATAGTATTTAAAAAAGGCTATGTTAAAGGCTAATGTTGATTTTTTAATAGGATGATTTTTAGCGAAATTCACGACACTCCTGCGGGAAAAGCGAGTTCAGGGGAGACCCCGCAAGGTGTGAAACACCGAGGAGGCTCCCGAACCGCCCGCGGCTAAGAAGACACTGCGAAGAATGAGCAGATGTCGCACTTGTGCCAGTGGTGAAAGGGAGTGAATTTCGCAAAAATCAACATTGAACGATAACAAAGCCTTAAAAAAAGAGCATCATTTTGTTAGATGCTCTCTTCTTCATGACTATAATTACTGTAATCAAATCATTTTTTAAAAGGTTTCGAGAATACCAATAATTGCAGGGCCTAATATCACAATAAAAATACAGGGAAAGATAAACACGACCAGAGGAAATAACATTTTAATTGGCGCTTTCATTGCAGCTTCTTCCGCTCGTTGCTTTCTCTTTTCTCTTATTTCACTTGATTGTACTCTTAGGATTTGAACCATTCCGATTCCTAATTGCTCTGCTTGTATAATTGAACCTATCAAAACTTTAACATCTTCCGCTTGTAATCGATCACGAACACCAGATAACGCCTCTCTCCTCGTTTTTCCCAACCTCATCTCTTCTAAACACCTTTGAAATTCGTTGGCTAATACTCCATCTCCTTTTGCAACCACTTTACTTAAGGCAGAATCAAAGCCAAGACCGGCTTCAATACTAACCGTTACTAAATCTAAAAAATCCGGGAGTTCTTTTTGAGCTTGTTTATTTCTACCATTTGTTTTTTGTTTTAAATAGTAGGAGGGGATCATTAAAGCTAATAAGATTCCTATACCTGCTACCAAGATTGTGCGTCCAACTCCCATATTCATAAGGAGAGAATAGCCACCAAATATGGTAGGTATGAATACAAACAAACATACTTGGACAATTTGAAACTCCACTGCTGTCATTCCGAGGGGGTTACCTGCCTGAAGGAGTTTCCTTTCCAGTTTCTCCTGTTTTTTTGAATTTACATTTTTACTAAACTTTCTCTTGAATTTCTTCCATATAGGGATTAAAATTCTGTTTGAAAAAGACAATTTTAAATCTTCCTCATATCCCTCTTCTATATTCTCTGTCTTGCCTTGAAAAACGGTTGCTATTCTCGTTTGTACTTCTACTTTCTTTTCCCGCCACATTAAAATAAATCCAAATACAATGAGTAGTATGGTGAAAGTATATAAAAAGATTATCATTTGCTCACACCTCAATTGCTGTGACTTTTTGAACGAGGAAAAATCCGATAGCACAAGATATTCCCGCAATAGCTAGTAATAACAAACCTATTGGATGGGTAAAAAGTACACCAATGTAGTTTGGTTCCACGACATATAGTATAAGAGCTAGAAAAACAGGCAAAAGTCCCACTACTAATCCTGACATTTTCCCCTGTGCTGTTAATGTCCGTATCTGTCCTTGTATTTTCACACGGTCCCGGATCGTCTTGACGATAGTTTCAAGCACGGTAGCTAAATTCCCCCCTACTTGACGCTGGATGAGAATCGCCTGAATCATAATATCCAAATCATCACTGGGCATTCGCTGCTTTAAATTGTTTAATGCTTCTTCAATCGTAGAGCCATACTGCATCTCACGAAGAACCATTCCGATCTCTTCTTTCATTGGGGAGCTGGATTCCTCCTGTACACTTTTCAGTGCCTGAGGGAAACTGAATCCTGCCCTTAAAGCACCTACTATGGTGGATATCATCTCAGGTAAGTCATCGTTAAATTTTTTGATTCTATCATTCTTCTTCTTTTTTAGAAAGAACTTTGGAATGAAATAACCAATAACCATCCCAATTGGCACTATAAAAATAGTTTTAGTTAGAAGATACAGAACTCCTGTCACTAAAATCATTGAAATCCACCTAAACATAACAAACTCTTCCGGTTTTAATGGTAACCCTGCCTGCAACAAATGGTTCTCCAGTTTAGAATTCTTATCGGATTTTATTAACTTTTTTCGAATTCTTTCTTTCGTAAGACGAAAGTCGAGGATTATTTTGAATTTCTTTGGTTCCAACGGTTCGTGATCCTCTTCTAATAAATAGCGATTAATTCGTTTTTCCATCTTATTGTTATTTAAAAACAAAATTTGTAGGATGAAGTAAAATAGCAAAAACGCAAAAAAGAGGAAAGCCAGTAATAAAATATACTCGATCATTTACTCCACTCCTCTTCCCTTATAAACACACTAGTCGGAATAGTAATTCCGGATGCTTCTAGACGCTCATAAAATTTAGGCCGAACACCTGTGGGAACCAACTTCCCAGAAACTTTTCGGTTTTCATCTAAACCCATTTGTTCATACGTAAAAATATCTTGGAGTACTATAATATCTCCTTCCATGCCTTGAACTTCCGTGATCTTTACTATTTTCCGTGAACCATCCTTTAACCGGGATTGTTGAATGATTACATCAATAGCACCAGAAATTTGTTCACGAATGGCTTTCACGGGTAATTCTACTCCTGCCAATAATACCATTGTCTCCAGTCGGGCAATCATATCCCTTGGGCTATTGGAGTGACCGGTGGCTAATGACCCGTCATGACCAGTATTCATTGCCTGAAGCATGTCTAATGCTTCGGCACCACGGACTTCCCCAATCACAATCCGATCGGGACGCATCCTTAATGAATTACGGACTAAATCTCTTATCGTAATTGCTCCATTTCCTTCTATGTTAGGTGGTCTTGATTCCAGTGAAACGACATGGTCTTGTCCAAGTTGAATTTCTGCTGCATCCTCAATGGTAACAATCCGTTCATCATCCGGGATAAAATTCGATAGCACATTCAGGGTGGTTGTTTTTCCCGATCCTGTACCTCCACTCACAAAGATATTAAGTCTTGCCTTTACACAAGAATCTAAGAATGTGGCCATTTCAGCAGTTAGTGTGCCAAAATTAACAAGGTCTTCAATACCAAAGGGATCTTTAGAAAACTTCCTGATCGTCACAGTCGGTCCATTCAACGCCAGTGGAGGAATGATGGCATTCACACGGGAACCATCCGGTAATCTTGCATCTACCATCGGACTGCTTTCATCAATTCTTCGACCTATGGGGGCTACAATTTTTTCTATTACGTTTAAAACATGTTCGTTATCTCTGAAAACAATATCCGTTAATATTAATTTTCCATTTCGTTCACAATAAACCTGATTCGGACCATTTACCATTACTTCTGATATTTCTTCATCTAATAATAGTGGATTAATCGGGCCGAACCCTGTCAAATCATTAATTAATTCCTCTACGACAGCCTTTCGGTCTATATTTCCACGAAATGACTCATTTTCTTCGATAATTTGAATGGCCATTTCATCTATTTTTAATACAATGGATTCCACATCTTTATCTTTCATTTCCTGTAAAATCTGTTTATGCAATAGATCCTTAAGATCTTTATGTTTCTGGTCCAATTGTTTCCTAATACTCTTTTTTTTAGGTGTTTCCACTTTTTTTAACTCCGGGATAACTGTCTGGATGTTATCTTGGTTTGTTTGCTCGTGATTGCCTTCTTGATCAGATACTTGTGGATGCTTATGGTCATTTTTAGTTTGTAACTTTGATAACAGACTCATAGCTTATCCTCCCCACTACCTTGGTGATGGAAATAATTTTTTCAAAAGAGATTGGTTTTCTTTCTTCCGTTCCACTATCCCATTCTTTGATACTAAACTTTCTGTCATCTTAAAAACAGCTTTTGCCAAATCTGATTTCCCCTGACTTATCACAAATGGGATACCTAAATTTAATGATTGAGAAGCAAGTTTGAAATTATTTGGAATAGAAATAACTTTCTCTTCTCCCAACATTTTCGGAACATCCTCCGCCTTGATCAAACTTTCCATTGTATAGCGGTTTATAATCAATTGGGATTTTTCCCTAAACTCTAATTTTCCCAATGTTTCCAGCATCAATTTTGTATTTTTCAGAGCCGTCATTTCTAAGTTAGTGATTACTAATATTTCATCCGCTATTTCCATCATTTCCAATGTTGTCCCTTGGATTCCAGCATCACAATCCACGATGATATAATCAAAATTGTCCCTGAGTTTGTTAATTATTGTAATCACTTTCTCACTGACAACAAGATCAGCGTACTCGGGTCTTTCCGGTGCTGCTAGAACACTCACACCCGAAGAGTGTCTCGTTAAAAAATTTGTGACTGTGTTAGATTCCAGATCCTCGATTTCTTCTATGATGTCCCTGATGGTATAGGTAGGAGTTAAATCCATGGCGACACTCACATCTCCAAATTGAAAGTCCCCATCAATTAAACAAACATTTAAATTCTTTTTAATTAATGATACTGCGAGGTTGACAGAGATCAGCGTTTTGCCTATTCCACCTTTTGCACTGCAAACAGCAACAACTTTTCCCTGCTGGATGGTATTAGTTTGAACTCCCTCTGACATAACCTACACGCCTCCTTTATAAAGCAGATGAACGAAAGAGAAATTAGCCTCAATCTCCATTCAAATTCATATTAATACTGGAATGTAACATAAAATGTAAAGAACCCCGTTGTGATGCGTTGACTAATATGGCAGCATCACTTGGCTGTAATTCTAATGTCACAGAGTTATATTCAATATATGAATCTTCACTTGATGGAGGATTCATTTTCCTGCCTACCGCAAGAACTCTTACTTTTGATAAGATAATTTCCGATATAACTTCTTCTTCTATGGTTTCTGTAAAGATGACATCAATATAGTCTTCTGGTTCTATTAGATTAGATACGGATCGAATAAAGTCTGCCCCGAGAGATACCGCTCGATAACCTTCCTGAACTTTCCTTGATACGAATTGCTTTTCTTCCTGTTCCCCTTTAAAGCGGTGTGATAAGAGAACTTCCCCTGATTCAATAAGTGTAGTGGAGAACTTACCAACCACGTCGTCCATCTCCATTATAGTGTTAGGGTGAAGGCTAGCCTTCGTTACCTCTTTCTTCCCCAGCATCTCTGCTGTTATTGTTTGATTTCCCATAATAGGTTCAGCGGCAACAACAACCTCCGCCATCTCTTCTTCTACGAACACTTCTTGTGACTGCCCTGCCCCTTGGATGTATTGATAAAATAGTACTGTTGTTATTACTCCCATTACTATCGCCATGAAAAAGACCATTTTTGATCGCATCGTTTCACCTACTCCGAAAGTCTAATTGTATACGCTCCTTTGTTGGATGCACCTGGTTCTTCAAAACCTGTACCTGCCCGTTCTAAAAAGTATCCCCTTACCGTCTTATCATCCTCACTATCTTGTTCGGTTAAATAAAAGTAGGCAAAGCCTTTAATTTCAACTGGCATAGATCCCCCTTGTTTATGTTGCGGCTTTATTACCGGTATTAATAGGACTCTCCTGCAAGTGCGATCTTCAGGACTGTCGCACGTCGTGACAAGGTAATCCACTGCCTCCCTTGTTTTCCCCGCGATATTCCCTGGTTGTGTGTATACAATATCCCCAACTTTTAGTTCACCATCAAACCCATATTTTAAATTGTCTTCATAAACTTGGGCACCTGGGCCTTCTAATCGTAAAATACCGAAATTTCCAATATTCACCCCTTGTTCATCCACTTTTAAATCATAGATAACTCCGTACTCTAAGGGAATACTCTCATCAATTCCAAGTGGTGCTGCACCATATGCCCTTCCCATGGTCCCTAGTCTTGCCGTAGCCTGTGCTCTCACATCTAAAGTATCAAATCCAAATAACGTAATAAAATTAAAATGTACTGGTTTTTTTAACTCCACTGTAATGGAATGATTTTCAATTTCTAATTGCTCCAACGAAGCTATTTCATGATGAGAGTTTAATACATCATCAACTATTTTTTTAATTGTCTCTGTTTCACCAGTTAGCTCCTGCGCTCCCGATAACGCCGTTGCATTTGCAACTTTTTGCAAGTGGGTTTTGGTCATATAAAGGCTTCCCCCATCAATAACAAGACCTGTTAAACCAATAAGTGCTGTGAAGGCTAACGATGTTAATACGATAACATTTCCTTGTTCTTTTTTAAAAAGGGATTTTAGTTTATTCATCATTGTTCATACTTCCCCCTCACTCTATTCGGATCGTTGAATCAGAAACTAGTAAGATAGAATCAGATAATAAGACACTGGCAAATGGAGTAATGGGATCTATCGTATATTGGAGAGTTACGGTAACGTAGTTACCAGAAACACGGGATCCTTGGTCTGGGGTTATCAACACTGTCAAATTACTAGAATCTCCTGCTGTAAAATTATCCCGGGCAAACTGACGTAAAACGTTGTCCTCATTTCCTAATCCTCCCAGTCTCACCGTTTCTTGAGCAGTAAAATGCAAACTGGAATAGGTGTATAGCATTCTTCCCACATCTACAATTCCAACAATTAAAATTAATAAAATGGGAATAACAAGGGCAAACTCCACCAATGATTGTCCCTTTTCGCTTCTAATCATGGGAACACCACTCCATGTAAAATAAATGTTAAAAACGCTCCTCCAGCAATTGCCACTCCATAAGGGAAGGTTGTATTCATTCTGCTCTTGAACCCCATTTCTGGCTTAATTCCATATTTGATGCCCCATAGAGCTTGGAAGAACGATTTCATGTTATGGATGAACCCACCACGAAACAATAGGATAATTAGGCCGATTACTCCCCCTAACAATGCCATGTAAATTGTCGTTGAAAATACAAATGCAGGACCCATAATGGCTCCTATCAACGCTAAGAACTTTACATCTCCAGCACCCATGCCACCCATCAAATATGGAATTAATAGAATCCCAAAGCCTAATAAAAAACCTAACAAACTATCTAATAATCCGGTCCATCCATGAAGAAACACATTGAATACGATTGCCAGGAGCAATGACGGAAAAATGACTATATTATATATTTTTCTATTTTTTAAATCTGTAAAAACACATACTACTAAGACGATACTTAAGAGAAACAATAACATCAACATGCTCTCCCTTCACTGAACGATCATGCTACAAAAATAGCTTTACTAGTTTAGTAAAGCTATTTCTGTGTTTTGTCTTTATACGATTAAGTTAGTACTAGTTGAAGAAATTCTGATCATCCTTCCTCTGATGATGTAAAGTTATCAATTACTTCTTGGAACTGATCTACAATTGCTTCACCAAAGGTTACTAAAATAGCTACAACTGCTATTGCTATAACGCCTAAAACTAAAGCATACTCCGCCATCCCTTGTCCTTCTTCTTCTGTTAATAATCCTTTGAACTTTTCTAACATATGCATTCTCGCTCCTTTATAATTTAATTATTAATTTCCACTTTGTCTCCCACTTGAGTTTCCGATGTTTTCACCGATCCGATCGATAACTCCACGACTGATGCTGCACCTTTGTAACGCTTACCCACTTTCCCTGGTGCCAATGCCTCATCGATACCAACTACCACATTTTCTTTATTCAGATAAAGAACATCGATGGCATATTTCATAAAGAAAGTGTGAACGGACGGGCAGGGTTTAATGTGTAATCCGCAACCTGAGAGAAGCTCTTCCGTAAACATTAAGCCCTTCAACCGTTTATAAAAGCCATATGCTTTGTCTACGTTTGGTGCAATCATTTTTTGGTTACTCAGGTTTACTACTTCCAAAGCTTCACCTCCGAATCATTAAAATAACCCCGCCTTTACCGAAAGGGGGGTTATCCAATAGACTTTCTTCATTTTAGTCCTATGGGGTCTTACGGGACACTTCCCAATAATTCCACATACTATAAATAGAAGAAAACCTCTCCCTGATCTTTCGGTAACTGGCTAGCATTGTGCATAAACACAGAAGCCCCTATAGCTTTGCGTCACTGGTTTTCACCAGCTTTGCCTTTATCGAGAATCAGTGTTATTCATCTCTGACTGATCTCTTGTGTCCATGATAAAACATTACAAAAAATTACAACACCCAACAGATTACTCATTTATTTTGTATTTTTCACACATCTTTTTTTACATTTTTTTGAAGATATCAAACAAATTACTAGACCACATATCCACGTCCTGTCATATCCTATGACATTATACCTACACCACTTACCACCCTAACTTCTATTATGTGAATATATGTCCATGTATTTGAGAATTAGTAGTTGTTAACTTTAATAAATTTTTCAAATAATCGATAATTTTACCGTTGTTTTATTAAAACAACTAGTCTAAGATCACATTTTCATTGAATACTGTACTGCTAAATCCCTTACTCTCCAGTTATCCCAAATTAGCATTAGGTATAAAACCCTATCCCTTTTAATGTAATAGCGGGACTTTCTTAGAAAACCTTATCTATTTTTTCCTTATGAATACAACCTTCAAGTAATCCCCTTCTTTAAAATGCTCTGACGTTCGAAAATCAGATGGTAGAGAATACTCTTCAAGCAGCTCATACTTCCTTCCCAATTCTTTGAAAGCACTATTAATAAAACTTTTAAATTTATCCATATGAAACCCACTGTAGTTAGTGGATGCCACAATGATCCCTTCATCCTCTGTAATACTGATCGTTTCCTTAAGTAGGTTTTTATAGTCCTTTGCTACACTAAACGTCATTTTTTTTGATCTGGCAAAACTAGGGGGATCCAGAATGACCATGTCAAACTTCAATCCCTTTCTTACTGCGTATTTAAAGTAGTCAAACACATCCATCACTTTTATATCCTGTGCTTCATAATCAATTCCATTTATACTGAACTGTTCAATCGTTTTTCCTAAACTACGGTTTGCCAAATCCACGCTAGTTGTTTTTTCGGCACCACCTAATGCTGCAAAAACCGAAAACGCCCCCGTATAGGAAAACGTATTTAATACCGTCTTTCCCTTTGCATACTTATCCCGAATGGTTTTACGTACTTCCCGTTGATCAAGAAAGACTCCAACCATGGCTCCTTCATTTAAATATATGGCAAAGTTAACTCCATTCTCTTTTATGATTAACGGAAACTCTCCCCGTTCACCAGCTATAAAGTCATCTTCCTCTATATACTTTCCATCCTCACTAAACCGTTTTTTTTGATAAATTCCCTTATATGACACAGCACTCTTCAAAGCACTAATCACCTGATTCCGAAAGGCATATATCCCTTTACTATACCAAGAGATGACATAATAACCATCATAATAATCAATAGTTATCCCCCCTATACCATCCCCTTCTCCATTAAACACACGAAAAGCTGTTGTATCTGCATTTTCATAATAGTCTTTTCTAAAGCTAATAGATTTCTTTATTTTCTTCAGAAAAAATGGAGCATCAATTTCTTCCGATGCCGAGTTAGTTAATATCCAGCCCAATCCTTTATTTTGCTCCCCATAATAACCTTTTCCAATAAAATTATTATTATCATCCATTAACCGAACAATGGACCCTTCTGTATTCAGATCACTCCATTGTTCTAATGCTTGTTTCATAATTAATGGATAGCCACTTTTATATTTTTTGACGAAATTATTTTTAACTTTAAGGATTACTTCAGAAACCAATTAACTTACCCCCATCTATCGTTTTTTATTTAATTCGGAGTTACTCACAGTCTTAACTTTGAGAAAAAAAATACACCTATTACTTTTAATAGAAAAAATATCAGATTTTGTAGTTATTAAACGATATTTTTCTGTGGGATTTCCTTATAATTTACATTCTGAAATGGTATAATTAAACAGATTTTGAGAATTGGACAAAACCGAAGGGGGAGACTTTTTTGAACCACCATCCAGTAATGCGTCTTAACAACAACATAGATGTCTCCAACGGAGGACATATCTTATACTCTTACGAAAACGATGAAAACTATTTAAACAATGCTATAAGCTATATTATTGATGGCATTGAACATGATCAAGAAGTAATTGTTATTGATAATTTAAAAACCATCCACTTATTGCAGAAGAAATTATCCTTTTTAGCAAGTTCAGCAAAGCTCGAAAGAGTTCATTATATAGATAATTTTACTTATTACCAAAAGTATGGGGACTTCTGTTGTGAAAGTACATTATCCTATTTTTCCGAATACATTGAGCCCTTTCAAAAGTCCCATCGTCAGATTCGTACATGGGCAAGAGTTCAGTGGAAAGAGGAAGCAGATATTCATTCAAAATTAATACATTTTGAACATCTTGCCGATCATTTATTGACTAATATTAGTTTGCTTTGTGTTTGTGCCTATAACGGCAATACACTACCCGCATCTTTATTAACATCTCTCATGACCCACCACGAATATCTTATGACTGACGAAGGTTTCCCTCGTTCCACACTCTATCAGAACTCCGAAAAAAATGTTGTTTTTCCATCCATATCAAAACAACACGAACTACAATCAGAAGTGGATTTATATAAACGTAAACTTGATTTCATCCATGTTGTATCACATGAGGTCCGTAATCCTCTGACGGTTATTAAGGCCTATGCATCTTTGATCCTTTCAAAAGAACCGGGCATGAGCCAAGAAACCTATGAACAAATTTATTCCATACATGACTACATTGATGTAATAGATCATGAAATCTCACATATTATCCATACGGAGCAAATGCTTTCTAGTGAGACTTTATGGGAGAAGGAAAACTTTGATGCTGTTCCAATACTGAGAAGCGTTCTGGAATTTATGGAGGTAAAAGCAAGAACTCAAAATGTAACATTAATTTCGGATATGAAAGGATTGCCTTATACATTCCGAATAATAAATAATAAAATTGGTTTACGATTAATCCTTTCCAATTTATTAAGTAATGCAATTAAATATAGTGAAGAGCAATCAGAAATTAGGTTTACTGCATCCCAAAAAAACAAAAGAATTTGCTTTACCATTAAAGATCATGGAGTGGGAATGACCAAGGACCAACTCTCGAAACTTTTTCAAAAGTATGGGAAAACAAATCAGGATAAAGAAGGTCAAGGTATTGGCCTTTATATGGTTAAAAAACTTGTTGATCATTCTAACGGAAATATATCCATAAAAAGTGAGCACCGTATAGGTACAGAAATAACTGTCACATTACCTGTATACTGTGATAATACTTTAAACCCTATTACCTATTAGTTTTCTTTATCGTAAACAAGGCATCCGTGATAGATGAAAAACACTCTATGCTTATTAAATAGAGTGTTTTTCATACTAAGCAGTCACCTGTTTTCAATCTGTTTTTAAACCAAATCCATACGGAAAAAGGGGATCGTAGTCATCATCCTCAAAATGTATCGGAATCTGTTCCATCGATTTCGGCCATGTCATGGAAAGTTCTCCTGAAAAAGGATAGTCTCCAAATAAAACATCTGCAACACCGTGGCCTTCTGTTCCAGGTAACCATGATGCAATAAATGCATCCCAATGTTCAATTTCATCTGTAATAATCAAAGGCCTTCCAGAGAGCAAGATGACTACCATTGGGATATCCGTTTGCTGCACGGTTTGGAGCAGTCTCATATCTTCCTCACTCAGTTTTAGGTCATCCGCATCCCCAAACATCTCTGCATAAGGTTCTTCACCAATTACAACAATGGCAACATCATGCCCTTCAGCACCTACACCATCCTCACTATATGTAATGATGGAATCATCGGAGACGATATTTTTAATTCCCTCTAAGATGGTTGTTCCCGGTGTGATATTCCCTGGTGAACCTTGCCAATCAATCGTCCAACCACCTGATTGATACCCTATGTCATCTCCCTTTATTCCTGCTACAAATATATCCATATCCTTCGATAATGGAAGTATATCCCCTTCATTTTTCAACAATACTTGACTCTTTCGAACTGCTTCCCTTGCCACCTCCCTGTGTTCTTCAGATCCAAAGGTGCCCTCTTCCATAAGAGTTTCATCGGGAAATGGTTCTTCAAACAACCTAGCCTCCATCTTCACCCGAAGGATTCTAGTCACGGCATCATCTATGCGTGATATGGGAACTTCATCTGCTTCTACCAACGCTGTTAATGTGTCAATGAATTCTTTCCAGCTATCAGGTACCATAAATAAATCCACTCCGGCTAACACACTTTGTTTAACCGCTTCTTCATATTCCGGATGAACTTGCTCGTGGGCATTCCAATCGGATACAACCAATCCGTCAAATCCAAGATCCCCTTTTAACACTTCTGTTACTAGATAGTGATCGCCATGGGTTTTTAAACCATTCCAACTCGTATATGAGACCATAACTGTTCGTGCTCCTGCCTCAATGGCAGAAATGTACGGTTCAATGTGATATTGTAACTCTTCTTCTGTTAATATAATGTTTCCTTGGTCTATTCCTCCAGTTGTGGCACCATCACCAACCCAGTGTTTAGCTGTTCCGATAATTTTTGTACCGTGCATAAAATCTTTGTCAGAAGGAACTCCTTGTATCCCTTCTAAATAAGCAACTGATAATTCTGTTACAAGCTCTTTTGATTCACCATACCCTTCGTATGTTCGCCCCCACCGTTCATCTTGGGGTATTGCCAACACTGGCGCGAAGTTCCAATGCATGCCAGTTGTGCTAACTTCCATCGCTGTGACTTCTCCTATTCTCTTGACAAGTTCCTTGTCACGGGTTGCACCAAGCCCTATGTTATGGGGAAAAATTGTTGCTCCATAAACATTGTTATTCCCGTGAACAGCATCAATCCCATAAATAATCGGTATACCTAATCTAGTGGAGCCTGCCATGTTTTGATATTCAATTATCGTTTCAAGCCACTTTTCTGGCGTATTTGGAGATACTGTTGAACCTCCACCGTTTAATATGGAACCAAGATAATAATCTTTAACATCTTTAGGTCTTGTGGTGGTGATCTCTCCTTGTACCATCTGTCCGATTTTTTCCTCCAAGGTCATACGACTAAGCAAATTTTCCACCCGCTCTTCCACACTTAAGGAGGTATCTAATTCCGTTTCTCTAGTGTCACTTTCAGCTAATTCCCCGTTATCTCTTTCCTGTTCCTCATCATCGTATACTATTATTATGCCGATAAGAAGAATGATAATAAAACCTGATAAAACATATAATAAATTTTTCTTATTCATCCAACCGCCCCTACTCAGAGTTAGTTTCACAATTTAAATAAAGTCTACTGTTCATGAATTAGACTTTATTTATACCTATTTCTATATTTATTCTATTCTTAATCCATTTTTCCTTCAGTTAACGTCCAGCTAATGAATTAGATTCTCTTCCCTCATTAGTTATAACACTTACATTTGTTTTATTAATTACATAAGTACTTAAAAGTTCTTCCTTCTTAACAGACTTACCAGCATCCAAATCATATAATTTTTTTATTGCAAATTCTCCAAATAACTTTTGTCGTTGAGATACGACCGCATGTAAAATTCCTTGTTTAATAAATTTTAAATTTTGCGGGTTATTATCGAACCCAATGAAAATCTTATCTTTAATATCATGATCTTTAGCAAATAGGGCAATAACATTTCCAAAATCCCCATCCACCCCCGCAACGAGGTCATAATCTGGAGTTTTATCAATGTATTTTATTAAATCCAGTAAGCGATCCCGATGACTGTAATGTCCTTTTTGAATTCCCCCTAGTTTGATATTAGGATACTTTATGATGACATCCTGGATCCCCTTTATACGGCTATTTAAGTTTTCTTGATGCTCATTAATTGTACTTAACATAATCGTACCTTTTCCGTTTAATGTCTTAACGATTAAATTTCCCATTGTCAAACCTGCACTATAGTCATCCGTACCAATAAAGCTAATCCGTTTACTATCAGGTACGTCCGTATCAACACAAACCGTTTTCACTTGTTCTTCCTCTAATTCATTAATGACAGGTCTAATCTTCTTTTGATCCGATGGAATGAGAATCAAATAATCTAAACCTTCCTTTTTCAAAGACTTAATAATAGAAATCTGATCCATGCTGTCCCCGTCTTTTAAGTGACATGCTTTAAAGGCATACCCATACTTCTTTGCTGCTTTCTCTGTGTTATTAATCATTTGTTCTGTAAAAGGATGCCCTTCATATAAGTTGCTTACAAATGCTACTTTCTTTTGCTTCCGATTCGTTGTTCCTAATTCATACTTGTTTATAGATTCCCCTACTTTATCAACGATTTGCTGTAGCGTATTAGACAGATCATATAGAATTTCACTTGATTGTTTCTGTTGCATACTTAAAGATGCCGCCTCCTCCGTAGATGCCGCAGATTCTTGGGCTACACTGGCAATTCTACTAATGGCAGTAATGATGTTTTCTTTTGCATCATTTAAAACATTCATGTGTTGCCTTATTTGGTCCTTATTTAACACTAGATTATCCACACTGGAGTCAATCGTACCGAAGGCTGTTGTTACATCTTGAATTGTATCCTGCTGTATTTGGAATTTTTCGTGCGTTGCCTGTATAAGTTCAACCACATCTGATATTTCCCCTTGAACATCCGTTACGATCTTTCCAATTTCCGAAGCAGACTGATAACTTTGATCAGAAAGATTTCTAATTTCATTAGAGACAACGGAAAAGCCCCGTCCCGCTTCCCCTGCTCTTGCCGCTTCAATAGATGCATTTAATGATAGTAGATTTGTTTGCGAAGCTATGTTTGTAATTACTGATGTAATTGTATTTACTTGATTTACTGTTTTTTTCAATTGTTCAATAACATCAATTACCTTTATAAGTTCTCCCTTTGTTTTATTGCCAGAATCAATAGTCTTTAACAAATTATTATTCCCATTCTCTTTAAGTTCTCTTAATCTTTCAATCTCGTTTTCCATTATTTCCACAGAGTGAAGAACGTTTTCAAATTGATCTGACAAATCGAAAGTGGATTTGTTGGCACTATCTGCATCTAATGCCTGTTGTTGTGCCCCTTGTGATACAGCGAGGTTAACATCGGTCATTGCTCTTGCATGAGCCGAAGATTCACTTGCTGTCTCGATTACTACATTGGTAATTTTATTTATTTGAAAAATAGAGTCCTGAAATTCTTTCATAGTAGTTGAAAATTCATTAATAATGTAGGATAAATTGGGGTTCTTTTTTAGTTGTTCTTTTTTTTCTTTATTTTCTAAGTCTTTCTCTTTTATTAAATCTGCTGCAATAGTAGAATAATCCGCAGTTTTATTAAAAATGAAGTATATAGCAGCAAAAGAAACAAATGACAGTCCAAGTAATATGTTTCCTGGGAGAACATAAAACTGTCTTACTACTAGTGAACCGATTGCAAAAAATAGAATAATTATACCTAGTAAATTTTTTTTGCTCAATTCCATCTCATCCTTCCCCATTGTAAATATTTCCTAATTGATTACATCTATCATATTCCATATATCGACATTTATCCACATCTATTGAAAACGTTAACATAATTGTCTATAAATGATACATCATTTGTTTTTCAGTTGAATCGGCATATACCATATATAAATATATTGAACTCCAGTTTACTCTTGATATAATAGTATAGAAAATTTACAAATTAAAACTGGGGGAGTGATTCCTTTGCCCATAAATATTCCAAAACAATTGCCAGCCAGGCAAATCTTAGAGGAAGAAAATATTTTTATTATGGATGACGAGCGTGCGGTCCATCAAGATATTCGACCTTTAAATATTATCATTTTAAATCTTATGCCAGAGAAAGAAAAAACGGAGACGCAATTGCTCCGCTTACTCGGAAATACTCCATTGCAAGTCAATATAACCTTGTTAAGAACTTCTTCCTATGAACCAAAGAACGTCAGCCGTTCCCATCTGGAAGAATTCTATACGGAATTCAAAAACATTAAACATCTTCGTTTTGATGGTATGATTATTACCGGTGCTCCAATTGAACACTTTCCATTCGAAGAGGTCGGTTATTGGATGGAATTAAAAGAGATTATGAATTGGACGAAGGAAAATGTTACATCTGTTATGCATATTTGTTGGGGGGCACAGGCCGGCTTATATCACCATTATGGGATTGAAAAAGTTCATCTGCCGGAAAAATGTTCTGGGGTTTTCCACCATACAGTTCTCGCTGCTCCGGGAGTTAAGCTGATTAGGGGGTTTGATGATATTTTCATAGCCCCCCATTCCCGATATACTGATATTTCCTTAACTCAGTTGTTAGAAAATAACGAACTTCTGTTACTTGCTCAGTCTCCGGAAGCGGGGCCCTTTTTAATGATGTCAAAAGACGGGAAACATATTTTTGCAACCGGGCACTTGGAATATGATACATCTACTCTTGCCGATGAGTATGAACGTGATTTAAAGAAGGGGATAAATATTTTAGTTCCTGAACATTATTTTCCAGGTAATGATCCTAAACAAAGACCGGTAAATCAGTGGCGTTCCCATGCACACCTTCTATTTTCTAATTGGTTAAACTATTATGTGTATCAAGAAACACCTTATGAATGGAAATAACGAGGGGTACATGTAAAAGCTTTAAAGAGACTGGGATAAAACGAAAGTGTTACCTGAGATCGCGAACGAACAAAAACAGGTATAGGAGCAATGGTGCTCACTAGCCGTTCGCGGAAACGAAGTATAATACTATCCTTTCGTTCGATTTCTCATTTAAAACTGTTTTGTCCCAGCTGCTTTTGCCCTGCGATTTCATTGAACTAACTTTTTACACCTCTGATGTCTACTACCCTTATCCATGGTCACTTTTGTTAGAACTAAAATAGGCATAATAAAGACTCGTCACTGCTAAATCCACTTGGCTTTCGTCAACACCAAACATCATACTCACTTCTGAGGAACCTTGGTTAATCATTTTTATGTTAACACCTGCATTTGATAGTGCGGTTGTAGCTTTGGAGGCAATTCCAACCGTTTTAGCCATCCCTTCTCCAACAACCATGATCATGGCTAAATCCCTTTCCATATGAATTTCTTCCACCAACAATTCCTCTTGGATTCTCTTAATTATTCGTTCCTCTTTCCCACTACTTAATTGGTGATTTCTAATAATGATTGACATAGTATCTATACCGGAGGGAGTATGCTCATAGGATACGTTTTCATCCTCTAATATTTCTAATAAATGTCTGCCGAATCCCACTTCCCGATTCATTAAATACTTAGTAAGATTAATCGATGAAAAACCTTTATCACTCGCAATGCCCACAACTGGATGTTTTGTCGGTTTACGTTCTGCAACAATGCTTGTTCCGGGAGACTCTGGATGGTTCGTATTCTTTACCCTTACAGGAATCCTCTTCTCGACGACTGGCTGTAAAGCCTCATCATGAAATACGGAAAAACCAGAGTAAGCAAGTTCACGCATTTCTTTATACGTTATTTCTTTAATTTCCATTGGTTGATTCACTAAGTTAGGATTAACACTAAAAATGGAATCCACATCTGTGAAATTCTCATATTCAGTAGCCCCTATCCCAGCAGCAAGGATGGATCCTGTAATGTCGGAACCTCCCCTTGGGAAGGTTACGATATGTCCCGAATGAGAATAACCAAAAAAACCTGGAACCACCAATATTCCAGAGTGATCCCTTAACTTTGCAATTTCCACATAAGCTTCTGGCAATATCTTTGCGTTTCCTGGCTGGGCAGTTACAATTATTCCAGCTTCTTTAGGAGAAATATATTTTGCTTCGTAACCTTTGGAACTTAGATAATTTGCCATAAGCTTCGCATTATTGTCTTCACCGCTCGCTTTTAAGGCATCCAAAAGCCGTCCCTCTTCTAAACGATGCTCATGGATCGTTGCCAACAAGCTGTCTTCTATATCATCTAGTAGGTGTTGTTCCAATTGAAGTCCATTTACAATATCACCATATCTTGAAATTACTCTATTGAGTAAATCTTTACTGTATGTATCTCCAGTTACGCTATGTGCCAGTTGAATAAGTAAATCTGTTGTTTTTATATCTTGGTCATCTCTTTTTCCAGGTGCAGAAACTACAACTATCTTTCTTTCTGGATCACCCACTATAATCTTAAATACTTTTTCAAATTGAACTGCACTAGCTACGGAACTTCCACCAAACTTTACAACCTTCATACCATCATCCCTTTTTAAATGTACACACAGAAAGAACATGTGTGTTTTTCTTTATTGAGGTAAAGTATACTAAAATTAAATGTACTTGTCATTTATCTTTTTATTGAATTTATGGTTATTCTTCTGTAACGTCTTCTCCAAAATTAGGTTTATTTAAATAATAATATACATATCCCATTAATACACTTCCTCCGATAATGTTTCCTACCGTCACAGGAACAAGATTGTGAATAACTCCGGTCAATGTTATTGTTTCTGGATGTGGCAACACCAGTGCGATGGCGAATGTACACATATTTGCAATACTATGCTCATATCCGGAAATAAAAAAACACAAAACTAAGATTACCATAACAAAAAGTTTAGCCCCTTCTTCCTTTAAATTCATGGGAATAAAAAAAGCCAAACAGATAAGCCAATTACATAAAATTCCTCGAAAAAATAATTCCATTCCAGGTGCAGTCATTTTGTATTCAGTTATTGTTATTAGGAAAGAGTTTGTAGATGTATTGGAAAAAAGTCCTGTTGTCCATATTAAAATAGCAAATACAATTGCGCCAATACTATTTCCTAAATAGCTAAACACTGAAAGTTTTATTACCATCATCCATCTCATCTTTTTACGAAGCGCAGCAAGTGTAAAATAGAAGGTATTCCCCGTGAATAAATCCCCTCCACCATACGCAATTAATATTATTGCTGCACCAAAAGTAATGCCAGCAACAGGATAAGTAAATGGGGAGCCAACAGCATAAAAAAAGTTACCCGTTTTAAAAGCAACAATTACACCAAATCCAATAAACATACTAGCTATGATCGCACGTAATAAATATCTATACTTACTTTGCATAAACACCCTTTGTTTTTTTAATGCCAGTTCCTCTACTTTAAGTAAGGGAGTTACTTCCATGATTTCCACCTCCTATTCCATAAAAGTATTGTTCCCAAAAATTTCTGTGTTACTTAACCCCATCCCATAGGAATGTTTGTATGCTTTTATAATAGGAAATAGGAGTATAGGGAGGATAACCCTAATTCGATTGGTTTCAACATATTTATAGGAGGTATTTATGGTGTTTTCATCATCTCCCAGAAAAATTATTCTATTATGTATTTTAAGTTCGTTTATTGTAGCCTGTACTTTCAACGAGAATGAAACCGGAAATAATATGGAAGAACTGGAGGAAATGGAGGAAGAACTAAACCTTACATTAGAAGAATTGGATAATACGGAAGAGGAATTAAATTCACAAAATGAAAAAGTAAATGAAAAAGAAGAACAAGTGGAAGAGCTTAATCAACAGTTAAGAGAAAAAGAAGAAAAGATTGATCAACTTAAGAGTATGGTACCAGAGGAACAAGTGATTCTGGAAAAGTCTGAAAATATCGTAGATCTACTTGAAAATAAAGATTTTGAGACAATTTCAACGTATATTCATCCCGAAAGAGGAGTCCGCTTCTCCCCTTATGCCTATGTCAATGAGGATGAGCATAACCAATTAACGGTGGACCAAATTGAGAGTTTTATGAATGATTCTGAAGTTTATCAATGGGGATATCAAGATGGAAGTGGAGAACCTATAGAGTTAACACCTGCAGATTATTACTCAGATTACCTCTTTATTCGAGATTTTACAGAAGCGGAGGAAATTAATTACAACGAGTTGACTCAACGGGGCAATACACTACACAATGCCGATGAAGTGTACTCGGATGCTAATTTGATTGAGTACTTTGTACCTGCAAGTGAGGATGAGTTGGATTGGGCTTCTCTCATTCTTGCATTTGAAGAACATGAAGATGATTGGGTACTCGTGGGAGTTATAATAGACCGATGGACCATTTAGTATATCAGGTGGAGGCTGGGACAAAACCCCAGTAAACAATAAAAAGATTGGTACTCGCAATAATTTGTGAGTACCAATTTTTTTTGATTAATTATCGTTTAGTGTTGATTTCCACTCCCAGGATACTCGCTTGCCGCGGGCAACGCTTCAGCCTCCTGCCCTGCGGGGTCTTCAGCCGTTGCTTTAACAATAAGACAAAAAAGTGGTTCCAGTCATCATTTTTGATGTTTGTAACCACTTTTTTATTATTTTCGGTTAGTAATGTCCCAGCCCCCTTTCCTTTATTGAAATTAACCCTCCACTCCATTAACATATAGAATAACTAAATTATCTTTTGAAGATCTGGAGGAAACAAGTGTGAAACTAACTTTTTTAGGAACAGGCTCTGGCGTACCAGCCAAGCATCGAAATGTATCTTCCTTTGCCTTACATATAATGAATAAAGAAGGATCAGTTTGGTTATTTGATTGTGGAGAAGCGACCCAACATCAAATATTACATACTTCTATTAAATTACGAAAAATTAATAAAATTTTTCTCACCCATTTGCATGGAGACCATATCTTTGGTTTACCAGGATTATTAGGAAGTCGTTCATTTCAGGGAGCTGAAACCCCGCTGACCATTTATGGGCCCCAGGGAATTAAAGATTTTATTGAAATATCCATGAAAATAAGTTATACCTTTTTACGCTACCCATTAGACATAAAGGAATTCAAAGATGAAAAACCTCTTTTTGAGTGTGATGAATTTATAGTGGAAACTGGGCAACTAATTCATGGCGTTCCTTCTTATGGTTTTAGAATAACCCAAAAAGATCTTCCTGGGCCATTACTAATGGAAAAAATAAAAGAAGCTGGAATTCCTACTGGACCCCATCTAAAACAACTAAAAAAAGGATCTTACATCACTCTGAATGACGGTAGATCTTTTCATGGGCGAGATTTTATCGGTCCCCCAAAAAAGGGATTAGTAGTGACAATTTTAGGGGACACCAAATTTTCTGAGACAGCAATTAGATTAGCAGAACAAGCAGATTTATTAGTACACGAATCGACCTTTTCTGCCGAAGATGGTGAATTAGCTTTTGATTATTACCATTCCACATCTACACAAGCGGCTACTGTAGCGAAACTAGCGAAAGCAAAACAACTACTTTTAAACCACATTAGTTCCAGATATCAAATGGAAGACGCCAAGGAATTATTACATCAAGCAAAGGAAGTGTTCGAAAATACAGTGCTTGCAGAAGACTTCATGACTCTCCAAATCACAAAGCATTTACGGGATTAGCTCTAAAGGAGAGTCTCTTTGTCACAAAAAAACGTTATTCCATCTCCATCCAGGAAAAAAGATGATGTATTGCAAATCCACTAAAGGCAGAATCTTTTTCATAACGCTCTTTTACTATACCAAGTTGGACTTCTAGTTCTTCCTTTGCACTTCCGTAAAAAGTGATATATTCTTCCGGTAATGGAACTGTTTCCACTGCTATGATTATGTTTTTCCCCATTTCATTTGCCCATTCCATCTCCTGGCTAACAATATCAATGATGCCATTCTCCCCTTCGGATTCTGTTCTATACGCCATGATAGTAATGTTGTCTACCTTATCAATTAGCCAGTGAGCAAGTTTCCCTTCACCGAATCCATTCCGGTACTCTATTTCATCAAACCAAAATGGAATATCTGCACCAAAGGAGAGATTGAGATGTTTTGCCTCCTCAAGCATTTGTAAAATGGATTCTTGATAGACAGCAATAACATCATTCCGTTCCCCTTCCCAATCATCCCTTAAGTAAGGTTCAATATCGAGGTGGATACCATCAAATGCTCCATCCATCTCCGTAGATTGTTGATAGCCTGTCAACCAACGTATAAACGTTTGATGTTCTATTGGCCCCCATGTTGGTGTTCCGTCTAACGCATGTACAGAAATTCCTAATTCTTTAATCGTTTTTATAAACTTTCGATAAGATTCATAGGATATATTCCTGTCCACTTGTAAATAAACTGTCTCCACGTTGTTTTCGTGCAGAAAATTTCTTACTTTCTCTGTGCTTTCTTCCGATTCAATGAGGGATGCATCCCAAAGCCATGTTGATTCCAATGGTATACCGCCCCTTTCTTCTGAACTACAAGCAAAAGAGATAAAAACTGCTAATACTATTACCGTTATATTTATTATTTTTTTCATCATCAGTTAGGAACCTCTCCGTTTTTTTGACAATATTCGATTTCTTTTGAGATTATTATAGTATATCAATTCCATATAGAATAAAATAATCTTAACTATTTATTTCACTATTTTTCCCATTAGGAGGATTTGCTTTGAAAAAGCTTATATATCTATTTACTCCAATACTTCTACTCACAGGAGCTGCTCTTCCTTTCTTAATATGGCATTTCGCGGAAGAAACTAAACTTCGTATTGCAATTATTGATAAAACTGTTCCAGATGAGACATACCGGGAACATAAGGGACTCGTTTGGCTCCTGAATCATGAAAAAATAATTAATCCAAACAATGGAGAACACTACGACGAATCAATCGATTATTTTGGGTTTTTTCCGTTAGAAGATAAAGAGTATGATATCAAGGAGATTCCAGATGATTTAGGAGAATTAGATATCATTTACATTGCCGATACATATGGTGTTTTCCATGATGAATATTTTGGTGATAACCCTACAGGAGAAAGATCTGAAAAAATTTACGGCGGAATTACTCTGGACGAGATCCATACGATTAAAGACTATGTATATCAATACAATACTACTTTGGTTGCTGAATTCAACAGTTTTGGGAGTCCAACATCTTTAGACGCTAGAGCAGAACTAACCCAATTATTATCTTTAGACTGGACTGGATGGATTGGAAGATATTTTCCAGAATTGGACAGATCAAAGTCAGAAGAGGTACCTCCATGGGCAGTACAGCTCTACGAATCTCAATATAATCATGACTGGTCTTTTTCAGGCGGGGGCTTTATTCTCATCCATGAAGATGACACGATCGTCATTCTTGAAGAAGATGTACATTTTGGAGAAGAAGGGATAACTATTACTTTCACACCAGAAGGTAAGGAAATGTTTGTACTAGAAGAAAGTCCCCGATATGATTACTGGTTTGACATTATCGTTCCACATGAGGAATCTCAGGTACTTGGGAACTACCAATGGGACCTGACTAAAGAGGGGGAGGACCTCATTGATGAGTTTCATATTCCATCATTATTTCCTGCAGTGATCACATCTACCAGGCTTGGATTTCGGTCTTTTTACTTTGCAGGAGATTATGTGGACACGGAAAATATACCATCTTTTTACCAAATGAGTGGTTTAGCTACATTAAATAAATGGCTATCCTTGGAACGATTTTTTTGGGAAACATACACCCCTATGATGCAGACAATTCTGCAGATGGAAAGTAATAAGGAAACGATCGTTAGAACACCAGTTGCATTCGAAGATGAAATTGGTTTTTATACATCTAGAATGGGGGATCAAACGTTCCAGTTTTACCAGGATGGAACGTGGAAGGATCTCCCCATAAAGGGGATTAACTTAGGAATCGCCAAACCTGGTACTTGGCCAGGGGAAGCCGCTATTTCAGAAGAAGAATATTACCGATGGTTTCAGATGATTGGGGAGATGAATGCCAATGCAATTCGTGTCTACACCCTTCATCCCCCTGGTTTCTATCGGGCATTAGAAAGATATAATTCTTTACATGAAGAACCTCTGCTTCTTTTCCATGGAATGTGGATTGGGGAGGAAGGCCTCGAAGAAACACTGGATGCTTTTGACCCTGAAAATGTGGAACCCTTTAAAGAAGAAATCAAACATGTCATTGATGCCGTTCATGGAAATACTCATTTACCTGAAAATCCTGGACATGCAAGCGGGAACTATACCGCCGATGTTTCCCCGTATGTCATTGGCTGGATATTAGGAATTGAGTGGTATCCTGAAATGGTTTTACAAACTAATGAAATTTATAATGAAATTGGGGATTATGACGGTAAACATGTTTATACGACTGGTGCAGAAGCCTTTGAATATTGGTTGGCTGAAATGTTTGATTATACAATGGAATACGAGTTGGAAACTTATCAATGGAGTCGACCGCTGAGTTTTACAAATTGGGTCACAACAGATTTATTGGAACATCCTTCAGAACCGTCTCTGGAAGAAGATCTGGTGGGAGTTGATCCAAATGTAATTTATTTAAAGGACCATTTAAAGACTGGACAATTTGCCTCTTATCACGTTTATCCGTACTATCCGGATTTTCTAAACTATGACCCGGAATACTTGGCATTTATTGACCACCGGGGAGAAAATAACAGTTATGCTGGCTATTTAAATGATTTACATGAAGCTCATCGAATTCCCGTTTTAATTGCTGAATTTGGTGTGCCTAGCTCGAGGGGACTTACTCATAAGAATCCGTTCGGATGGAATCAGGGCTTACTTTCCGAACAGGAGCAAGGGGATATTAATGCCCGATTATTTGAAGACATTATGGAAGAGGGAATGCTGGGAGGACTTGTTTTTGCCTGGCACGATGAGTGGTTTAAACGGACTTGGAATACAATGGAACTGGACAGTCCATACCGCCGTCCTTATTGGTCAGATGCTCAGACGAACGAACAAAACTTTGGGCTGCTCAGTTTTGATAGTCTGAAAATACCGCTGAAAGGTGACAAAGATGACTGGATTAATAGCACTACACTTTATGAAACGGATAGTGAAACTGGCCAACAATCGATCAGAAAGCTTGATATGGACTTCGACGAACGGTATTTATACATCCGTTTAGACTTGACTAATCCATTAGCTGAAAACCCATTTGATACATTAAACGCTTTCCTTTTCTTTGATACCATACCAGGTCAAGGAAATAGCACCTTCGAAATAGAAGGGAACGAATGGATCGTGGAAGGGGGCGGAATTGATTTCGTTCTCCAATTAAATGGGTATGATAGTTCAAGGCTAATGGTAGACAGTTATTATGATTTATTTTATTACCAGTATGGTCATGAATTACAGATGATTCCTGAAGTGGACTATGCCTCTGAAAGAAATAACGGGGTGTTTCATCCAATAGAACTTGTTATCAGTAAAGAAATGTATATTCCCACAACAGATCAAGTGATTCCTTTTGAATCATATGAGACAGGCTTACTTCGGCATGGTGTGGCGGATCCTGCTCTTCCTGATTTTAACTCTCTGACTGATTTCCATGTGAATGAAAAAGAGGGAATGATTGAAATCCGTTTACCATGGGGATTGTTAAACGTAAGAGACCCTAGTGAGAAAGAGGTTGCCGGTGACATATGGTCTGATGGATTTGAAGCCAGTGTTTTTATCGATGATATTGGAGTCGGTGCTCTTCTAATTAATCCAAAAGAAGAAGGGGATATGTTACTGGACTCTTTACCACTTCAAAATAATGGGATTATTCCATCCGCTGAAATGAAAAGATTTAGTTGGGATAAATGGGGAGAAGTTCCTCAATATATTGAACGGCTAAAGCCTTCTTATGTTATTTTGCAGGAACTGTTCCGCGATTATTAAATATATAGCTAGACAATTAGAAAAGCGCAAGCGCCTATGGTCACGAGCGTAGGGCAGTGGAGGAATGACAACAGAAGTCCGTTCTTGACTTCGGTTGTCACTTCCGAAGTGCCCCGCAGCGAGTAGGAAGCAACTGAAAAAGTTTAGACCCACTTTTTCAGTTCCTTTTATTTGTATGGCAATGGCTGCGCTCGTCGCTCGCCTGATAGGAGAAAACCACTCCTATCAAGCTTTTTAAAGAT